>NZ_CP121196.1:4412111-4727261 GCF_039994875.1 Telmatobacter sp. DSM 110680 | reverse complement strand
GGAGGGGGCACTTTCCCTCCCCTTCCTTTTAAGCGGGGGTCAACTATATGAATTACAGAGTCTCAATTCTTCCTTTTCTTCTCCTCGGGATAGCTGCAGCTTCTGGCCAGGTGTCGTCACATCAGCCGACCGCGTTTGCCAATGCGCCCGCGGCGAAGCCTTCACAGGCGATCGAAAACAAGCCGGTAGCCCGGGTAAACGGGGCGATCCTCACCGATGCCGATCTGGTACGCGAGGAGTATTCAATTTTTCCGTATGGCCGTCAGCATGGCGGAATTCCAAAAGAGTTTGAAAAGCAGATACACGATGGCGCCCTGAAGATGATTGTCTTCGAAGAACTGGTTTACCAGGAGGCGCAGCGTAGGCAGATGACGGTGTCGGCGGCGAAGCTGCAGCACGCCGAAGCGGATTTTCGCAAGCAGTTAGCTACGCCGGACGAATTCAGTGTATTCCTTCAGTCCGAATTTCACGGCTCACGTCAGCTGTTGCAGCAGAAGATCCGGCGTTCCTTGCTGATCGAAGCCCTCCTGAAAACCGACGTAGAAAACAAGAGCGTGATTTTGCCGGCTGAGCTGAGGGCATACTTCGACAAAAACCCGGCCCGCTTCCATCATCCCGAGATGTTTACCTTCCAGACAATTTCAATCCTGCCGCCTCCCCATGCCACTGCCGCGCAATTGAAAGAGGTTCGCGCGCGCGCAGAGAGTGCATTAAAACAGGCGAAGGGGACCAAGACGGTGGAACAGTTTGGTCTCTTGGCGGAGAAGATCTCCGATGACGATTACCGCGTAATGATGGGCCAGCACAAACCTCTCCCCGCAGAGGAAATGGCGCCGCAGGTTGTCAAAGCGCTTTCCATGCTGCACCCAGGCGAGATGACTGACCTTATCCAGGTGGAGCAGGCCTACACCATCGTCCGCTTGCAAGCGCACACACCGGCCGGGCAAGCAAAATTCGAAGAAGTAAAAACATCACTCCTCAAAGAGCTGGAGCAAAACAGAAAAGAGCAGTTGCGTAGCGCACTGGACCATAAGTTGAGGCAAAACGCAAAGGTTGAGGAATTGTAACGGGGAAAACAACCTGGATTCTGGTTGGAGCGCGGAACAAGAAAGTGATTACAGAAATCTCGGTGGGGATCGAGTAAGTGGAATCCGGCACAAGAGAGCTTAAGGATGGCGTGAGTGGTTCGGACCTTTCGATTTGCGAGCATGATGATCGCGCTTCCGCTGATGGCTATCCCCGCGAGCGCACAGATCCGGTTCGGTGAAACAAGCACGAGTGCGACTGGGACCGTCTCATCAGGCTATAACGCGACTTATGGAAACATGACCCAATCTTCCCACGGATGGACCGTGGGCGGCGCTGCGACTTTCTCTGGATCTTTCCACAATCCGAATTTTCTCTCCTATGACTTTTCGCCCTATCTGAATCAATCACGGGCAAATTCAAATTTTCAATCAATCTCCAATTCCAGTGGGCTGAACCTTTCGACGAACATTTTTAGCGGCAGCCATTTTCCGGGCTCCATCAGTTACTCCAAGGCCTACAACAGCGAAGGAAACTACGCGCTCCCAGGCCTCGCGAACTATGTAACGCACGGTAACAGCGACACTGTTGCCATCAATTGGAGTGCGCTTCTCCCCAATCTCCCCACCTTTACAGCCGGATTCGAGACAGGCAAAAGTAACTATTCGGTCTACGGAACCGACAATACAGGCAAGAATACCTTTCGCTCGCTCAACCTGCACTCCGCCTACACCATCGATGGATTCAACATGAGCGCCTACTACACAAAAGGAAGTAGTCAGGCAATGATCCCTGAGGTCATTTCGAATCAGGCTGCGACGGAATCGGACTCATCCAGCAATTCGCTCGGTGCGAACCTTTCGCATCGTCTGCCCTTGAACGGCTCATTCACCGCCGGAGTCAGCCGATCCGACTGGACCAGCAACTACCTTGTATCCAACTCCACCGGGGCCATCGATGTGGTCAACCTTGCCGCTGGCATTCACCCAACCCGAAAGATCTCCCTCACGGCGAGCGCCACCTACTCAGACAATTTGAGCGGACAACTTTATCAATCGGTAATCGCGGCGGGCGGTGCAATCCCGGGATTGACCACCAATCAAAAATCAGATTCTGTCGACATGGAAGGAGTGACCACCTACGCCATTGCAACGGATTTGCAGGTTACAGCCTCGGCTGAGCGCCGCACCCAGGATTTCCTCGGTCAGTCGTATGGCGTCACCTCCTATGGTCAGAGCGCCATCTTTACGCACTCTGCTCTCAAGGGCGTCTTGAATGCAGCCGCAAGCATCACTGAAAATACCTCGGATAACTCCGGCATGGATACTCTCGGATTTTCGACCTCCGAGAATTACTCCAGTCTCATCTTCGGCTGGCATGTGACCGGGTCCTTTGGCTATGCGCAAAACGTCCAGACGTTGCTGGTCACGTATATGAACTCTTTCTACAATTACTCCGGAAGCATCAGGAGGCATTGGGGAAGATTCAACATGAGTGTCGGTGGCGGAGGTTCGCGCACCGCTTTGACTGAACAGGCTGGAACATCGAACAGCAGCACTTCTTACATTGGAAGCTTCGGATACGGATCTATCATCACCGCCAATGGAAGCTATTCCAAGTCTGACGGGCAAGCGCTGGAAACCGGAACTGGCCTCGTAGGTGTCCCGATCCCATCGCCGATTCTGCCTTCCGATCTCATCAGCCTCTTCGGCGGGAAAAGTCTCTCCTTCGGGCTCTCCAGTATTCCGACCAAAAAACTCATTCTGTCTGCCAACTACGGAAAATCAGACAGCAACACCTTGAGCAACGGCATCGGATCTCAAAACCAGACCAGTCAATATAACGCTCTCATCCAGTACCAGGTCCGTAAATTGAACTTCGTTAGCGGCTATTCGCGGCTTGATCAGGGATTCAGCAGTGCCGGTACCAAGCCAGAGATCATTTCGTCGTACTATATGGGTATCTCACGTTGGTTCAACTTCTTCTAATCCGGCGGCGACAGCTCTGCTTTTCCGCGGTACTGATGATGACGGCGTTTCTGCCATCCGCGATATGGGCAGCTCCAAAGTCAAAAGTTCCCTCCACTCCCGAGTCGTGGGAGATGTCGCTCGATGGTGGGCGCAAGCTCACATGGGAACGCAGCTTCAATTCCGAATTCGAAGTAAAGCCGAACCGTGGTTTCTGGAACAAACTCGTTGATGTGGTTGCAGGCGCTCCCGATTTTCGCTATCTCGTCCGGCCTTACAGCATTACTGCTGATTCACGCGGTCGGATCATCGTTACCGACCCCGGCGCATCCGGTGTGCATATTTTTGATTTTGCGCAGCGCAAATACAAGTTCATCGAACGCCGGGAAAAAAGCAAGGATGCGATGACAACTCCGCAGTGCGTTGCCGTCGATGCGCAGGACAACATATATGTAACTGACTCCGATGCGGGCAAGATCTTCGTCTTCGAACCCAGCGGAAAGTACGTGCGCGCGATCGGCAGCCTCAAAGGTGGAGAAGGATACTTCAAACGGCCCACGGGAATTGCCATAGACTCCGATTCAGGGCGCATTTACGTTACCGATACGCTGCGCGACGAGGTCTTTGTGCTCGACATGCAGGGTAACATCCTGCAAACCATCGGCAAAACCGGAGACGGTCCGGGGGAATTCAACCTGCCTACGGAGCTGCGTCTCAGCGGCCAGGATCTTCTGGTCGTCGATTCCATGAACTTTCGCGTTCAAGCCTTCGATCGGACCGGGAAATTTCAATACGCAGTCGGAAAGATTGGGGATAGCACAGGAGCGTTGTTCCGGCCAAAGGCGGTGAGTGTCGATTCGGAAGGCGACCTCTATATTGTCGATGCGATGTGGGGCGTGGTCCAAGTTTTCAATCGCGAGGGTCAACTCCTCTACTACTTCGGCGCCAAAGGTACGCATGCCGGAGAATTTCAGCTTCCATCCGGGATGTTCATTAGCCGCGATGACAAAGTTCTGGTCGTAGACTCGTTCAATCGCAGGATTCAGGTGTTCCACTATACAGGTCTGAAAAGCCAGGCTTTGGGGGCGGCGAAGTGAGAATTAGAATCCTGCTTGCGGCGCTACTTCTGCTACCTGGAATCTCTTTGCGCGCGCAAATCGTTGGAGACGCGCTAGGCGTCCACGACCTTGGTCCCGGAAGCAAGTCGCCGATTATCGGCGCCAGACCCGACGCTTGCGCCTATTGCCACGCTCCGCACTCCGGACTTAATTCGGGACTCTGGAACCAGAAGCTCACCACGCAGACATACGCAACCTACACCAGCACCACCCAGAAAAACAACAACACCCAGCCGGTGCTCGGGGCCGTCAGCAATCAATGCTTGAGTTGCCACGACGGCACGGTGGCCGTTGGAGCGACGGTTGCCTACGGCCAGGTCACCACGCGCGGTTCCATGTACTCAGCCGATGTGTTTGGCGGCAACCTGCAGTCGTCGCACCCATTCAGTGTTGCTTTGCCATTGAAAGACAGTATCGATCTCGTTGCGTCGTTGGCGGCGAACGGTACCACGGCAGACGTAACCGGAGCAGTCAAGCTGATCAAGGGAAATGTGGAATGCACATCGTGCCACGATCCGCACGTGCAAGCCAAGGATCTGATTTCGCAGAATTTTCTTGTGAAGGATAGTTCAAGTGGCCAACTCTGTCTGGCCTGCCACGACCCCAGTCGTACTATGAGCAGCCAGGTCAATCCACTGGCCGACTGGTCCACCAGCGCGCATGCTCTTTCATCGAGCAAGATTTCGCCGCAGGCTTTGCTTGGGACCTATACAACTGTGGCTACAGACGCGTGCAATTCCTGCCACGCACCGCACAATGCCAGCGGCTCCGCGCGGTTACTACGCGGACAAAATGAACAGGATTGCATTGCTTGCCATAACGGTGGTACGAACGTCTCGCCGATGCCGCTCTATGCCAATGTTTTTCTGGAGTATGCGACTCCCAAAGTCGGGCACCCGTTCCCAGCTTCAACCAATCAGCACGATGCAGCTGAGAACACCCTCTTGAATAACAATCGGCATGCTACTTGCGTTGACTGTCATAGCGCCCACGGATCGCAATCAGTTGGTGTGTTTCCGCCGGCGCCCTTGATGCGCCTGTCACAGAAGAACGCGGCCGGTATCAGCGCGGCCGACGGCACCAGCGTGCTTGCGCCGGCTGTGAATCAATATGAGAATTGTCTGCGCTGTCATGGGACCAGTTCCGGCAAACAGATTCAGCCCATATATGGATACTTCCCGATGCGCGCCGTTTCAGCTGGCGATCCGCTCAATTTGATTCCGCAGTTTGCAGTTGCTTCCACTTCAAGCCATCCCGTGATGCACACCCGAAGCAGCGCATTGGCTCAGCCCAGCCTCTTGGGAAACATGCTGAACCTGGATGGCATCACGCCCGGCCGCGCCATGGGCACCCAGATCTTTTGCACTGACTGCCACAACAGCGATGACAATCGCGAGTTTGGTGGAACCGGAGCAAATGGTCCGCACGGCTCGCGCTTTACACACATCCTTGAGCGGCGCTATGAGTTCAGTCAGGCAGCAGTTCCGGGGCAGGCGATCACAAATCTCTTTCCCAATCCCGATCTCAGCGTGGCTGGCCCGTACGCGCTCTGCGGCAAGTGCCACGATCTTCCTAACCAGATCATTAAGAACTCCAGTTGGAATCATCACAGCGATCACATCAATGCCGGAGTTAGTTGCTCCACGTGCCACACCGCGCATGGTATGGGTGCGAACAGCGCAACGATCAGCGGCGATCGCCTCGTGAACTTCGACGTGAATGTGGTTGCGTCGAATGCAACTATGCCGGTCTCTTACAATCGCGCCTCCAATACCTGCACATTGGTCTGCCACTCGGTTGTGCACAATGCGGACGGTACTGTAACGACCGCCGGTTCTCGGTTGTCCGGTCCCCGAAAATAGGCACCGCCTTAAAACGTGGTGCGCGCGGTACTTCCATTCATCTCATTTGACTTGTCGGCATGACATTGACGGCAAAACTGCGCAGTTTGATTGGACATTGGATTGGTGTCGTTTGGGTTGTAGGGAGCGCGCAGGAAAAACATGGTTGTGTAGTTTCCCGCTGGCAGGCCGGAGTTTGAGTCGCGGCTCACTTTGACGACATTCATCGCGTGCGGGTTATGGCAGGTCGTGCATACCACGACGGCTTTGTTGTTATAGACGCCCGGCTTCACGAAGAATCCATAGCTTGATACAAACTGGCTCGAAGCGTTTCCGTGCATGCTGATCACTCCGTTGGCCAGCGTGCAATCCCACCCGCTTGTGCCTCCACATTCGACCGTTGCAGTCAAGCCCATTGGATGTTCGCTGATGTCGTTTCCTCCGCCGCTGCTCACAATCATGGTTGGAATCGCATTGTGATTGCCATAGGTCGACGGAAGATTCTCATAAACCTTGTTTTTCATCATGGCTGCGGGCGCGATATTGCCATCGTGACAGCCGAGGCAGGTCAGCATTCCCGTCACATCGGGCGTGTTGGCCGATAGACTTGCCGGCAGAACCTCAACGAACTTGCCGCCCCCGGTGGTGATCGTCTTTCCGAAGAGACCACTGACATCTTCACCCCACAAGATCGTATTGCCGGTAGAGGAAGACGCGCCACGTCCATTGCCCGAAGTACCGCTGTGCGGAGAGTGGCAGGCTGAACAGCCGCGGCCGTAGTTAAGGTGCGCTCCAAGGACATCGGTGGTGGCTTGTGTAATCTGCGCCGTCGCGAGTCCTACGAATGACAACACAACCAGGACAACGAGAAGAATCCTCTTCATCGAACAGGGCCTCACTTTGCTCTGTTCCGTTTATCGGCTGCGTTTTGATGGAGCTTGAGGGGATCGGTGGGAGCGCGTCAGACCAGATTCAAAATCCGTGAAGGATAGATTTAGATTTCGTCGTCGGCGGGTGTCATGCTGAATTTCTTCAGTTTATAGCGGAGCGCGTCGCGGCTGATGTCCAGTAGCTTGGCGGCGTTGGTCTGGTTGCCGTGTGCCTGGCTCATCGCCAACTCGACCATTGAGTGTTCCACTTCTTCCAGCGACGTTCCGCCTTCCGGAATGTAGAGGCGCGGAAGAGCGCGTCCATTGGAAAGCTTGCGGCCACCGTCGGCGGGAGAGGTGCGTTCAAAGAGCGTGCGGCCGCCGGATTCTCCCACTGAAAACGGCAGATAGATGGAGCGCAGATACGCTTCTTCTTCAAGGATCATGCCGCGCTCGATGGTGTTCTTAAGTTCGCGCACGTTTCCCGGCCAGTTGTGGGCGAGAATCAGATGTCGCGTCTCGTCGGAGATGCCACGAATTGCCTTCCTGAAGCGTCGATTGTAGCGTTCGATGAAAAAATCGACCAGCGGAAGAATATCTTCCTTACGTTCGCGCAGCGGCGGGATAAAAATCGCAATGATGGCGAGACGATAATACAAATCCTGGCGGAACTGCGCTTCCCGAACTGCCTTCTCAAGATCGCGATTCGAGGCGGCGATCACCCGCACATCTACCTGGATGTCGCGAAGGCCACCGACGCGGCGAATCACCTGGTCTTCAAGCACACGCAGCAGCTTGGCCTGGAGCAGGGGACTGAGCTCGCCGATCTCATCGAGAAAAAGTGTGCCGCCGTCAGCAGCTTCGAAGAGCCCTTTCTTCATCTGCTTGGCGTCGGTGAATGCCCCCTTCTCATGACCGAAGAGTTCCGCTTCCATCAGGGTTTCGGGAATTGCAGAGCAGTTGATGGCGACGAAAGGCTTCTCGTGCCGGCTGCTCTCATAGTGAATCGTCTTGGCTATGAGGTCCTTGCCCGTGCCGCTTTCGCCCTGAATGAGAATGGTGGAGGCTTCGCAGGATGCAACTTTCTTGACGAAGTTCATCAACTCCGTCATCTTGGGCGAAACGCTGAGGACGCTCTCGTAACCCACTCCCGGACGCGATTTGCTCCGTCCGTTTTCTAGATTGCCATTGCGTCCTACCGAAGCGGCAAGCGCACTTTCCATGACTTCGTGCAGAGTTTCAAAATCGATCGGCTTGCCAACGAAGTCGTGGGCCCCGAGTTTGATCGCGGCCTTCACGTCGTCCAGTTGCACATCGGCCGTGATCATGATGATGGCCGGAGCATCTCCATTCTTCTTGAGCTGATCGAGAACTTCAATTCCAGTGATGTCGGGCAGGCGTACGTCGAGAAGAACGAGATCGGGAGATTCGCGCTGGGCCAGACGGAGAGCCAGTTCACCACAGTCGGCTTCAACAACGGTGTAACCCCACTCTTCGCATTTCTGTCGCAGCGACCACCGCACCAGGCGCTCGTCGTCCACGATCATGACTTTTTCTGCTGGCATCTACGTTCTCACTTACTGCGCAAGCTCACGGGCCCGTTGTCACGTGATTTGTCAGCTTCGGTAGCGGGGATCTTTGCTCAGGGTGTATCGAAGTGATCCCCGATACGACGCTGGAGATATTAAAGGGGCTATCCCGCTTTGAAGAATGTGATTAAGATCACGCAACTCGACGGCGAGCGCAGTGATCTGCGGCGCAGGGCGTAAACGACAAGTGAAGAGGACGATTAAAGCGCCAGCAATTATTCCGCCGGTTGAATTGCACAAACGGATCGGCGTAATGAATATAAGTAATTTTATTGCAATAAGTTACGCCTTGGTTGCGACGGGAACTGCTTGCCTCTTCAATACCACTGTCTGTCCGGCATGCGCGAACTCCAATCAAGCGACTTCTGCCGGAACTGATGCGGCGACAAACGGGATTTCGACTTCAAAGGTGCTTCCTTGTCCAAGTGTGCTGGTTACACCTACGTGTCCGTGGTGTTCTTCGACGATGCGTCGCACAAGCGAAAGTCCGAGGCCAGTTCCGTTATTACGGGTGGTGTAGAAGGGGCGGAAGATCTGCGACATTTGCTGGTCTGTCATCCCGCGGCCGGTGTCGGTCACGGTCACGATCGCGCAGTCGTCTCGCTCGCCAATCTTTACAGTTACGGTGCCAGGGCCATCGATGGCCTGCACGGCGTTAAGCAGAAGATTGAGGACAACCTGGTGAATCTGATCGCTGTCGTGCTCGACTTCGTGAAGATCGGGGGCCTGTTCGAGTTCGATTTTGATGGGGTGCGACAGTACCTGTTGACGGGCGAGCATCACGGCGTGCTCGACTGTCGTGTTGAGATTGCTGCGCATCATCTGCGGCGGGTGGGGGCGCGCGGTTTCAAGAAGATCCGTAAGAATACGGTTGATCTGGTTAATTTCGAGACGCACATCCTTGACCATGGCGCGGGCGGGGCTGGACGCGGGAAGATCGCGTCCGATGATTTCGATGACACCGGCAATGCCGGCGAGAGGATTGCGAATCTCGTGAGCCAAGCCTGTTGCCAGTTCGCCGAGCGTGGCCAGGTGCTCTGCGCGTGACATCTGTGTGCGATGCATGGTCTCTATCTCCTTACGACTCTCGCGTAATTGCAGCATCATGTAATTAAAATTCCGGCCCAGATCGCCGATTTCGTCGTTGCGACGAGAGAAACTGACAGCAACGTCAAGATTGCCGCCACTGATCAGCGCCATCTTTTCCTGCAGTTCGAGCATCGGGCGCTGAATCAGGTAAGCGAGAACGCCGATCGATACTCCGCAGATGATCACGGCTCCTGCTCCGGCAACCATAATCACGGCGTGGCGCTCTGGTCCGCCCAGAGAGACGGTCGCGATGGTGAACAAAAGAAGTCCGGCCAGCAAGACAAACACTACGGGCAGGATTGCCTTGATCTGCCAATTGACTCGAACCTGATGCACGCGGAGATCCTCAGCAGGGTGGGGCGCCAATTCAGCGGAAACAGCATCGCCTTCAATGCAGACAGGTCGTGGCTGCAGGAGATCTAGCGTCAGTTGTCCGCGGAGTCCTGCCCGTCCCAACTCGGTATATGCAAGCGACGCACCAAGACGGCCTGAAATTCTAAACCGAGATGAAGAAAAGACTTAAGCGAAGAGCCCAATACTTATGGGTTGGCCGGTCTGGGCTAAATCGCGCAATCGAATGACGGGAGCGAGGGGATTTGGCGCATCGGGAAAAAGGAGTGCCGCCAGGAACTTCGAACCATTGGGGGATTTGGCGGAAGTCGGTGAGGCAGAACGCCCATGATGTGTTTTAGATCACAGTCAGGCGTCCGGTTTCAATTTGTAATCAATCCAGCGAAATTGCTGAGTCAAGGACGGTTGAGACCAAGTTGCAGCCGGGCACCAGAGATTGAGCATAAGGCAATGTTCGTGCAACAAGCGCTTGTAAAGAGATCCTATGAGATTGTTCCCTCGTCGCGCATGTTTCTTGAGATTGGCTGCCGTTATGATGCGTCGCACGTCCAGCCTGGGCGGCGCTGTCTGTGTTGCTTTGATGATGTTGCTTGCGCTGCGTGCGACCGCGGCGGTGCATCCGGTTCCGCTGGATAAGAACACCGACCCCAAAAAATGTCTGGAATGCCATGACGATAAGACCAAGCACAAGTTTGTGCACTCGGCCATGGAGGCAGGCTGCCTCGGATGCCATGAGATCCGGGTCAATAAAGATGTAACGCGCGTAAAGCTGATCACGGCGACGACGACTGCGCTCTGCATCAGTTGCCATGCTGATAAAAAAGCCTCGGATATCAAGGGGACAGTTCATCCGCCGGCGGTGCGCGATTGCCTGACCTGTCACGACGCGCATTCCAGCGATAACAAGAACCAGCTTCTGAAGCCGGCGTCCGGCGACGAGAAAGAGAATCTTTGCCTGGAATGCCATAAGACCGGGCTGCATGCTGCGGAAAAGGGAAGCCGCCATGCCGCGCTCGACATGGGATGCGACACCTGCCACTCCACGCATAAAACAGGAGCTGAGCCGACAGCGGAGAATCGATTCCATCTAACCAAGGCTCCTCCCGCGCTGTGCGTGGATTGTCATGATGTGAAGGATGCCGAGCTTGCGAAGAAACACAACAACCAGCCGTTTGGGACTGCCAATTGCGTCGAGTGTCACGATCCGCATCAGTCCGATTCGCCGAAGCTGATGGCGAAGTTTCAGCATGTGCCTTTTCAAGGGAACGGTTGCGATACGTGTCACGCGCCTGCGAAGGACGGCAAGGTCGTGCTGACACAGACCGACGTGAAGGCCCTGTGTGTGACATGTCACGACGACAAGGCCAAGCTGATTGATTCGGCCAAGGTACCGCATCCCGGTGCAGGAGGCGATTGCACCGACTGCCACAATCCGCACGCCAGCAGCCAGCCGGGCTTGCCGAAGAGTGACTCGGTTACGATCTGCCTCGGATGCCACAGCGATATCGCCGATGAGGGCAAGAAGTCGGTACATCATCAGCCGGCGTTTGCGCAGGGATGCTCGACATGCCATACACCTCACGGTGGCGATAACGATCACCTACTGCGGGCCAAAGGCAATGCATTATGCCTCGAATGTCATGGGCCTGATTCTGTTGCGCAGAAAGATGAAGCGAACCACTTGCTGACTCTTTTCAATGGGACCGTTCGTTTGCCCGATGACTACTACGTGAAGAACAAGGTTCCGATTTTGCCGTTGCGCTATGGCCTCGGGCATCCAGTGGACTATCATCCGGTTTCCGACGTGATGGATCCAACCAATCAGAGCAAAGTGAAGACGCCTCTGAGTTGCCTCTCGTGCCACCAGCCACACGCATCGGCGCAGCCTGATCTGTTGATCAAGGACCAGGTGAACAACATGGCATTTTGCGACAACTGTCACAAGAACCGGCTCAATATGAAGGACACGATTACACCTGGGAAATAAACGGCTGCGCAGGACGCGGGCGCCGAGGCAAGTCCAGCGCGATTTAGCAATGGAGATTAAAGATGTATCGCTTCCTCTTCAATTCGATTCGCCACCGCAATTGGTTTGTGGTGATGCTCATGTTGGTAATGACACTGATGTTTCCGTCGGCAGCCGGCGCGGGCAAAAAAAAGAAGACCGACATTACGCCAGCGCCGGAGGTCGGGCCGCGAAAGTTCGGTTTCGACCCAACCAAGTTGGCGTGGCCAAGCCCGCCTAACGTTGCGCGCATCCGATGGGTCGACTATTTTGCCGGGGCACGGATCGACTACACCCCCGCGGCAAATTCCAAGCCGAAGGCAAGCTGGATGGATCGGCTCGCAGGTGGGCAGTCGGAGACCGAAAAGGTCAATCCAAAGAGTTTTCCGTATCAGATGATTGGGCCCTACGGGATCGCTATCGATTCGAAGGGCATGGTGTATGTGGCGGATCAGAGGGTCGGTGCAGTCTTCATCTACAACACCGAGACTCGAGACTGCCAGATGATCCGCAACGGCATTGAAGCCCACTTCGGATGGATCAACGGGTTGGCCATCGACGATGACGACCGGTTGTTTGTCTCCGACGCCAAGATGCACCGCGTTCTGATTTTCAATACCAGGCACGAAGTCGAAAACCAGGTTTCGGAAGGGTTGGTCGATCCTGTGGGGTTGGCGATCGACACGACGAACCGCTTTCTCTATGTGGTCGACACTCAGCAGGACCAGGTAATCGTCTATGACGCGGACTCACTGAAATTGTTGAGGCGCATCGGGACCGGAGGCAAAAACCATTTTCTGACAACGCCCGGAGACTTCGGGGCTCCCCAGGGAGTGGCGGTTGACGCGGACGGAAACGTGTATGTAACCGACACCCTTAACAATCGCGTGGAAATCTTCGACGCCGACGGGAACTTCGTGAGCGAGTTCGGTAAACATGGCGACGGACCGGGATATCTAGCTCGTCCCAAGGGAATCGCCGTCGACAGCGATGGCCACATCTGGGTGGCAGACCAGGTGGAGGATCGCCTGCAGGTGTTCAATCGGGAAGGGCAGTTGCTGACCTATGTCGGCACCGGTCACGGCGAACTGCCTGGTCAGTTCAAATCACTGATGGGCGTCGCAATCGACAAGCAGAACCGTGTATTCACTACCGAACAGGAACCGGGACGTTTGCAGATTTTCCGCTACATTACCGATGCCCAGGCGGCAGACGAGAAAGCCAAAAAACAGGAAGAGCTGGAGAAGGCCGCCGAACACCGTCGAAAGTCTGATGCGCAAGCGAAACCAGCTGAAGCAGCACCGCAAAAGGCTCCAGAGAGTGCTCCCCAGAACAGCAGTGCTCCGACGAAAGCTCCCGGACTCTGATCTCGTTTGGTCGACCCTTCGTCTTCCCGCAGACTCCAGTAATGCTGCGGGAAGATACTTTTGTGTCCTGTCCTGCTGCTCTTTCCGCACATTGGTCACAAGTTGCGCCCGTTTTTCAATGCTTCAGGCCAACTGTTTCGATCCCAACCTGTGTAACCACCGAAAGCTGAAGTAACCTCTCCGAGCGAATCCAACGGGCTACGGCATTGCAACTCCTGATGGATTTTCGATTGAGTCTGAGAGCAATAGTCTTTCGACAGGGACGTAGGACCTCGCGGTCATTCGTCTCTGCGGGGGTCGGTCCGCAGAAGCCGAGTTCCGCCGATACGGGCTGGGTGCGCCTCACCTGGTGGCCTCAGCCTGTGTCGCTCACAGATGGTTAGCAGCGTATTCCGAAAGGCAGGAACCCAATGGGCTCGAAATCGCAGGAGACATTGTCAATGAGCGGAAATGCGAATGCCGCGGCAAGAGTAATGGCTGCAGCGGACAACGAAAAGATTGAACTGCGTCGCGTAGAGTGCCATCTCTCGGAATCGCTGCTGAAGCGAATTCTGCGGCGCATTTTTCCCGATGAGCGCAAGCAGCAACGCCTGCCGGCTCCTCCCCTGGTGGCGTATCTGGGGACCGCAAGTGCTTCCAGACCGTTTGAACTTGGCGACATCAGCCTGACGGGTTTTTGCTTGCTAACCGGTGAGCGCTGGATGCCCGGAACCGAAATGCCAATCACTCTGCAATCGAAGAATTTGCCAGCCGAGAACGAACGTGAAAGCTTCACAGTGCAGGCCACGGTAGTTCGCTGCGGCAATGGCGGCGTCGGATTCTCGATTGTGCTGAGCGAAGAAGATTCGCAGTCGGCCTATGGAAATCCGCTGCATGTGCAATGGGTAACCCGCGCAGAGATGGAGAAGTATCTAAAGCGCCTCACGGAGCAGCCAGGTTCTCAGACAACTCAGATTGAAAAGCCCGTCCTGACGGAATCGGCTGCCGGCTCTCGGTCAAACGGAGGACTCAAAGCTGCTTTCGAGGGTGGCCGCTGATCCCAATCGTGAGACCGGGCGCATACACGGACTTTTGCAGGAGTCAGTGATAACCACGGCTGCAATGGCCGCAGATCCAGCGATCTTTCTATAAACGAAACTTTTGGGTTGGAACGATTTCGCGTTTCCCAACCAATGCGATTGTTGGTTGCATCTAAAATGACACTATGACTCCTGCAATCCCTACGCGCCGGCACGCGAAAGCACCTCCGCCGGGCGAAACAGGACAAGAAGCTCTCTATCTGCGTTCGCTGAGCGAGCGCCAGGTTCCGGTGGCAGTCAAACTTCGCGGCGGCGAGGTGGTGCGCGGATGGATAGAGTACTTCGACGACGGCATGTTGCGGCTGACGCGCGAAGGCAAACCCAACCTCTTTATCTACAAACACCAGATCGAGACGATTACCGAGACAGCCAAACGCCGCGGGCCACGCAAGGGCAATGGCACCGAGGGGAAATCTTCTATAAGGGCAGGCGAGTGAGTAAGACTGCGAGTGAAAGCACAGACACAAAGATGATCTGGACGCCGGTGGCCTCGGAGATCGCCCGAGAGGCCGGTGAGCGCCTGCGCGAGTTTTTCGCCGAGGGTGTTGCTACCGAGTACAAAGGCGATGTGGACCTGGTGACGGTGGCCGACCGCACCGTGGAAAAGCTGATCCGAACGCGCCTCGGCGAAGTCTTCCCGCAGCATGGCATCTACGGCGAAGAGGGTACCCGCGAGCGCATGGACCAGGAGTTTCGCTGGTATGTAGACCCACTGGACGGAACCACGAATTTTGCGCACGGATTTCCGCAGTTTTGCGTGTCGATGGGGCTTGAGCAACGTGGGGCCGCACTGAAACCGGAAGAAGATGGAACGATCGTGGCGGCCGTGATCTACGACCCCATGCGGGATGAACTGTACACGGCGGAGCGGGGACGCGGAGCAACGCTGAACGGCAACCAGCTGCATGCATCGACAACTGCGACGCTGGCGGAGTCGCTGGTGGCGACGGGTTTCCCGAGCCGGAAACGCCACCAGAGCCCCAACATCCACTTCTACCATGAGTTCACGCTGCGTTCACATGGAGTACGGCGGGCTGGTTCGGCTGCGCTGGATTTGGCATACGTGGCGGCAGGGCGGCTCGAAGCGTTCTGGGAATTCAACCTGAATCCCTGGGACACTGCGGCAGGCGTTCTGCTGGTGACCGAGGCGGGGGGACGGGTATCTGACTTTGCGGGTGGGGAATTCCAGTTGGAAAGCCGCGAGGTACTGGCGACCAACGGTCTGATTCACGACGAGATGGTGGCGTTGTTTCAGAATCTGTTTGCGGGGCGCGAACTGGCCCCGATTCCGTCGGCGCAGGAGTTTGCGGCCATGCGGGAATTGCGGGCCAAGGGGCTGGAGTAACCCGCTGTTGGATGGATTAACGTTCGCGCCTTCCCGCGCATGACGCGATGATACTGCGTCATGGATGGAGCACCCAATTTTGCCAGGGAGGGATGCTGCCGGTTCGTGACGAAGCCGGTTCCCGCATGGCAAAACGGAGGGTCGCTGGGACGCAGTCAGGCCCTGGGGGCGTGTGCTACTATCAGCGTCGAGACTTCACTCTGTCGGAGAAATCAAGAAAATGGCCTATGTAATCGCAGAACCCTGTATCGGCACTAAGGACACCGCCTGTGTGGACGCTTGTCCAGTCGATTGCATCCACCCCAAGAAGGACGAAGCCGATCACGGCACAGCCGATCAGCTGTTTATCGATCCAGTCGAGTGCATCGACTGCGGCGCATGCGTTCCGGCCTGCCCCGTATCCGCCATCTTCGCGCAAGACGATGTGCCGGAGAAGTGGGCACACTTCACGCAGAAGAACGCCGAGCACTTCGGCCGCTAGCCCGGTTCAAGCGCAGAGATTGCGCAGTTTCAAAACGCGTCCGCCGCGGCGGGCGCGTTTGTGCGTTTGCTGGAAGATGAGGAATCACGCGTGGCCGTACTGACGTCAGAAGCCGTAGTGTTGCGCACGTGGCCGGTGCGGGAGGCGGACCTGCTGGTCAGCATCTTTACGCGCGACTATGGAAAGATGACGGGCGTCGCCAAGTCAGCGCTGAAATCGCGGCGGCGGTTTGGCGGTGCGCTGGAGCCAATGACGGTAGCGCGGGCCTGGTTTGTGGAGCGGCCGAAGCAAGAACTGGTGCGACTGGATCAACTGGAGATCATTCGTTCGCCGCTGTCCGCGCCGGTGGACCAGGCCAGGTTGACGGTGCTGAGCTTCTTTGCCGAAGTATTGGAAGAGATTCTGCCGGAGCACGATCCGCAGGAGACGGTGTTTCGTCTGATTGTTTCGGTGCTGGAGCAGACGACGGTGGAACAGCCCTGGATGCCGCTAACCTACTTCTCCCTGTGGATGACGCGCCTGATGGGACTGCTGCCGGATATCCTGCACTGCACTGCGTGTGGCGAAGCCCTTGTACCGGGCGAGACCACCTTCAATGCCTATGCCGATGGATTGTTTTGTCATGTGCATCGTGCCGGCAATGCGAATGAGTTATCAGCGGAGTCGTGGCAGACGGCGATCAAGATGTTGCGGGCGCCGGTGAGTGCATTCGCCGGTGAGGCGTGGCCGCGAAGGCGCGGGCAGGATCTTAGGCGGTTTGCAACGCAGTCGTTGGAGCGGCATATGGAACGGAAGCTCAAGTCAGGGGAGATGCTGGGGAGGATGTTGGGATGATGAGTTCTTTTCGGATGCGACTGTTGAGGATCGTGCTATCCCACCCATGCCGCAAGGTGCGCGTCATGGATGGGGCACCCACTTTCGTGCAGGTACAGCATTTTCCCCAGGTCTGAGAGGCGAGAACCTTGGATTTCGCTAAGGGCAGGCTCTGGGGCAACCGGCCGGGGAGGATGTTGGGGTGACGCATTCTTTTCGGATGGGACTGTTGAGGATCGTGCTATCCCACCCATGCCGCAAAGTGCGCGTGATGGATGGGGCACCCATTTTCGTGCCGGTACAGCATTTTCCCCAAGTCTCAGAGGGGTTGGTCGCTCAGGATGACAAAGCACAAAAAGTCAGGAGAAATTCAGCCGACCAAGTCTGCGGAGAGAGTCTCCTTCTTAGCCCGCTCGCCCTGGTCAATGATTTCCTTGATCTGACCTGCAGCGTATTGGGCGCGGAGATTCTTCTTGTCGTATTTGCCTACGCTGGTTTTGGGAACCTCAGAAATGAATGCCCAGCGCTCGGGGATCCACCACTTGGCTACACGCGATGCGAGATGGGCGCGAAGAACGGCGATGTCGATGGCCTTGCCGCTTTGCGAAACCACGCAGGCTAGCGGTCGCTCATCCCAGCGCTCATCGGGAACGCCAATGACACAGGCTTCAAGAACATCGGGATGGTCGATGAGCGCATTCTCAAGTTCGACTGAGGATACCCATTCGCCGCCGGATTTGATCACGTCCTTGGAGCGATCGGTGATACGCATGTAGCCGCGTGGGTCGATGTGGCCAACGTCTCCGGTCCGGAGCCAGCCGTCGTGAAAGCGCTCGGGGGCAGGATTGCCGTAATAGGACGAAGTGATCCATGGGCCGCGCACTTCAAATTCGCCGACAGACTCGCCGTCCCAGGGAAGCACGGTATCGCCTTCACATACGCGCAATTCAACTCCGGGAATGATGCGGCCGGTTTTTGTCGTCCAGTTGATCTCGTCCTCTGGTGCACAATGACGCGGCGGTTGTGCAGACGCAGCCACAGGACTGGTCTCGGTGAGTCCCCAGCCTTGCACAACCTTGACATTGAAATGATCCTTGAATCCCTGGGCGAGGCTTCGCGGCATGGCAGCTCCGCCGTTAAACAGAATCCGGAAAAGAGACAAGTCGACCGAATGCGCGAGAGCGTAGTGCAGCATTCCGCTGAGGATGGTAGGGATTGCCGCGGAAATCGTTGGACGGCATTCGCGGATGAAGCGGCAGAGCGGTTCCGGTTGCAGGAACGGTCCGGGCATGAGGAAGTCGCTGCCGGCGAGCCAGCCTGCGTAGGGTATGCCCCATGCATTGGCGTGAAACATGGGAACGATAGAAAGCACGCGGTCGTTGATGCTGAGGCCGAGGCACCACGGTGCGCAGATTCCTAAAGCGTGCAGATAGATGGAGCGATGGCTATACACAACGCCTTTGGGATCGCCGGTGGTGCCAGTGGTGTGGCACATGGCTGCCGCGGAGCGCTCATCGAGATCGGGCCATGAGAAGTCTGGCTTTTCGGCGACAAGCAAATCTTCGTAGCGAAGAAGTTTTTCAGGAAGGCCGGATGCGTCGCCAACTACGATGATGTGTTCCACGCTGCGCAGATCTTTCAAAACGCGGGCGAGCACCGGATATAGCGATGCATCGACGAGAATGATGCGGTCTGCGCCGTGGTTGATGACGAACGTGAGCTGCTCAGGAAAGAGGCGGATGTTCAGCGTGTGAACTACGGCGCCCATCGACGAGATAGCGTAATACGCCTCGAGATGTTCCTGTGTATTCCAGCAGAATGTGCCGACGCGATCGCCGGGGTTGACGCCGAGTCGCTGGAGCGCATTTGCAAGGCGCCTGACGCGGTCGCCAACTTCGCGGAAGGTTGAACGGCGCGCGCGGTCGCCCATCCAGGTAACAACTTCGCTCTCGCTGTGAACTTTTACGCCATGCTCGAAGATCGAGCCAATGGTGAGTTGGTAGTCAGACATCGTGGATTGCATGGGAAGCATGCGAGAGGACCTCCGAGGAACGGGCCCGGCCATTCTATCGAATCAATTGCAGCAATCTCAAAACAAAACGGAAGGAAGGAAAGCGCCGGCCGGTTCGTTGTATAGCCCAGTGGACATTAGCGTCATAGGTGCGACCACGCGAAGGCCATTACCGAGACACCAGCGAAAGAGCTTCGCGTTGCGCGATGGGACAAGAATGCCGGATCCGGCGAACGAATCCACTGACGCGATCAAAGCTTGCAGATCCATATTCGATTCGGCGGTGGTGTGACCGAAAAAGGCAAGATGCGATGAATAGGCAGTGATGCAACCGCCGCGTTCGGTAACCAGGGCGGTGCCCTGCTGGATAGCCTGTGCGAGGTCGGTTCCGCGATCGAATCCGTGGACGCGGTGCGAGAGCGCGTTGCAGGCCTGCAGGTCGGCGGGTGTTGCCGGGCGGACGGTGCAACCAGGGACGCTACGATCGCGCGTACGACCCTGCATGACGGAAAGAGGCTCCCGAACGTCGAACCCGAGCGAAGCGTACAGAGAGAGCGAACGATTGTGGAAGGCAGCCTGCACGAGGCGGATTCCCGCAGCGCCGCGCTTATGAGAGCGTTCGATGACGGCTTCCATCAGCTTGCGGCCGACGCCATGGTTCTGCGTGTCGGGATCTACCGTGATGGGGCCGATACCGTGAATGATGGAGCGCTCATCGAGGCAGTTGCTGCCCAGAATGCGGCCATTGCTTTCGGCAACCACACAGTACATGCCGGGCGCCGAAAACATTCCTGTAATGACACCAGCGGCGGCCTCGGTATGGGGAAAATCGCAGGGAAAGTTATGGGCCGCGTTGATGGCAGCGAAGGCTCGATAGCAAATGTCGCCGCAGACTGCAGCGTCTTGCGGAGTAGCAGGGCGAATGACCACTTCAGACTGCGGATGCGCTGGCATTTGAGGCCTCGCTTGAGTGGGAGGAGTATAGCAAAGGAAAATGCCGACCGGGGACGGGAAGATGCGGGTGGAGTTTCAGTTGATCAGAATGTGTGAAATCATTTCAGGACTTCAACCACGCGACCGGCCGTGCTGCTGCCTTCCTGCCCGGAAAACTCCAGCGCATCAGCCAGGGCTTCGGAACTCGCCACAGACTTTGCGCCGTCGCGCGACGGAATCATACCGACAGCCTGGTTCTTGCCGGCTTTCTTGGCGCGATAGAGGCCTCGATCGGCATATTTGAGCACGCCCTCGGCTCCCATAGCTTCGGCATCCTCTTCGATCCAGGGAAATGCCGCCCAGCCGATGGAACATGTTTGTTGCACCTGATCCCCGGTGCCAACGGCGAATGGCTTGGCTCGGAATGCGTCCAGCACCCGCTCCGCCAGGATTGCTGCCTGGCGGCGGTCAGCGCTGCGAGAGACGACTAGAAACTCTTCGCCGCCCCAGCGCACCAGCAGGTCGCAATTGCGGATCGCTGAACTGATGCGCCGCGCGGCTTCGATCAGGACGCGATCGCCGGCGTCGTGACCATGGCGGTCGTTAACCCTTTTAAAGTTGTCCAGATCAATCAGGTAGAAAACCAGATCCCGCTCGGAGAGGTCATTTCCTTCCGCATAGGCGCGAATGGATTGCGCAACATCGCGTTGAATGGTCGCGGAGAAAAATCGCCGATTGCGAATTCCTGTGAGCGGGTCAGTGGTGGAAGACTCTTCGAGCACTTCATTGGCATGCTTCAATTCGATATGCAGCAGCTTCTGCTTCATAAATACCAGTGCAGCCATGGCGAACATCGCTACGGCGGTCACCAGCACTCTGAAGTGCATGATCTCCAGGGGCATGCCGCCTTCCAGTACAGCCGCTACCACGATGACCGGCAATGACAGGACGGCGAGAATCGTAAGGCCTTCCAGCCACGATCCATATTTCTCGTGCTCGCTCTTGTCGCGGCAAAGCTCCAGGCTCCGGCCTCTCAAGGCGACAATTATGTAGATTGCAAAAGCTGCAAGATAGGGAGTGTCGTACCAGCTTCCGTTGAAGTAAGTATTCAACTCAATGGCGCGGTTCTCCATGCTGAAACTGAAATAGCTGAATAGTACCGCCCCGAGATAAAGCGCATAGAAGCGTCTCCAGGCATCATTGCTTCGCTTCAGCAGGACGCAGAGCACGACCACCACCACCAGAATCTCGACCATGTACAGGTGGTCATAGTTCGCGTTGTAGAGGGCTTCGTTGCGCGAGACGTACTGCCAGCATGTGACCAGGTAGACGTAAAAGAATACCCACCACACCATGAGCAGGAGAAAATCCAGTGTGCCGAGGCGTGCGCGCCGCTTTGACTGCTCCAAATGAGGTTTCAGAAGGAAGCCCGCGAGCATCATCACTCCCGGCGTAAACAGGAGCGCATCGCCGGCAAAGATTGTGGGAAGCGGTTTTTGCCAGACAAGGTCGTACAGCATCCACCAAAACTGGTCGATCAGCAGCGTGAACCAGCCCACTGCCTGCATGATCCAGAAAACCCGCAGCCGCCCGCGGGCCGGTATCGCATTCAGCGCGAAAGTCACGACCAGGGCAAGCAAGATCAGTGCCAGTGCAAAGTCGCTGATGGCGGTGAGTAGCAGCCCGCGTTGAAGCATTGCGGAGGCCAGCGCCTGCGTCAAGGTCAGGGCGACCGCGATGCCGATCCAGACTTTCGTGCTGCTGCGCAAGCGGTGTTCCCCTTATTACTTCTAGTTTAGGAAGGTTGTTCGGCCAGAAGTAGACGCAATACGGGGATAGGCATGCGACTTTAGGGTCACTCTGGCCTGCCTTGTGGCCTGCGATGCCCGGTTTTGACACATCTTGTTCTGAGCGAACCCGGTTGCACCTGACTTGGCCCCAGCATGGAATCGTCTAGATAGTGTTGGCGGGTGCTCAATCGTTTCTCGGGAAGGTCCCAAGAGCCGCTGCGATGAACGCCAGAGTTGCCGCGCTGACTGGTAAACTGGCTTCAGTTCCAGCGAAAGAGATCAAGATATTGTGGCTTCGACATCGGTAGTATCTTCTCAATCAAAACCAGCGCTGACGTTCCAGGAATTGTTGTTTCGCCTGCAGGGATTCTGGGCGGAGCGCGGCTGCGTTCTGCAGCAGCCGTACGACGTGGAAGTGGGCGCAGGTACGATGGCTCCGGAAACATTTTTGCGGGTGCTCGGGCCAAAGCCCTACCGCGTTGGATACGCCCAGCCTTCGCGTCGGCCGGCGGACGGGCGCTACGGCGAGAATCCGAATCGGCTATTCAAACACACACAGTTTCAGCTCATTCTGAAGCCGCCGCCGGTGAATGTGCAGGAGTTATATCTTCAATCCCTTGAAGCGATTGGAATCAATCTCTCCAAGCATGACATTAAGTTCGAAGAAGACAACTGGGAGTGGCCTGCGGGTGGCGCCTGGGGCGTGGGTTGGCAGGTGATGCTGGATGGATTGGAGATCACCCAGTTCACCTATTTTCAGCAGTGTGGCGGGATGGATCTCGACCCGATCTGCGCGGAGCTGACGTACGGTCTCGAGCGCATCACGCAGTTTCTGCAGGATGCGGATTCGATCTACGACATCGTCTGGGCGCGCGATCCGGAGACGGGCGCGGTAGTGACTTACGGCGAAGTGCGACTGGCCGAAGAGCTTCAGTTTTCGGTTTACAACTTTGAAGAAGCCGAGGTGCCGAAGCTGTGGGAGCACTTCAGATTGTATGAAGCGGAAGCGCATGACCTGCTGAAGCGCGCCAATGAGTTGATGGCCAGTGAGACCGCGAGCGCGACGGAGAAGAAGCGGTTTCCGCTACTGGCGACCTATGAGCTGGCGCTGAAGTGCTCGAACCTTTTCAACATTCTGGATGCGCGTGGCGCCATCAGCGTGACGGAGCGTGTGGGCGTCATCGGCCGGATTCGCGCACTGGCAGTAGGTGTGGCGAAAGCCTATGCGCTGCAACAAGCTGCCAGCTAAAGCTAAAGTTCAAAAGAAAGATTGATTATGTCTGACTTTTTACTCGAAATTGGGCTGGAGGAAGTTCCGGCCCGGATGATTGCAACTGCCGAGGCGGAGCTTGGACGGCGCGTACACGATCTACTTACGCGCGAGCGCCTGCTCGACGAAGGCGCCAACGTGAAGACCTATTCGACCCCGCGGCGTCTTGCCGTTCTTGTCGAAGGCGTGCGTGCAGCTCAGGCGGATGTGGAAGAGAAGGTTACCGGGCCATCTTGGAAGGTGGCGTTCAAAGATGACACCCCGACGCCTGCCGCTGAAGCTTTTGCAAAAAAGGCTGGAGTCGCAGTTGATGCGCTGGAGAAGGTGACGACGCCCAAAGGCGAATACGTCGGAGCGACGGTGAAGCGTGCAGGCAAAACTGCTGGAGAAATCCTGACAGCGGATTTGTCGAAAGAAGTCCTCGCTCTCTACTGGGCAAAGAATATGTACTGGCGCGCCAACAAGCCGGAGCGGTTTGTGCGGCCAGTGCGCTGGATAGTTGCAATGATGGATGCAGCCGTAGTGCCTCTCGAAATCGCAGGCATTAAGGCTGTGAATGCTAGCCGGGGGCATCGGATCCTGCATGGAGATGCGCCGGTGGTGATTGGATCGGCGCGCGAATATGCCGAGACTCTGCGGGGTGCTTCGGTGCTAGTGGATGTCGCCGAGCGGCGGCAGGTGATTCGCAAGGCGCTGGACAAAGTGACTCGGTCAGTGGCGGGCGCGCGTTGGCGCGAAGATGAGGGCCTGGTCGAAACCGTAACCCACCTGACGGAGTGGCCGTCCGTTATTCTCGGAGACTTTGAGCCGGAGTACCTGGCCCTGCCCGAGGAAGTACTAGTGACGGTGATGCGCGATCACCAGAAATATTTCGCCGTTGAAGATGCGCAGGGCAAGCTGGCTCCGCATTTTCTCGCCGTGCTGAACACCACCGCTGACGACGAGGGACAGGCAATCATCCGTCACGGCAATGCGCGCGTGTTGCGCGCACGATTCAAGGATGCGCGCTTCTTCTGGGATTTCGATCAGAAGATTCCGCTCGCCGAGCGCGTGGAGAGCCTGAAGAACGTGACCTTCCAGAAGGAACTTGGTTCTTATCACTGGAAGACGGAAGAGAATCTGGATACCGCGAATGCGTTGGCAAAATACGCTTATAATGCCGGATTGGTTTGCGACAACAAGGCACTCCTTACTGCTGTGAAGCTGTCGAAGACCGATCTGACGACCGAACTGGTGAAGGAGTTTACCGAGCTTCAAGGGATCATCGGCGGACTGTATGCGCGGGCTCAGGGACTGGGCGAGCACGTGGCTCTGGCGATCTACGAGCAGTACACCCCGGCTTCGACCGAAGACAATATTCCTGTTTCCGTCGAGGGGCAACTGCTTGGATTGACCGATCGCATTCAGACCATCGCGGCGATGTTCGGCATTGGCTTGCAGCCGACGGGTTCGAAGGATCCGTTTGCGTTGCGGCGGGCGGCAAATGCGATTGTGAAGATTCTCGCCGAGTCGTCCTTGCCGCTCACGCTGAGCGAGGTGGCGCATTCCGCTATGGCGGATGACGAGAACGAGCGCGCGGTGCTGGCGTTCCTGCGGGAGCGCCTACACTTCTACTTAAAAGATGTGCGCGGTTTTGCCTATGATGTGGTGAATGCCACGCTTGCTGCTGATGCCGATGATGTGCGGGACGCAATAGCACGCGCTGAGGCGTTGACTGCGGCGCGGGCCTCGGCGGACTTCGAAGCAGTGTCTGCGGCGTTCAAGCGGATCAACAACATTCTGCGGCAGGCGGCTGAAAAGGGATTTGCCGTTGGTTCACCCGGTGCGGTCACCCTTTCGCCTGAAGCTGCGAAGTTGCACGACGCTGCGACGGCGCTTGCTCCCGAAGTGGCTAAGCTGCGACACCAGCGCGCGTACGGCGAGGCGCTGGGGAAGATCGCCACGTTGCGGCCGGTCGTTGACGCATTCTTCGACAAGGTGATGGTGCTCGATCCCGATGCCGCCGTACGCGGTGCCCACCTCGGATTGATTGACGGCGTGCTGCGCGGGTTCTCTGGGATTGCGGATTTCTCGGAGATCGTGACGGGGTAGCTTTCAGACGCCAGCTAACAAATTCTTGCTTTTCCACCCATGCCGCGGTGGAGCTGCGTCATGGATGGGGCAACCCTCGATCATGTGGATTGATGCAGTGCAAATAGCAGACCCTTTGACTTCGCTCAGGGCAGGCGATTATGGGGATTCACATCTCGAAGATAAGCATCACTAGCTCTTCCGTGCGCCTACCACGACCAGGCCTACGCCTGCGACCAGGGAGAGAGTGCTGAGAATTGGGGAAATCGGTAGAGTCTTGGTTTCCTTGTGCGAGACCTGAACAGGCCCCAGGTCAATATCCTTCTTTTCGTGGGTGAAGCTGAAACCGCCAAGAGCGAAGCCCACAATTCCGACGACGATCAACACAATGCCAACAACAGTGGCAGCTTTCATGACTCCTCCATTGAATTTGACTGCCTCGTGTATCTAGCGCGGCGGCGGAATGCGTACCGTGTTGGCGCGGCAGGAGCGAATAGGCCCGCAGGCGATGGGATGCAGCGATTTGTCGAGGCATACCTCGACGGCGGTCAGGAAATTGTTTCCGCAACTCACCGCCATGCTGTCTGGCGAGAGCCCGGGGTTGGCGCTGGTGAAAAGCGAGATGATTTCGCTGGGCGGCATCGATGTCTGCGACGAAAGACTGCTGAGCGCCGGCGGAATTACTACGGATTTGTAGGCTGTGCGCGCAGTAGTGAAGAAGTCGTTCGCTCCGAGTCCCGAGCATGTACCGTGCGTTTTCCACTCATGTTCGAGCAAGCCCTGGTCGGGATAGATGTCGCTGAAGGATGCCGGATCGGCAGGTCCCGGCGCGTTCGAACAATTCTCCGGATAGCTGCCGCTGGTGTTCTGCGGCCACAGTCCGTGCAATACAAATGTTGAGTGCGAACCGCACTCGACGGCGTTGGGATGCGAGTAGCAGAACTCCGGCGACCACGATAGATTCAGCAGGTAGTAGTCGAAGCCGGAACCGGTAGCAACATGCGGACGCGCGCGTTCAGAAGCGGCCGAGGGACTGGGAGACGTGGAGTCGGGGTTAGGTGTGGCCTTGCAGGCGCTGAGGGTCAGCAGAAGAGCAAACGCGCCGGGGATAATCGCATACTTCATGCTGCGCAGGATAGCAGGTAGCGTTGAAGGCGGTCATATCGATTGAACGGCATGCCAAAGCAGGTCCTTCGCTCTGCTTACCCCACAGGCGACTATGTCGTCTATGGGGCCCCAGGCTGCTCCGCTCAGGATGACACTTCATATTTTGATTTCGATTTTCAGTTGAGGCTGGTCGTGCGCAAAGCATCCCCGGCTTCTCAGCGGAGAACAGCGTGGGGCGCTTGCACGGCGGATAGTTCTTTGAAAATCGCGTCTGGCAGTTTGAGCGCAGCAGCCGCGATGTTTTCTTCCACGTGCTCCACCGATGACGTTCCCGGAATTGGCAGGATCGCCCGGGAGCGCTTTAAGAGCCATGCCAGCGCTACCTGCAGCGGCTTCGCATTGAGGTCCTTTGCCACACGATCTAAAACGTCGTGAGCCTGGCGGTTCTGCCCGAGCGGCGCCCAGGGGATGAAGGCGATGCCGTTATTCTCACAGTGGTCGAGCAGATAATCCCACTCGCGATCAGCAAAGCTGTAGCGATTTTGGACCGAAACGATCGGGACGATTCTGCGAGCTCTCTCGAGGTGTTCGAGCGTCACATTGGAAAGCGCGACGTGCTGAATCTTCCCGGCATCGCGCAGGCGGGCGAGGGTTTCCATCGACGCGTCAAACGAGACGGCAGGATCGGGGATGTGAAGCTGGTAAACCGCGATGCGGTCGAGGCGCAGGCGCTTCAGGCTGCCTTCAACGGCCTCTTCCAGATGCTTGGGGCTGGCATTGTGAATCCACTGGCCGGGACCGACACGTTGCCAACCACCCTTGGTGGCGATGACAAGGCCATCGGGATAGGGCGCGAGGGCTTCGGCAATCAGTTCTTCCGAGACAAAGGGACCATACGAATCGGCGGTGTCGATGAAGTTGACGCCAAGTTCGACGGCGCGCCGCAGGGTGGCAATCGCAGCATCATGATCGGCGGGCGGTCCCCAAACACCTTTGCCGGTGATGCGCATGGCTCCGTAGCCGAGCCGATTCACAGTAAGGTCGCCAAGCACAATGGTTCCGGCGGCAGAGGCGGCGGTTGGCGTTTGTGTCATCGGATAAAAACTCCTTTGCAATCCCATCTTAGGATGCTTTTCGCATTCAATGGTCGCAGGGTGAGGGCAGATCTGCGATGAATCGTTGGGGGACGGCACGCGTCTACAATCTATATAGGAATGGCAGACACACTTTATCTGAGTTTGTGGTACCCCAATCTGCGACTCGCGGAGTTGGCCGGGAAACTGACGGCGGTGCTGGGAGCGTTCGAGAAGCACGGCGGCGAGGGGCGCGTGTATTCGGCAACCGTCTGGCCGGTCAAGTGGAGCGAATCCCCGATTTTCCAGAAAGTTTACGGACGCGGAGAACGGGGTTTGGAACCGAACCTGGCGGTAGAAGACGCCCTTGAACTGTTGCATGAGGACTACGCCTACGAATTTCAGATCGGTTGGAGTTTGTGGGAGCCGGAAGTATCCGCAGCTGTTTCGGAGCCGCGTTGGGCGCGGGAGCAGCGGATGGTGCGCGTGACCGGGTATGGGCCCCTGTTTGATGATGGCGCTTACGAACAAGACGGTCACATCCGCATTGACTTTGGCAGCGACGCCGCGTTTCTCGATGAAGAAATTGAGCTGGACTCTGTTGTGGCACGGCATGTTGAAGAGAATGTCCGCCAGCTTATCGATCTAACCACTGCCGTGGAGAAGGACTCAGGCGCAACGGCGCGGCTACTGTGGAGCGAACTGGGCGAGAGCCTGGCGCAAAGGCTCGCTGCGCGCCTGGGCATGACGAATTAACATGCGCTTCACGATCGAGCGTTTGAGAACGCTGGTGCTGGTGGCTGCAGTGCTGCTGGTGATCGCGCTGGGAGCGTTCCTGGGCATCGCCAAATTCAAAAATAGATTCATCCGCAAAGACCTTCCTTCCAAACTGGGGCTCAATATTCAGGAAGAGGCCAACGGCTTTGTGTATTCGCACGAAGTGCGGGGCCACATGCTCTATAAGATCCGGGCTTCGAAGCAGGTGCAGTTGAAGCGCGACGGCAAGGTGTTTCTACAACTGCACGACGTGAACATCGAGCTTTATGCCGCGGATGGAAGCCGGGTTGACCGGATTGCGGGCGACGAGTTTGAGTACGATCCCAACAAGGGTATGGCAAGGGCCGTGGGTCCTGTCGAAATCACGTTGACCAAGCCGACAGTAGCTCCGGCAATTGCGCCCAAAGCAAGTGCCAGCCAGGCAATAAGCAATAAGAGCGGCTCGCTCGCGTCGGCTGCGCAGACAGCGGCCAGCGGGGAGATTCACGTAAAGACCAGCGGTCTGATCTTCGATCGCAACAGCGGTGAGGCCTCTACGAACGAGAAAGTAGAATTCAATCTTGCGCAGGGCAGTGGCAGTGCAATCGGCGCAAAGTATGACGCACACGATGGCCTGCTGGCGCTGGATCATGCGGTGCAGTTGAATGTGCAGCGTGGATCGGATCCAGTCGCCTTATCTGCGCAGCATGCGGTTTTCCAGCGCGACGATCAGACATGTGAATTGCAGGTTGCGACCGTGCACTATCGCGAGGATGTATCCAATGCGCAGCAGGCCAAAGTCTACTTCAGGGATGATGGATCTGCGGATCGGCTGGACGCGACGAAAGGATTCTCGCTGACGACATCCGCCGGCGGACGACTATCTGCGCCAACTGCAACGCTGAATTTCGATGAACACAGTCAGCCGTCCCATGGTCATTTGCAGGACGGAGTAACGATCGATTCAGCGAAGAACGGACGCCATATTCACGGAACATCGCCGACGATGGAACTGGCGTTCGCTAGACAGGGAGAACTGCGCAATGCGCATCTTGAGCGCGGTGTGCAGATTGTGAGCGATGAAGAGAACGGATCCGAGAAGGGAACTGTTCGCGCCCATCGGACGTGGATTTCTCCAGTGGCGGATGTGGCTTTCAGAAACGCAGGCAAGAACAAGGTTGAACTGGTATCGATTCATGGCACCGGCGGTGTGACCGTGGAAGCCGTGAGCCAGCGCAGCAACGCACCCGCCGCTCCTGAGAAGATGTCGGCCGACGATGTGATGGGAGTCTTCGGGCCAAACGGTTCGCTGAGCTCACTCACCGGCAAGGGCCACACCACGATTACCGAGACTACGCCGACCGGAACGCGGCAGACGACCAGTGGTGATGTGCTGGTGGCTCATCTAAAAGCGCCTGAGGCTGCAAAGCAAAGTAGGACTGGCGGCGAGACGCAAATCGAATCGGCAACCGTCGACGGCAACGTGATTCTGACGCAGCAGCCTCCCGCGAAAGCTGGTGTTGCGCAATCTGAATTGCGCGCAACTGCAAACCATGCGGACTACGACAATGCCGGTCAATTGCACCTGACCGGGAATCCGCGGGTGACGGATGGCGGGCTTCAATTGACCGCAGACAAACTGAACGTCTCTCAGGAATCGGGCGACGCTTTCGCGCTGGGCAACGTAAAGGCAACCTGGACGGGCGATGCATCTGGCTCTGGAAGTGGAACGAGCCCAGGCAAAAGCGGCATGACCGGAAACTTTGGCGTGCAGGGTCCGGCGCATGTTGTCGCGCAGCAAGCAGAGTTGCAGAGATCGACCGGTGCAGCAACATTCAAGGGCGGTGCGCGGCTGTGGCAGCAGGGAAACTCTGTGCTTGCCCCGGTAATCGTGCTCGATCGGACCAGGCAGACGCTTACCGCGCAGAGCAAAGACAGCAAAAATCCGGTGCAGGTGACTCTTGTCAGTGCGACCGCAGCCATTCCAGGCAAGCAGAGTGCGCAAAAGAGGAACGAGCCTTCCGTAATCAGCGTGCGTGGGGGCGACTTGAAGTATTCGAGCGCAGAACGCAAAGCAGTGATGCGTGCAGGTGCCGTGGGAAGCGTAGTATCCAGTACCGCCGACGCAACGACAACTTCAAATGAACTCGAGCTCATTCTGCTGGCGCCAGGAAATCACGCTGGCAAAGACGGCGCTCCCGGGCAGGTGGATCGGATGACCTCGACCGGACACGTGCAGATTTCTTCAGAGGGGCGTCGCGGGGTCGGCGAACAACTCGTCTATACAAGTGATACTGGCAACTATGTGCTTACAGGTACAGCCGCTGCGCCGCCGCGTTTGACCGACGCAACGCGCAGAACAGTAACGGGGCAAGCTTTGATTTTCAATAGTCGCGATGATAGCGTCAGTATCGAAGGCGACGGACGCAAAACGACGACCGTAACCACGGCGCCAAAGTAGTTGGGTGTTTTTAGAACAACCCGAGAGCTAGATGGAAACACTGATCGCTGAAGGAATCGGCAAGTCCTACAAGGGCCGCCAGGTAGTCCGGGGAGTAAACCTGAATATCTCGCGGGGCGAGGTGGTCGGGCTGCTGGGGCCGAATGGTGCCGGCAAGACAACGAGCTTTTACATGATCGTAGGCCTGGTGGCGCCCGAGACAGGACGCATCATGGTGGACGACAACGACATTACCCGGCTGCCGATGTACCTCCGAGCGCGGAACTACGGCATCAGCTACCTGCCGCAGGAGCCGTCGGTCTTCCGCAAATTGACGGTGGAAGAAAATATCATGGCGGTGCTTGAGGCGCAGGCGCTGGATACGCGGGAGCGGAAATCGCGAGCGGAGCGTCTGATCGCGCAGTTGAGTCTGGGCCACATTCGCGGCACACGCGGCTATGCCCTCTCTGGAGGCGAGCGCCGGCGCGTTGAGATCGCCCGGTCGTTGTGCATTCAACCAAATTTCATCTTGCTGGATGAACCCTTCAGCGGGATCGATCCCATCGCCGTGCTGGAATTGCAGAAGATCATCTTCGACCTCAAATCGAGCGGAATCGGGATCCTCATTACCGACCATAACGTGAGGGAAACATTGAGCGTAACCGACCGCGCCTATATCATTGCCGAGGGGCGGATATTTCGTGCCGGCACCCCTCATGAACTAGGGAACGATGTAGAGGTTCGGCGCATCTACCTGGGAGAGGGATTCTCGCTGAATTGACCGTTAAGGCGCTGCAGTTATAGCGTCTTCGGGATCGGCAGGCCTCTATTTAGCCGGATGGGTCAGGCAGGCAGCGTGCATCCCGCCTGCTACCCGATTACACTTATAGCGAGTCTCATTGGGAATCGAGTTCCTTGTATGCCATTGTTGCAACCTAGGTTGAATTTGAAGGTGTCGCAACGCCAGGTCCTCACACCGGGCCTGATGCAGATGGTGAGCGTTCTTGCGCTCAACAAGCTCGAACTGAAGGAGATGATCGATGCCGAGATGGTGGAAAACCCCGTCCTGGAAGAGATTGACGAAACAGTTCCCATGCTGGACGAAGTGGCGAGCCGCCAGGAGCACGACCTGCAGCCCCCGGAACGGCTGGATGTGGGTACGACGGAGCCCGCGGCCGAACCCAAAGACCCTTTCAACGAGATTGATTTTGGGTCGTACTTTCAGGACTACCTTGATCCGGGCTACCGCACCCAGCCGGAGTATGAAGACAGCGAGAAGCCCTCGTTCGAGAACTTCCTTTCGCAGCCTACGACTTTATCCGATCACCTGGCGTGGCAGCTGGGAGCATTGACGCTGGAGCCGGAACTGGCCATCGCCGCCGATTTCATCATTGGCAACCTGGATGAAGATGGTTACCTCGCGGCGAGTCATGACGAGTTGATCGAAGCGTTTGGACACTTCGAGGAGAATCAGGGCAAAGACAAAGATGCTTTAAGCAATCAGATCAAGCGCGGTATCGATCTGGTGCAGCATCTTGATCCCGCCGGTATTGCCGCAACTGATCTGCGCGAGTGCCTGCTGGTTCAGATTGCGGCGCAACAGGCAGAGCTGAAGAAAGTTTATGCGCAGCACAGCGTGGAAGTACACCACGAGGCGGACGGATTCGAGGATAATCACCACTCCCTGAAAGCGGAGGCTGATGCGAAACTTGAAGAGCGCCGGCGTTCGATGGAAGTGGCTGCGCAGATAGTCCGCGACCATCTCCAACTGCTGCAGAAACGGGATGTGAAAGATCTGGCCAAGTCACTGCATGTGACTCCGGAAGAAGCGCACGCGGGCGTGGAGTTCATTCGCACTCTGGAGCCGCGCCCGGGCAGGCTTTACAACCGCGAACAGACGCGACTCATCGAGCCCGATGTTGTTTTCATCAAACGCGGCGCGGAGTGGGTGGTCTCGATGAACGAGGAAGATCTGCCCAGCCTCCGCTTGAGTGCGCGCTACCGCCGCATGCTGGTAGCCGAGGGCACCGAAAAAGAAGTCAAGGAATACGTGAAAGAGCGCTTCCGCTCGGCTATGCAGTTGATGCGCAACATTGCCCAGCGTAAGAGCACCATTCTGCGCACCTGCGAAGTGATTGTGCGGCGGCAGCAGGATTTTCTTGACCAGGGAATTGAAGCCCTGCGCCCGATGATGATCAAGGAAGTGGCCGAGGAGATCGGCGTTCACCCATCTACAGTGAGCAGGGCTGTGGCCAACAAGTATGCACACACTCCTCAAGGCGTGATCGAACTGCGATTCTTTTTCTCCGAGGGATCGAACGGGCCGGAGGGCGCCGACACTCCTCTGCTACTACTCAAGCGCAAGGTTCGCAAGCTGATCGACGAGGAAAACCCCCGCCATCCCCTCACCGACGATCAGCTTGCCGCCCAATTACAGGCCCAAGGCATCCAGTTAACCCGGCGCACGGTGGCAAAATACCGCGAAGATCTGAATATCCCTTCCACGCACCAGCGCCGACAGCGCGACGCTTAAGCCTAAATATAAGTTGCTGTTGCAAGAGCCTTCCCTCGCGCCGTATTCTCTAGAACACGACGTAAGTTGCGCTCCCAGCTAGCTTCCCTGTTTCGTCTTTGGATTGCATTTGTGCAAGAGCACTCAAAGCGTGTTGAGGTCGGCATGTGCCCGTGTTGAAGACAAGCTTCTCTGAAGGCGAGTTGATAGCCGGCAACTACCGGGTGCTTTCGATTGCGGGATCGGGCGGCATGGGCGTGGTGTATCGCGCCCGCGATCAGCGCCTTGACCGTACGGTTGCGCTGAAGTTTCTTCCCGCGGAACTCAACGCCAGCCAGCGCGAGAAAGAGAGATTCCTGCGCGAGGCGCGCACTGCATCGTCGCTCGACCATCCCAACATCGGTGTCATCCACGGAATAGAAGAAACTGCGGACGGCCTCACGTTCATCGTGATGGCGTACTACGAGGGATCGTCGCTGGCGCAGCGCATTCAAAAAGGTTCGATGAAGCTGTACGAAGCCATCGCGATCGCGCGGCAGATGGCGCAGGGGCTCGGCGAAGCCCATCGTCATGGTATTGTGCATCGCGACGTGAAGCCTTCGAACGTGATGCTGACGTCTTCGGGACTGGCGAAGATTGTGGACTTCGGGCTGGCGCGCGCCATGACGGAGCAGACGGCATCGCAGACCGGCGTAACGGGAACGGTTCGCTACATGTCTCCCGAACAGGCCATGGACCGGCCCGTCGATCAGCGTTGCGACATCTGGGCGCTAGGCGTGGTGTTCGCGGAGATGCTCACGGGTAGCTCGCCGTTCCATGCCGAGAGCATCACGTCGATGCTGTTCTCGATTCTGAATGATCCTCCCAAGAATCTTGACTCCGTTCATCCGGCGTTGCAGCCGGTTCTGTACCACGCGCTGGCGAAGGATCCGGAACGGCGGTATGGTTCGTGCGCGGAGTTCCTTGCTGATCTGACAGCGGCGGAGAAACAGATTCCGGCTGCCGAGGCCGATGCAGATCTTACGAAGAAGCTGCCGTCGACCGGGCGAGGAAACCGAACCAACGCTCACACCAAGAGGCTGATTGCGGAGGCTTCGCGAGGGGCGTGGGGTCCGGCCGCGACGGCGAGTTCCCCGGTGACCAACTGGCTGCTGGCGGCACTGGTGGTGCTGCTGGCAGTTGGGCTATCGCTGGGCTTTATCACGCCGCTGCGCGAGAAGATCGTCGCGCTGGTGACCGGAGCGCATACGGAAAAGCATGTTGCCGTTTTGCCCTTCGACAATATCGGCAGCAATCCTGAGAATGCCGCGTTGACGGATGGCTTGATGGATTCGCTGGCGGGTCGTCTTTCGAATCTCGACGTGGGCAATCAGTCGCTTTGGGTGGTGCCGAACAGCGAGGTGCGGCGGCGCAATATCAACGATCCCGGCGATGCGTTGAAGCAGTTGGGCGCCAACCTGGTGATCAAGGGATCGGTCCAGCGCGATGGCAGCGATATTCGGCTGACGGTAAATCTGATCGACACTAAGAATCTGCGGCAGGTTGGGTCCGCGATGGTTGAGGATCCAACCGGAGATCTGTCGTCTCTGGAAGACGAAGCGGTTTCGCGACTTGCCAAGCTGATGAACATTTCGGTGACCGCCGACATGCTGCGCAATACCGGCGGATCGTTGAATCCAGCAGCCTACGAAGACTATCTCACGGCTCTTGGGTATACGCAGAGATATGACAAACCTGGCAATCTTGATCTGGCGATTGCATCGTTGCAGAAGGCCATTCAGACGGATCCCGCGTTTGCTCTTGGTTTCGCGCAGATGGCAGAAGCCTACCGGCTGAAATACATCGTGGAGCAGAATACCCACTGGCTCGACGAGGCACAGGCGTATTGCCAGAAAGCAACTGAACTGGACAATCGCGTCCCGGCGGTATACGTCACCCTGGCCCAAATCCACGACGCACTCGGCAAGCACGACCTGGCACTGCAAGAATTTCAGCATGCTCTAAAACTTGATCCGAAGGACGCCGAAGCGATGGGTGGGCTGGCAAGATCGTACGAGCAATCGGGTCGTACAGCAGATGCTGAGAAGACCTGGCAGGAGTCTCTTGCACTGCGGCCCGATGATTGGAACGGCTACAACACACTCGGAGCTTTCTACGATCGCCAGGGGAAATACCCGCAGGCTATCGAGGCTTATCAGCATGCCCTGCAAATCACTCCAGACAATGCGGAAGTCTACTCCAATCTCGGTTCGGCATACGTCGATCAGGGTGGGGAAAAGAATATGCCGCTTGCCGAAGACGCGTTGAAAAAATCAATCGCTCTCAGCCCTGGTTATCCGGCATATGCAAACCTCGGAATGCTTTACATGCAGGAAAAGCGCTATGACGAAGCGGCGACAGCGACGGAACATGCGCTCAAGATCAACGGCAATGACTACATGGTGTGGAACAACCTCATGATTGCCTATGATGGCGCAAAGCAGCCAGAGAAGGCTGCCGCTGTGCGCCACAAGGCCGAAGAGTTGGCGGAGAAGGTTGTGCAACTAAAACCGCGGGATGCGTTGGCACAATCGACGCTGGCGAGTCTGTACGCCGCAGACAAGATGAATGACAAAGCGATGGCGCGTATCAGGACCTCGCTGGCGCTTGCCCCTGATGATCCGAATGTGCTTTCAAACGTTGGCGAGGCGTACGAATTTCTGGGGGACCGAACGCAGGCCCTGCAATTTATTGAGAAATCACTTGCGAAAGGTTATGCGCTCGAAGATATTCGCAACACACCGGGCTTGCAGAGTCTGGTCGCCGATCCGCGATTCAAACCTGCAGGCAAATAGCTGAGACCAGAGCCCAGGCCTGCAATCTGTGGGGGCAGGATTACGCAGCGTAACAACTTGAAAAGGACAATAACTGAACATGCCTGCAAAACACCTGAACATTCCCAACGATCTGAGCAGCGTCAACATGACCAAGGGTACGGATACCCTTGAAATTACGGTAACGGCAACCTGCACCTGGTGTTACAGCGATCCCAATGGCGTATTTCCACCTCCGCCGGGATTTCTGGCAGCAGGTACCTACAATGTGACGACTCCGCATACTACGTACGGCCCCTATACGCCGCAGAACGATGGCGTAGTCGAATTCGGTGTCTCCATTCCACCCGTCCCATGCAGTACCACGGGAATCACCGCAACCGGACACACCATCACCGTCACTGGTGGAAACATGCCGCATTCCAAGAAGTAAAAAGGGAAGTTGAAATCCCCGATTTCCCCGATCGGGGTTACCTCCCCGTGTACTGAATATCGAGAAGCGTCCAGTCGTCTTGTGCTTCGGCGGAAGCCTGCACCTTGATGAGGTGGGCTATCACCGCATCAAGACCGGGCAGGTGAGCCAGCCCTGCCAGTCCCTCAATCCCAATCTGTTCGCCTGCCTTGTTTTCAATTTCCGTAATGCCATCGGTCGTCAGTAGAATGCGGTCGCCAGGGCGAAGGGTGACTTGAGACGACGTGTACGTCGCTTCAGCGATGATGCCGACGATCAGGTTTGCTTCCTCAAGGTAGTGTGTTCCTTTGGGAGTGACAAGCAGCGGCGGGATGTGGCCGCAGTTCATGTATTCTACGCAGCCATTCGGAAATACTCTCAGCACGACCATGGTGGCATATTTGCCCACCTGCCGCGTGCAGAGGAAACGATTGACCAGATCGGCAATCTGCGTCAGGCTCTGGCCTGTGAGGAGAAGGGCATGAATAATTCCCTGCAAGGTCGCGGCCACAATCGATGCCGGAACACCTTTACCGGAAACGTCGGCGATTACAACGCAAAGGCTGTCATCCAGAACAATCGCATCGTAGAAGTCTCCGCCGATCGCATGGCAGGGGAGGCTGCGCGCACGAAGTTCAGCGTAGTCAAGACGCGGCAATGTGATAGACATCAGTCCGGAATGAATTGAAGCCGCGACTGCCAGTTCATCCGCCGCTTGCCGGGCCTTGAGTTCGGTCTTGGCCAGCAGCGCGTTGTGCAGCAGCGTAGAGGCCTCGTTGGCGAGCGTGTCGAGCACCCGATGGTCGATGTCGCTCAGGCTGCCAGCGCCAATCTGGCTATCGAGATAAAGCATGCCCAGAAGCCGATTCGGTTCCGCGGGAGATATGTGTTTGCGCAGCGGTATGCAGTAAATACTGCGGATCGAGTTTGCCACAACGCTGGCCCACCCTGACGCGCTGTCGTCTGCGAGAGTGTCGCTCAGAAAGAATTTTGAATCGCTCTCGATGGCTTTCTGCATTGCCCGGCGCGATACCGATGAATCTTCTTCAACCGTGCTGCCATCTGAACGGAGACCGAGTGCAAGACGCATCTCTTCGCCTTCCAGCAAGAACACAAAGCCCCGTTCGACGCCTGTCAGTTGAAGTGAAAGCTGCAGTAGCGCATGAAAAATATCGGTAATGGCTCCGCCCGCATTGAGCTGGCGGGCAGCGTTCAGCAGAAAGTTGAGCTTCTCAATTTCCCGCGCCGGTTGCGGAATGTTCTTGTCGGTCGGAGCGAAGACCGAAAGAGCGGAGAGCAGACCGCTGGCGAGACCTGAACTGCTTTCTGGAACACCGGAAGGCAGCAGGAAACGAAAACTGGCTGCATTGAGTGATCCAAATTGCAGGCAGTCTCCTGGCTTGAGCGTGACGCGTTGGACGCGCTGTCCGTTCAGAAAGGTGCCGTGAGAGCTGTTTTGATCCACCACTTCGAACTTGCCGTCTTGCCGGGTAATCAACGCGTGCCGGCGCGAAACGAAAGCCTCCTTGAGCACCAGGTCCTGGTCGGGAGAACGGCCAATCGAGGTGCATTCGGCCATCAGGGCGAAGGAGTGTTCGCCATCCAGGTCGGAGTATTTCAGAGTGGGCGCTGTGGTCGTTGTGGCCATCGAGCACATTCTATTCTGCTTGTGCCATGAATCGCGAAGGCAAATTTTTGCGACGCTCAAAATGAGCTCAGGATTGCAAAACCCGATCGACCGTCACGATATCGACAAGGCCGTTGCAGCCATAGATTGCGGGTAGCACGCTTTGGGGAGGATAGCTGCGGCGAAGATCGGCGACTTTGTCTGTCCCGGCGCGGTAGGCGGGAAGATACATCCGGCCCATAAGTGGATGACGGCCCCACGCCCCGGAGAGCTTGTCGGCCCTCTCTTCCGTGACCAGGAAGTCGCGTCGAAGGGCAGTCCTGATCTCGGATTGTTCGCGCTTTTCGCCCCACGTTAGGTACGAGGATTGATTCTTGGCGTCATCCTGCAGAAGAGCCAGCAGGACGCCGATTTGCATGTCGTCGTCGGGAAGATCGTCGATCTCACTAACGCCGTGGGCAATCAAAATAGCGTTGTTGGCGATGCCTTCGAACAGCGTGGCAGCGCGGGTATTCATGGTCAGAACGGTAGCTTCAAACCCCGCTTTGCCGCGCACGTAGAGGTTTTGAAGATAAGCGAATGTGGTGACATGGCCGGGAACGACTTCATGGCTAACGAGCTGTTCGAACTCGGGGTAGGACATCTGCAGCGAGGCATTGATCTCGTAGGTGGCTTCGTACTGCGGCGATCCGTCGTGGTTGCGCGCGCGTCCGAGGTAATTCATCGAGCCGGAAAACCAGGCGTCCTTGATGGGGAGAAATTCAATGTTGGCGCGTGGAACGGCAGCGAGTTCACGGGGAAGCAGAGGCTGCAGGTGGCGCGCACTGAGCTGATCGAAAAGAGCGATAACGGCTGCGCCTATACCTCGTACCGAAGCCATGGGAACAACGCGCTCCCGTCGCCACGCATCGACGGCGTCGAGCAGGCCATTGTTTTTGGATATCGAATACCCACTTCGACCAAGCAGTTCCGCCACGCTGTCGCGCTTGGATTCAGGTCGCGAAGGCTCAGGCGGGTTTCCGGTAGAGGCTTCAACAGCGCGTGCGTAGGGGACTGGGTCGCCTTTGCCAAAGACTTCGAGAGCGAGATCAAGCATCACTTGCAGAGACTCCGCGAGGCCCGTGAGATAGGCATGGCGCAGTGGGCTGGTAGTTTGTGCTTCGGTGCGAATGCCGGAGATGGCCGCAGCCAGGTTTAGGTCGCGCAGGTAGGCGTCGACTTGTTTGGGGTCGAGATCTTTCCCGGAGACGCCGCCGGCTTTGCGCAGATGATCTGCAGAGCGGTGACTATAGGTGCGGGGAAGTGGCTCGTCCGAAAACCACGAATCAGCGATGAAGCGGCCGGTACCGGAGGCGCACATTACGTCGCCGCCCCACAACGTGTCTACGCCAAGCACTGCTTCGGCTACATAGTGATCGAGCTGATTCATTAAACCTTCTCCTTCTTAAGCGAGCCATACCAGACGTAGCCACAAAGCACTGCAAAGACGAGCGCGGAGATGGATTGCGAAACTGCATTGTTGCCGTAGAACGGTATCTTGATGAGGTCTTCACGGAACCAGGGGAACAGCCGCAGTGCCGCGCCGATCACTCCGCCAAGCGCGCCGCCCGCCATCAGTCCAGAGGCGATGATAACGCCGCGTTCCCGAATCCGCTTGCCCGGTTCGCCGCCGGCTTTTTCAGAGCGCTTGTTGAGGAAGTGAGAGAGAAAGCCACCGACCAGCGCAGGCGTGTTGAGTTCCAGGGGCAGATACATCCCCAGCGCAAAAATAAGCGATGGCTGTCCCAGCATTTCAAGGATCACCGTGACCATCGCCCCAACTCCAAAGAGTACATAGGCGATGGGCTGATGGCTCATGAAACCCTGCACCAGCGCTTTCATGATGGATGCTTGCGGCGATGCGAGAACGGGGCGCATATCGCCCGGAAGCGACTCGCCAAACTGAAAGGCATGTGCGAGCATGCCGATGGTGAGTCCGACAGCAATGGCGCTGACGATGACGCCGAGGAATTTTACCTTCTCCTGCGCTGCTGGTGTGGACCCCAGCCAGTACCCGGCTTTGAGATCTGTAATGAATTGGCCGGAGATCGAGAGTGCGGTGCAAACCATGCCCGCGATCGCCATGACAAAGAACATGCCTGCTGTCCCCGAAACTCCGAAACGCAGCAACACCGCCGACGAAATGATAATGGTGAGCATCGTCATGCCCGATACCGGGTTGCGCGCGATGGTGGCGATGGCATTAGCGGCGACGGAGGCGAAAAAGAACGAGAACAACAGCGTCATCGCTAGACCGACCGCTACGACGGTCCATGAAACAGGCAGCCGGCCGAAAAATGCGGCGACCGCGATGGCGGAAATGATGATGCCGAGAAGGATGCCTGTCATTGGAACGTCTCGGTCGGTGCGCGGTGGGTGGGCAACTTCTCCGTGGCGAAAGACACGCAATGCAATTCCGAAAGATCCGGCGACCACGCGCAATGACTTGACGATGCCGATGATGCCTGCGGTGGCAATGGCTCCAACGCCGATGAAGCGGACGTAGTTCCGATAGACATCCACGGCGGTCATCTGCGAGATGGGAAGCGTTCCGGGATAAACAGCCACAACAATATGGCTGCCGATAAACCAGATCAGGGGCACCAGCACCAGGTTCGAAAGAACCCCGCCCGCGCAGAGAATCATGGAACTGCGCAGTCCCATGACGTATCCGAGGCCCAGAATGAATGCGATGGCGTCAAACTTCAGAACCATGCGTGCACGGTCCGCGAGCGTGTGCATGATAGGCACAAACTGAAAGTCGACGTATTCCTTCCAGATTTGAAACGTCGTCACAAAGAGGTCATAAACCCCGGCGATGGCCGTGGCTTGCAGCAGCAGTCGTGCCTGCGAGCCGCCCTTCTCGCCGGTTACCAGAACCTCGGTGATGGCGGTGGCTTCAGGGTAGGGGAGCAGCCCGTGCATGTCGCGCACGAAATACCGTCGCAGTGGAATGAGGAACAGGACGCCGAGACATCCGCCAGCAAGGCAGATGAAAATGGTCTGGACCGGATGCGGATCGAGATTGAGAATGTACAGCGCGGGCAGCGTGAATATAGCGCCCGCCACTACGCCCCCGGCCGCTCCGGCGATCCCGGTGATGATGACGTTTTCCAGCAATGTTGATCGGCGCTTATACGTACGCGCCAGGCCGATCGCCAGAATGGAGGTAGGAATCGCCGCTTCCATTACCTGCCCTACTTTCAAGCCGGAGTAGGCAGAGGCCACCGTGAAAATGACGCAGAAAATGACCCCCCAGAACAGCGAACGCGCCGTGAGTTCAGGCTGCGTTACATGTGCGGGAACGATGGGTTGGTATTCTTCGCCGGGCTTTAAAGGGCGATAGGCGCTTTCAGGCAGGGACTTCGTGTCTAACTCTGTCGCGATCATCGCAGAGATAATAGCCCTGCGGGGTCAAGTTCTGGCTGTGACGGATGACCACATCGGCCACAGCCTACGCTCGAAAGCGGTTGGAATCGGACTTACCAGCTTTTCTTGATCAGGGTGTCGAAGGCGAAGCCTCCGTTGGGGTCGCGCGTTGCGCTCACCGCTACCCGGGGCGTCACCTGGTATTGGCCCTGGATGGTCTGCCCCTGTGTAGTTTGAACGTTGCTGGAAAACGTAACGAACAGGTTTCCTGTAACGCGCTGCTGGACTGTAATGTTCGCGCCTGCCGGGCCCTGGGCATTGCTGCCTGCCAGCACCGGGTTGATGGAGAGTTGCGAGATGCCGGCGACCTTCGACAGGCGACTCGTCACCTGGCTTGAGACCTGGTTCGCTACAAGCGTCTCGGCAGCCTGGTTAGCGGGAGTCGAATTCGCGGCACTTGCTTCTGTGGTTTGCCCGAAGGCAAGTAGATGAATGATGTCGGCTGACGGTAGCGCGGGGTCGGAGCTGTACTGCGTGCGCAACTGATCGACAGGCCCCTCGAAGCGGAGATTGATGTTGTATTGCTGAATCGATGTGGTCAGGGTGAGGTTCACGACCGGCTGGGTTTCCGACGGATTGACAAACTGAATCGTGCCGCCCGTGAGCACAAAACGATTCCCATTCAGAATGATGTCGCCGCCAGTAAGGTTGGCGCGGCCCAGGATTACGGGCTCCGCCATGGTGCCACGCACCTGCAGATTGGCCGACCCGCCAACACTCAGTGTGCGGCTTACGAGATTTACGTTGTTCGATGAACGCAAGGCGAGGTTGAGCGCGACATTCTGTGTGAATCCCTGCGAAGGCGGTGCTTCCACGCCTCCCGTGAACTGGTCGATAAAGCTGTTGAGGTCGAATCCGCTGGTGAAAGAAAGATCCGAGAGATTCACACTGCCGCCGAGGAGCGCGTTAGTAGTCGTCCCGGTAAAACGCAGATTGGCATTGATGGATTCACGCATGCCTTGCGGATAAAGCATACGCACATCCTGCGCCGACGCGCCCAAATCGAACTGGATCGACGGACGCAGTGCGACGCCGCCCTGTGCCGTCAGCGTGCCGCCGCCAACATTTCCCTTGAACTGGGTGATGTTAATGCGATCCTTGTTGAGCGCCAAGGTTCCGTTGCAGTGCTGCAGGCCAACCGGTAAATCGGGAGTGGCCATTGCAGCGTCCACAATTTCGATGGTGCCGCCGAAGTCAGGCCCACGCGCTGCTCCGTACGAGTTGATGTTGAATTTGATTTGCCCTGAAGTGCGTAGGTCGGGATTGAACAACTGGGCTAAGTGCAAGTCGACATTTCCCAGCAGCAGCACCGACATCGGCGCGTCGCCAATCGTCGGAATGGTGCCCTGAAATTGCAGGTCGGTGTCGGTGCCGCGTATGGATGAGCGCTGCACGTTGATAACGCCGTCCTTATAGTCGACATGAATTGGCGCTGTCTCCGCCAACTGCACGGTGCTGCCATAAGCCAGTTTCAGCACCGGGATAGTCACATGGCCCTCAAGCATTCGTTTGTTCTTGAGCGGACCGTGCAGTGTCGCGTGCACTTCAGTCTGGCCGGTAATGTTCGCTGCCTGTTCTGGTGCGTACACTGCGAGTAAAGGTCCAAGCGGAATTCCCTGCGTATCGAGCGTGGCATCGGCAGGGTAGTCGCCGGTGAGCAAAACCTTCGCATTGGCCTTGATGGAAGTGTTCACCGCGGAAGACGTGAGTTGTGCCGTTGCCTGATGGTTGGCGAGGCTGGCCTGCAAGTGGATATCGGAGATGGTCTGCTGTTCCACAACCAGGCTGGGAATCTGGATAGTCGCATCAACCTGCGGATTATCGAAGCTGCCCTGTCCCTTCGCATTGATGCTGACCACGCCGGTAGGGCTTGCACTGTTATCTTTCAGCGTCTGTAACTTGTCGAGATGGATGCCAGATGAAGTTAGGTCAGCGGTATAAGTCCGGTTATTGAGGCTCGCAGTCAACTTAGCTTCGAGGGTCCCTGCTGGCGCGGCGATGGATAAGTTCGCATGTGCCTGATCTCCGCTGCCGTTAAACGTTACTTTCGCTGAGGAAATAGGTTCCCCATAGGCCGCGGCCTTGGTCAGAGTTACCGTGCCATTACCTTGTGGATTCAATACGCTTCCGTGCATTTTTATATCCGCTGCAAGCGTGCCGGTGGCGGGAATCTGCTGGCCTGCGAGTTTAGCGAGTTCGCTGATGTCCATCTGCGATGCATTGAGCTGCAGGTCGACGGGGCTGGACTTTGAGAAGGCCCACTGGCGCAGTTGAGCGCTGGCGTTCATCGTTACGCGGCCTTGTGTCGCGGGGTCGAGTTCCGCATGCTGCAGGCTCACTTGCGAAGGGCTGGCATCCACGTTGGTGCGCACCAACTTCCACGCGGATCCCTGCACCTGCAAATTCTGCGCGGTCAGCAGTCCGGTGAGGTGCGGCGCGGATGTTGAGCCGCGCACGACGCCATTGAAAGAGGCAGTCCCGGCGAGTCCAAAACTCTGCAATGGCTGGCTTGGCGCTGGAACGCGGAAGAGGTCAGCGATATCCTCAATCTCGCGAAGATCATTGGCTTGAAGTTGAACGGCGAGGCTGGAGTTCTTGCTGACCTTCCCATTCAGATTCAGGTTAGACTGTGGCGTCCTGAAGTAGCTATGATCGACTGCCAGCTCCTGGTTCTTGCCGGTGTACGTTGCGTGCAGAACTCCGTTGACGGGAACAGGTCCGTTGACCGGGACGTCGTTGTTGGCAACGGTCTGCGATGAACCTGCCGCAGCAATTCGCTTCGGGATTTGTGCCCTGTCCACACCTGCTTTTATGGTTGCGTCGGTATGCGCAACCAGGTCGTCAAAGGTTTTGCCCCACGTGGCTGTCGCCGTCGCATTGAGAGTGCCGGCAATTGCCACCGTACCGGTAGAAGCTGTTGCTCCCATCATGCGCTTCGCCTGTGCGAGGGAGATACCGCGTAAGCTGGCGTCGAGCTTCGTGCGTGAATCCGCGCCAATGTTTTTCATCGTGCCCTGTGCTGTGACTTCGCCGCCAAGAAGGCTGGCACGGAAATCACGCAGCGTCGCATCCCCGTTCGCCAAGGAATAGTGCCCGGCAATATTGGATGCCTCCGCACGAATGCTTGACGTATTTGCGATTAGCTCATGGCTGTTGAGATCACCATTAACGGTGAGGCTTTGCACAAACGTGCGCCCCGCTGCGGCCTGGTACTGTGCGGTCCCAGAGACAGCAACCAGCCCGGAAGGAATGGATGGATCGTGCAGGATGCTCGCTAGTTGCGCGCCATCAACAGTGGCGTTGTATTCGGTCTGAACAATCGGCGAGTTGTAGTTGTTGACCGTGGCGTTCAAAACCACCTGCGAGTTGCCGCTCTGGATCTTTGCAGGTGACAGATGCAGGGTCGCAGGCGTGGCATCAAATTGCACGCTGAGCGCATGGGGCGGAGCCTGCGTGCCGGAATAATTCAGACGCCCATCGGAGTAAACCAGTGTTCCCGAATATTTTCTCAGCAGACTGTTAAAGCTCGCATTGAACTGAACGTCGCGTAGATCAAGTGCGATGGCACTGGGCTGGTTGTTGTAGAAGACGGCTCCATTGGTAAGCACCGCATGCCGAATTCCAAGATCGAAGACAGACGTATTACTGTTGTTGCTGCTCTTGATCGTAGGAATGTTGGAGATGCCATTCTTGTCGACAAAGATCTGCGCAACAGGATTGTCGATGCGAATACTGTCGAAGTACCACTCGCGTCCGAGGACCGAGACGACGCGAACTCCCGCTTCCGCATGCTGGATCTGTAGGAGAGGCGGATTCGAGTGCGGGGCGGCACCATCAATAGTCAGACCATAAAGATCGACGCTGAGCGTGGCGAGATGCAGGTCAAGGTTCTGGAGCCGGACGGGAACTCCGAGGCTCTCAGCCGCTTTTTTCTGGATAACATCGATGAGATAAGCGTGTCCCCTAGAACTGTTCAGCACAAAAAAGAAGACCAGGGCACCCAGCAGAATCGGGAAGACAATGACGGTCGCAAAAAACTTCGCCACGATGAGCAGGGGACGGCGGAAGGACCGGCGCGGTTGCGGTTCGCGCGTATCGGATTCGCCGGAAGTTCTATAAATATTTGCCACGAGGACAACTCCTTAGAATGCCTGGCCAATACTGATAAAGGGTTGGAATGCGCCGGTGCCTGGAACGGGCTTGAAGTTGTACCCGAGATCGAAGCGAATCGGGCCGACAGGTGTTGAATAACGCAGACCAATTCCTATGTTATTTGCATAAAGCGAAGTGAAATCGTGAAAGCCAATGCGAGGAAAGACGTTGCCGCCGTCATAAAAGGGTACAACGCTCAGCCCCTTCTTGAGAGGTACAGGGATGCGCGCTTCCGCATTAATTATGAGTAATTCGTTTCCGCCGCTGGGCACGTTGATTTGTGCGCAATCCGGACCAGGGCACGCGCAGGGGCCTGCGTTCGTGCATATTGATACCGCGCGCTGCGGCCCAGCTCCATCCAGTGGGAAACCTCGCAGCGAGTCGCCGCCGCCGGTGAAGAACGCTTCGCTCAAGGGCACACGGCTGTTCGCGAACGGCTGGGCCAGGCCAATGCGCAAACTAGTGGCCCATACGATGTGATGAAACTTTTCCTTGTAGTAGGCAGCTTGTGTTGTCAGCTTGGCAAAGTCGACGCTCGAGCCCAGCTTGCTGGAATTGATATCTAACTCAAGCGAGTTAAGCACGCCCTTGTGTTCATCCAGCACGTTATCGCGCGTGTCGCGGGTCAGGTTCGCACCAAAGCCAGAAAGACGCACATGCCGATCCTCTTCGAGAACCAATTCGGGGATTTCTACGCGAGTCAGGTCGGTCTTGTTGAAGGTGTAGCGGACGAAGAACAAATCCTTTTTGGCGCTGTCGATAAACCGCTGGATCTGGTAACTGCCAATCTCCTGCTGTGACGAGAAAATTGGGTTCTCTTCATTGCGCTCAGCGGTGAAGGACGATGTGGCCTTCCAGTGCGACCATCGCAGATTCGGATTGATGTAGTAAATCCCAGCGCGCTGATCGAGGCGCCCGGCAAATCCCGTGAAGGAAAGTGACTCGCCTTTGCCGCGTAGATTATTGCGCGTGTATTGCACCGTCCCACGCGGTCCGTAAAACGTGACCTGACTCGTCTTAAATCCGGAAGGCAAGCCGACGGGCGGTAACCCCGGCAGAGCGACGGTTCCGCTGGGAATGCTGCCGCCTCGGTTGATCACTTCAAAACCGAATCCATACGTAAACTCATTGCGCTTGGCTTCGTGCACTTTCACCACGACATCCTCGCTGGTCTGCGTGGTGATCTGACTTTTGGGGTCGACTTCCGACCAGTCAAACACCCCGGTATGATCGTAAAGATTGCTGCCGGCTGTCAGCAGATTCGTTTCGGTCAGCGGCTGGTCAGGCTTGATGGATGAGATGTCCTGATTAATCAGTCGCTGTTGCGTATGCACACGACCCAACGTCAGGACCTCTCCCGTAAACACGCGCGGACCCTCGTAGATGTGGTACACGACGTTGATGTGGTGCGGATCATTTTTTGAGACCTGGGTGGCTGTCTCGCGAAAGCTCGAGGTCAGATAGCCGGCCTTGAGATAGTTGGCGACGATGGAAGCGCGATCGGCCTGAACATTCGCTTGCGAATACGGTTGACCTACCGCGACCTTCAGTCCATTTGGCGCGAATTGCGACTGCGGAAATGAGCTGGCACCCTCAATCGAGAGTGAACTCACGATGTCGCGCGGCCCCTCAGTGATGTGAAACGCAACCTGGATGTCCCCGCCATGATTCACAACGGACGAACTGACCTGCACGGTGCTGAATCCCTGCGACTGGTAGACCGCCTTGAGGTTGTTCACGCTGGTGCGGACAAGTTGATCGCTGAACTGGCCGTGCGAGAACAAATGCTTCTTCTCGACTGCAAGATGCGGTTCCAGGTCGACTGACTTCAGTTGCGATTGACCGGTAATGCGGACGTCGGTGACCTTGTGCTTCTTTTTCTTGGTGATGTGATACACAACTGACCGCCGCTCCTGGTCGCCGGTCATCTCTGAAGTTACCTTCACGTCGAAGTAGCCTTTGCCCTGGTAGTAGGAGACGAGCGCCTGCTGACCTTCCCGCACGGTTTCCTCGTCCACTCCCACGCCCTGGTACTCAGGCAGCAAAGCCTTCTTCGTCCATGGCCACAGGTGCGCTCCTGCAATCACCATGTTGGTCTTTGCGCCTGGATTCACGCTGAAATGCACATCGGCGCGATTGGTATCGGCATGATACTCGGCACCCTGGAGCTTGACCTGCGCCGCCAGAAAACCATCCTTCGCCAATCGCGATTGGATGTAGTTGCTGGCCTTGGTCAGCGTGGAGCGGTTATAACTTTTGCCATTGCGAATGGCTGCACCCCGCGCCCTCGCCAGCAGCGTGGTAAGGCGGTGCCGCAAGGCTGAAGTTTCCGCAGGCGGAAGTCCCGCGATATCGATGGCGCCAAACTTCGCTTTGCGACCCGGATCGGAATCAAACAAGACATCGACAATGCCATGCTGCGAGTCGATCTTCAGTTCGGTTTTCACCTGGGCCTGGAAGTAGCCCACTTCCTGAAAAAAGTGGATGAGCGACTGCCGATCCTGCTCCACTTCGGTCGCGTTGTATGGAGCCTGGCTGGTGTAGTTCCCCACCTGCACCAGACGCGAGTAGGGAAACCGCTCAGCGCCTGGAAAATGAAACATCCCGTAGTAAACGGCCGGCTCAATAACGAAAAGCACTCTCAGGCCATCCGCCTCAGGGTCCACCTGGACGCGGACGTTCTGGAATTTCCCCGCAGTTTTGAGCGCGGCTGCCGAGCGGTCTACGTTTTCCTTGGCGAAAGGCTGGCCGGTTTTTTGCGCAATTTGAGACGCGAATTGATCGATGTTCAGGTCAGGGCGCCCCGCGATATCAATCGATGTGACCGGTTGACCCTCATACGAAGCGAGTATCTGTTCCGTGGGAGGGGTCTTGGAGTCCTGAGGGACCTGGGCCCACAACTCTGTGCCCGCGCCCGCCAGCGGTAAAAAGCACACCCAAAGCCATAGCGCAATTTGCAGGGCTCGCGGACGTATCAAGTGGCAGATCCCAGTTGGAGACACCATTATCTCTTTGGATGCGATCGGATAAACGGTGTTTGCTCGGTTTTGGGACGGTTGTGTTGATGGCAACGCCCCTTCTACCCAGGGTGTTCATGGCTCAAACAGGAACTGCGCACGCAATCATCGAAGCAAGCCTCTACGGCATCTAATATCGATGTCGATTGCCTGTTGAGACGCGGCAAAGGGGCCACCTATCTTCACTGAAAAACCACCCGTGGATCACCGACTGAAGCGCCGGGAACGGCGAATCTGGGAGATCGTGGCACATTCGCCGCTCGAATCACTGTGGAACCTGCAGGGAGTTCCGGTTCGGGTGGTAGCCGTGAGGACGTGGAAGGCCCTGATGTGCGACCGGGTCTTCGGTCACGCTGCCGAGCTTGGTTTCTACTTTCTTTTCGCGCTTTTCCCCACGTTGCTCTGCGCCGGATCCATCCTCGGCCTGGCTGCCCGTTCGGCTTACCAGTTCTACGACAAGCTGCTCGACTATCTGGCCGTCGTCATTCCTACTGCCGCCTTGGGAACGGTCCTGAGTACATTCAACGAAACCACCGCCGCTGCAACCTCGGGAAAGGTGACTTTCGGGCTGATCGCAGCCATCTGGTCGGCGTCGGTGGGCATTTCAGCTATCCAGGACACCCTGAACGCGGTCTACAAGATCGAAGATTCGCGTTCCTATATCGTGGCGCGTATTCAGGCAATCGGGCTCACCATCCTGCTCATCATCGTGGTGACACTAGGATTAACCTCCATGCTGGGAGGCGATTATCTCGCGCGACTGGCGGAGCATCGCATTCCGGAGATTGCTCTGCGCACGACGGCGATCATTGGTTTCCACCTGGCTAGCTGGATTGTGGCTGGTGCTTTGCTCGCATTGACGTTTGCGGTTCTCTACTACTGGGCGCCGGACTGCAAGACGCGGCGCTGGCACTGGCTCACTCCGGGCGGCGCCGTCGGAATTGCCGGTTGGCTGCTAGCGTCGCTTGGGCTGCGAGCCTACCTCCACTTCTTCAACAACTACACGGTGACCTATGGATCTCTGGGAGCCGTCATCATCCTACTGACGTGGTTCTACATCACCGGACTGATGCTGCTACTGGGGGCTGAGATCAACGGGCAGATTGAGGCCGCCGCGGCTGAGAGGATTTTGCAGGAGCAAACGGCCAGTTCGGCATCATCCCGGATTTTGCCCTTCGAGCCTCCTCACAATCTTGACGTCTCGTCGAGGGGACCCTCCGAATCGTAAAATTGCAGGGAGGCAGATTGCACGGCGTTTCACCGTCAAGCGAAATGCTATACAATCCGAGTCTCTCCGGCGTGATCCGCGCTGGAGAAGGAAGAGCGGAGGCTGACCATGGAAGTGGAGTTCACCGCAAGGCAAGTAAGCATTCCCAAGTCTGTACGTTCTCAAGCCGAAGAAGGTTTGGAGCGGGTCGGCAGAATTTTGGGTAGAACCGCACGGGCCAGCATCACGTTTCGCGCGCAGCGACATCTCCAGATTGCAGAGTTGACCATCAAGGCGAGAGTGCAGACCATCGAGGCAGCCGGCAAGGCTGACACGCTTGAAGGGGCTTTGCGCATCGCCATCCAACACGCGGAAAATCAGGCCCTGAAGTATCGTGATCGCCAGTTTGAGCGTAAACGGATGCCCAAGCTGGACAAGGTCCTCACCGCTCCGCCAGTGGCTCATGCCAAGCGCGGCGCGCAGCCCGAGGGACTGGCGGAAAACGGCAAATTGACCCGCGCGAAGGTAAAAACATCAATCGCAGTACATTCCTTCCCGGTCAGCACGACCATTGTCGAGCCGCACATTATGACCAGCGGCGAAGCCATTGCCGTGAAGCCGATGACGATTGAGGAAGCAGTGAAAGACGCCGAATTCCGAGATCGTGATTTGCTCATCTTTCGCAACCGGGTCGGTGACTTGTTTGTGCTGCATCGCCGGCGCGATGGCCAGATGGAACTGGTTGAGGTTCCATAGTATTCAAGTTGTGACTTCCGGGTAATTGTTCACAAAAGCAGCATGTCCGGTGCGCGCGCTGGGGGGTGTAGGATGGGCGCATGGTTCCACCTCATCCGCCCGCGCGCCGCTCTCGATCAACTCAAAAGGTAAATGCATCCAGGCCTTCCAAGAAGGAGCTGGTCATTCTGACCGGGATTTCCGGGGCAGGAAAAGCTTCTGCGCTCAAGACATTCGAAGATCTTGGCTACCAGGCGGTCGATAATCTGCCGCTCGAGTTGATGCCGGAGTTTGCCGGCATGGTGGAAAAATCCAAAGACATTCAGCGCGCCGCCATTGTGGTGGACGTGCGCGAAGGCCAGGCGCTCGATCGACTGCCTGACATCATCAAGCGCGTCAAGCGAGTTTTGCCCACACGCGTCGTCTTTCTCGATGCCCAGGATTCCGTGCTGGTGCGGCGGTACTCTGAGACGCGCAGGCCTCATCCGCTGCGCCGCTCTGAAACGGTGTCGCGTTCCATCGTGGAAGAGCGCCAGATGCTCGACTCCATCCGCAATGTTGCCGATACGCTGATCGACACTTCGCGTTTTAATGTGCACGAACTCCGCTCCGAGATTCAGAAGCGCTTCGGACATGAAGATCAGAGTAAAAGCCTGCTGGTGTCGTGCCTGAGTTTTGGATTCAAAAACGGCGTTCCCCTCGATGCGGACATGGTCTTCGACGTGCGCTTTCTCCCGAATCCTCACTTCGTGCCGGAGTTTCGCGACAAGACGGGCCTCGATCCCAAGGTAGCAGCGTACGTGAGCGGCTTCCCGCAGACTGCGGAGTTTCTCGACAAGGTCACCAGCCTGATGCTCTACCTCATGCCCCACTACATCAAGGAGGGGAAGAGCTATTTGACCGTTGCGATCGGATGCACCGGCGGTCAGCACCGCAGCGTGATGATGGCCGAGGAACTCGCGAAACGGCTCTCAAAGGCCGGCTACGAAGCAAAGTCGGTCCACCGCGACATGCCTCGTTAATTCAACGCGTGGCGGTCTTGAGCTGGTCGAGCCAGCCCGTCAAAGCAGATTCAAACTGCTGTCGCTCATCCGAAGAATTGGTTAACCAGACGAGCACCTTGCGCGCAGGCGCCCTCTCGTAAGCTTCTGGCTTGTCACGCTCCAAATCCGCGTTTCGCTCGGGTGTCCAATAGAACCACAAAGAAGGAATCAGTAAATTGCCCGCCGCGGCGGTCGTCTGCCAGCGATCGTTTGCCAGCAGATGTGCCGGTACCAGATGTGCGCGTGGATCATTGAAAATAACCGTCGTGGGTGATTCAATCGGCTGCTCGAGGACTACACCGGCGAGGTCTGCATGGGCCCCGGCAACTTCCAGGGCAAGATTCGCGCCCAGATCTCTGCCGACAAGCACAATTGCATTAGCGGGAATGTGCCGCGTCCCCGTGAGATAACCGAGTGCCGCTTCTGCGTCTTCGCGCCATCGAGCTTCGCTGGGATGCGCGAAGTGGCTTTGCCCATATCCGCGATAGTCGAAGGCGAAGACGTTCAGCCCCGCATCGTGCAGCCGCGCAAGGGCATTGACCGAGTCACCGAGATTACCGTCAGCGCCATGGAGATAAACAGCGGTGTGCTTCGCCTGCGGAGCGGGAATCCACCAGCCTCGAAGTTGCGGTTCGCCCGCTGCATCGGTGGCGAAACCGACGGACTCAAACGGAAGATTCGCGCTGGCCGGTGTGCTGGTGATCGCCGAGGACGGGTGGTAAAGCAATTGCCAGCTACCCTGCCAGAAGAGAATGCAGAGCGTGGACCATGCGCAGATCAGCGCGCCCGCAAGGCACAATGCTCCGGTAGTGAGCAGCCATTTTGCAGAGACAGTTGGCGGGGAGGGACCTTGGCTGCCCGATGGACGCTTCGCTGAAGTGCGCGAAGACACCGGCGCTCGACCTTGTTTGGGAGTCTTTGCGTTGCTCATCTTTGCTTGCCTGCGAGTGGAGGCACAGGATTATGCTAATTGGGCGCCCCGTGTTCAAGGCCAAGCGCGTGTCAGGAAATGGGAGAACGGCAATGTCAGACTTTGTGCGGATTTGTTCTCAGGGAGAGTTACCTGCGGCAGGCACGGTGCGGGAAGTCACAGTCGCGGGCCGGGCGCTCTGCGTGGCCAACGTCGACGGAAAGATTAGCGTGCTCGATGGAACCTGTCCGCACGAAGGTGGTCCGCTAGGCGAGGGATCGATCGAAGGCGGCAAGGTGGTTTGCCCCTGGCATGCATATGCCTTCGATGTGCACACCGGCGCGAACGACGAAGATCCGGATGTGAATGCTGTGGTGATCGAGGCCACGGTCGAAGACGGCGAACTACGCGGAAAACTGTAGTTGTCTTTGCCGTCAGCTTGTGAAAATGCGGCCGTCCTGGAGATCGTTGCGCAGTTCCGGCCGCATTCGCCAAAGAGATTCAAAAGAAAGATGCGCATCATCTGTTGATGCCGACGCGTGCAGCCGGTTTACGACTTCTTCGCCGGGACTTTCTTTCCCTGCTTGCGCGCTTCCGACAGCCCAATCGCAATGGCCTGTTTCGGATTCGTAACCTTCTTGCCGCTGCGTCCCGATTTCAGCTTTCCCTTCTTCATCTCACGCATTTCGGTTTCAACGTTCTTCCCAGCAGATGGTGAATATTTACGGCTGGATGATTTCTTCGCGACTGATTTTCTAGAACTGGATTTCTTTGTCGCGGAACTGCGCGTGCTCTTTTTTGCGCTACTGCTGCGTGCGGTGGATTTCTTTTTGGTTGCCTTCCTGGTTGCCATAACTATCCTCCTCCGGGGTCAGATGGCACCTCCGTTGAGGCAAGTTGTCTGTGCACGTGAGCTGAGCAGACCCGCGCAATTGATGAGCTAGACAATGCGTCGCACACCGGGAATGCGCACAAGTGGATCGGCAACGATCCACGCTGTAATGCACGATAGCGTACCAGTGACAGCGAACTTGAGCAGTGCGGGTGCAATCCACGGATGCAGCAGAAGGCTGATGCCAACCAGAATTACAGGATGAATTATGTAAACCGCGTATGCGCGGCGATTAAGCCACGACCAGAACTGCGATGGCTTGTTCATGAATGCGCGCGCGACCAGTAACCATGCGGCGATCAAGCCCCATGCAACGAAGGGTTCCCAAAGTGCGTAAAGGACTGCGGGCCATGTGAAGCCGCCGCCAAAGTTGGATTTGCCTGGTCCATAAATTGAGTCCGCAACGGCGAGGCCGATGGGGAGGCACGGCCACGCCAGCACTAATGCAATGATCCACGGGCGCACATTATTCCAAGCAAGCTGTCGCAGCCAATCATTGCGCCATGCTGCAATCCCGAGTGCAAAGAGGAAGGTGTAACTGGAAAAGTAGCCGAGCTGCAGACCAATGACGTTTACACCTGAAGGCACAAATTGACGGATGGCGAGCGCGCCTGCGCCAACGCCCACAGCGCAAAGAAGCCACCAGCGAAATGCAGGAAGCGGCGATGGAGTGCGTGCAGAAGCGCCGAGAGGTGAACCCAAAACCACGCGCCAGAGGCAATACCCAAGGGTGAAGATCAGGAGCGCCTGGGCAAACCACAGAGGGCCGTTTCCGAATACTTTGTTGTTCCAAAGCCAGACGAAAGTGGACCAGAAGCCATGACCTTTGGCTGCATTGACCATCGCGTCGGTCACAGGGCCGAGAAAAAGACCGAAGGCCACGAGCGGCACGCCAAGTCGTAGAAAACGGTCGCCGAGAAAGCGAGCATACCCTTTGCGCTCGAGGGATGCAGGAGTGAAATAACCCGCGAGCAAAAAGAAGAAGCCCATGAAGTAAGCCTGTTGGGTGGCGCAGAAGAGGGTGAGGAGAAGGCTGGAGGCCGATCCAGATGGATGAAGTTCGTTGTAAAACCACCCGCCGATGGCACCGTATGTAATCGCAGTGTGATGAAAGATAACTAGTGCGGTCAACACGCTGCGCAAGCGATCGATATAGAGGTCGCGCTGCGGGGCTACGCGAGTGACGGCGATTGCCGGCTCGGCGTCGTGGACGAGTAAAGCATCCGTGCTTCCAGGCATGGTCATGAGTACGAACCTCGCCTCGATTTTGTTCACGGGAGTCGATGTCTGGCATCCCGGATCTCAGGAACGAGACCCGGGCACCGAGCATTGTGAGTAGGAGAGTGAAGCTCCCGTGATTAGTACTTCACGATTGCTGTGAACGAGTCAGGCTTGAGGCTGGCGCCGCCAACCAGTGCGCCGTCAATCTCTTCCTGACCGCAGAGAGCCGTTGCATTGTCGGGCTTCACGCTGCCGCCGTAGAGGATCCGCATCTTCGCAGCCACATCGGCGCCCAACAGCTTGGTAACTTCAGCGCGAATGATCTTATGCGCTTCGACAGCCATCTCCGGCGTTGCGGTCTTGCCGGTACCGATTGCCCACACCGGCTCGTATGCGATCACGATTGGAGCAGCAGCTTCGGCGGTGATGTTTGCGAACGCGCCTGTGACTTGCGTCTTGAGCACGGATTCAGTTTTGCCGGCTTCGCGCTCCGCCAGGACTTCTCCTACGCAGACGATGGGTACGATGCCGTGCTTGAGCGCCGTATGCAGCTTCTTGTTCACGATCTCGTCGGTCTCCGCAAAATACTGCCTCCGTTCGGAGTGTCCGATCAGCGTATGCGTTCCACCCACCGCGATCAACTGGCCGACGGAAGTCTCGCCAGTGTAAGCGCCTTCTTCGGCAAAGTGGATATTCTGGCAGCCGACCGCAACGTTGGAGTCCTTGGCGGCTGCAATCACCGTGGGCAGCAGAACCGGCGACGGGAAAAGGGCGATTTCATCGCGCGTGTGTCCAGCGACGAGCGGCAAAAATGCATCGACAAACGCCTTGGCTTCAGCCGGCGTCTTGTACATCTTCCAATTGGCAGCAATCAGTTTCTTACGGGCCATTATGCAGGTTTCCTCAACTCAATTTTAGGGTATGGATTCGTCTCGCCGGGTGACGGCACGCACATTGCGATAAGGACACAAAAGTCGCCGCAGAATTTAGCCGTTATCGTGACGGCTCCGACTGCCGAATCGCGGACAAATCCCCAGGCATATCTCCGTTCAGGAAAGCTTCGCGATGGTCCGGGTCGCCGAGATCCATCTTGAAGTGGTGCCAGGTGCCGTCCTGCAGCACGCCCATATTCCATGGGCCTGAAACCGAATCAGAGAATTGCCAGACGATATGAAAGCCCTCTTCGTTGGTGAATCCTTCGTTGTCGGCCTGCAGGATCGCATCTCCCCGCTCCCACAGGTGCGAACGCAGCGCATGAAGCGCGTTCCCGCCGTCTTCGGTTTCTGACCCCTGCAGATGCTGGAAGGCGTACACGGTCTTCACCTCCGACAGAAACTCATGCAGCCACGCAACTCCGGTCTCGGGCTTGCATTCCGCGGTCTCTTCAATGAACTCGGCGACCTCGTCCTGTCCTACCGAACCATCCGACACAGGATTGCGTTCGAGCACGGCAACTTCGACCTCGTCGTTGCTGGACAGCAGCAGAGATTCCCACTCTTCTTCCGTGCCTTCTTCAACCGTCAGCTTGTAGTCAGGATGGCCGCTCCGAATGAACTCCGCGAGTTCGTCGAAGGCAGGGAACTCCGCATCTTTGGAAAGGACTCGCGTGTAATAAGGCACTTTTCCCCCACAGAGAGCGATAAGCTGCGCTGCATTTGAGTTTAATTGTCGCATTCGATGGGATATTCTGCGTGCTGTAGATGATTGTTGGCATAGGATGATCCGCTAGCTGTGGACGGGATGATCATCGCTCCAATTTGGAAGGTGGCAAGAATGACGGAAATTCGCACCTATCCCATAACAGACAGCTTCATTGGATGCGACAATCCGATCAAGCTTGAGACCACAACGAGGACTCGTCGGCTCTTCTTGCCCTCTTTTTCAAAGGATTCCCAGGGAAACGTGCACCTACGCGGCAAATTTGTCTACCAAAAGAAGGGGTCTGTGGGCTGGGAAGATGGAGATGGCCTTTCGCTTCGAGGAGTGCAGGCTGGGCAAGCGATCAGCTTCGAGTTAGATACCGACGCGATGAATAAATTTCTTAACGGCATTGGTATCTTGCTTAAGATGGCCGACCTTCCCTCACTCAAAGAACGTTCTGAGAAGGTCAGCGTTGCACCGCAAAAAAGTGTGATTGAAATCAACGATGAAGATCTGAAGCCCACTATCGAGAGCTTGATCAATAAGGGCTACGGTGGTGATTTTTGGGCTCAGTTGGCTGCTCTGAAACCGGAGGAGGCGGAAAGATTCGCCGACGGCCAGATTCTGCGGCGGCGCACCGCTTCTGTCAGAGAATTCGAAGAAGCAATGCGCACGATGAATTGGGATGAATCTAGGTGGGGAGAATTCTTTGATGACAATAGATGGATTTTTGGGCTCGGACTCCGTTACCAGTTCTTAAATCAGATTCAGGGACAACCGCTATATGGTGGAAAAGATCTCACTGGTCGGGGTGGCCAAAAAGGCGACTACCTCCATCACACTGTGGGCCATGAAAAATTCGTCGTACTCGTTGAAATCAAGCGGCCTAACTCTCCAATATTTCAAGCGAATCTAAGAGGACAAAAGTATCGAAACGGCGTTCCCGGATTCGATGTCGAGTTCGCGAATGCGCTGTCTCAAGTCCAAGTGAACGCTCGCACCTGGGAAATCGAAGGAAGTCAGACGGAAGGGAATAGGGAGCGGCTTGAGCCCGAGCATATTCACACAGTCCATCCACGCTCGCTACTCATCTTTGGATGCACCAGCGAACTCGATTCGTTGGTGAAGCGGAATTGCTTTGAGATCTTCAGGGGGCAGCTTAAGAACACCGAGATAGTGACTTACGACGAGTTGCTAAGCAGGGCAAAATTCATCATCGGAGAGATGTCAAGCGCATCCGATCCGGACGAATAGAGCGACCGGATGCACGCCTTCGAGCCGCTTCACACGATGGCGAGGTGGTAGCCCGACCTTGAACAGGATTCAGCAATTACCCGGCAGCGTTCTCGTCCCATTGGAATACTTCTCCAAGGGGAACTTTAAAAACATTGGCTATCCGGAACGCGGCCTCCAGAGACGGCGAGTATTTTCCAGCTTCGATTGCGGCGATTGTCTGCCTGGTTACACCAATGCGTTGACCAAGATCGGCTTGCGACATTTCGCCGTTGTGGAAACGCAGTACGCGAATTCGGTTGGAGATTTTCCCTTCCATCACGCCTGCCTGCGATAGCTGATTACGGTAACGCTTAAGCGGGTAATTTCCGCGACAACGATCATGAAGATCGAAGCGTGAACAAGCGTCCACCCCTTGGACATAAAGGGCATGATGCATCCCACCTGGATCATGCCGAAGATCAGAACGTAATATGCGGAACTGAGCGAGCGGCGCTTGATAGCTTCATCCCTTTCGTCGAGCGGGGTGCGCGCTTCGTCAGGCGACTTGAGCCGGAACACAAGGTGTCCGACGCCCAAAATGATCAGCTCCGCGATGGTGATCGCCGCGTAGTAGCTCAGTTCGTGGAGATCAGGCAACGGCCTGGGCGGGTGCGAGTCCATCGCGACATAGACAAAGTATGGGCCAAACGTGACGATCATCGCGAAGAGCGACAACCAGGCTGTCTTTTCTCGATACGGCATCTTGATCCTCCCGAATCAACTTGCAGCAATAGTAAAAAATAGCAAACATTATGTCAAGTAAATTTAACATTAGGTTCTATAAACTATGCTCGCTGTTAGAAAACTCGTCCACAATTTTCTGAAATGAGGGAGGTTCGATGAAGTTGGTTTTTGTCAGGCAGACCGCGCTGGTTCCCTGAATAACTCGAAGCTGGCACCGCGGTTGGATTATTGTCCGGCTGCAGAAAACAGAGATGGGGAACGCAAAGCAGGACGCTCGCTAACGGGCAGACAGGGATTCACACACCGCCTGCCGCATCTAAACCGCCCGTCACGCGTGAAAATGCGTATGCGGACGCAGGTGGTGCGGGATGCGCGCCGCACCCGGCGGAGTTGAAAGCGCGCTGGCCAGAAATCCAGCCCCCGCCATCGCGATCACAAGCATCAGCGTTGGCAACACATAGATAAGAGTTTCCATGTGCGGGTCAAGCATGGCCGAAAGGGAGCCGTTTATCTTGTCTGCTGTAAGCCACGCCAGTGAAGCCACCACCCCGACGCCACCCATGATAAGCAGTGCGGAACCGATCGCAATCAAGATCCGACGCTTCATCGAGTTACCCCGAAAAGAGATGCCGCTTGCGGCACATCTCGCATCAACATCTCTGTTCCGCTAAGAATTATCAGCCTGACGGAAGGGGAGGGCAAGGGGCCGGATACCGGAACAGTTTCATCTCACAAATCAAAAAACACAAAAGCGGCACACATTTCCTGCGTCCAGACAGGGAACTAAAGGATCGCCCTTTTTTCAGTGATGCAACAACCTTCTGAAGGCGATATGCCGATGCTTTTGCGGAACAACTTCCTCTTTCGAGTCCCACACGCTAACCAGTACACCGAGCAAGATCGATATGCAAACGATCATGATCGCAAGCATGCCAAAGTTCGATTCTGCGCGTGATTGAAATTGGTCGGCAAGAGGTCCACTCACAAAGAGCCACGCACCTACGGATATCCCGATAATGAATGTGGCGGCAAAAAGGAGCACGATCCGATGTCTCATGGATCGACCTTCAAGGGAACGCCACTTGCACGTTCCGCATTGGCATCCCTTCCCAGCGTGGAACTTTAGCGCAGCAACGACCCACTTTCAGTGCGCCAGAACACACGAACAGAGTGCAATAACTGATACCTCAGCTACCAATGTTCCGGCTAAGAATTATGACTCCTGTAACGGGACCACGGGCGAGGAGGGCACATCAACAATGAGAGTTTGAATTGCGCTCGCAGCTCTCCTACCTTGATTTCGCAGGCTTTCCGATATTTAACTGCGCGACGAGCGTGGTTATCAGAAGAGTGGGAGCAACCAGCAGAATAGTCAGCGCGGTAGTGAGTGCCGGAATCTGCCTGCCGCCGGGCAAGGACAGGCTCTGGAAGAAGTTACCAATTGCTTCAAGACCAAGATCCGGAAAAAGTATAAGAACGGCTGCTGAGAGAACTGGAAAGACAAAGATGGCAACTCTGCAGGAGGGATTTGACAGGGAACGAAAAACGCTGGTTAGCCAATAGCAAAACCAGATGGTCAACAGGCAGGCGACTCCGAGAGGAACAGAATAGATCACGCGGTCTTTCGTGCAATTCGCAAATAGAATTGGGGGCCCCAGGTCTCACTTTGAGACCTGGGTGCTTGGTACATCAGACTATTTCTTGTCTGTCAGCGCTTCCACGCCGGGCAGCTTCTTGCCCTCAAGGAATTCCAGGCTGGCGCCGCCGCCGGTGGAGATATGCGTCACCTGGTCGGCATAGCCGGCCTTGTTGATGGCCGAGACCGAATCGCCGCCGCCGATGATGGAGATGGCAGCCTTGTTCATCGCCACTGCCTTGGCAATGGCGTTGGTACCCACCGCAAAGCGCGGAAACTCGAAGACGCCTGCGGGGCCGTTCCAAACGATGGTGCGGGCGGTCGAGACGACCTCCTCAATCGCAGCGACAGACTTCGGTCCGATATCGAGTCCTTGCCAGTCGGCAGGGAAGTCCTTCGAGGTATCCCACGGCTGCGTCTTGGCGTCGGGCGTGAAGCTGTCGGCAAGGATATTGTCGACCGGCAGCAACAGGTTGACGCCTTTGGCCTTCGCTTTTTCGAGCGCAGCCTTGGCCATATCGATCTTGTCTTCTTCGACCAGCGATTTGCCCGTGGTCACGCCGAGCGCGCGCTGGAATGTGTAGGCCATGCCGCCAACGATGACGAGGGTGTCGACCTTGTCGAGGAGGTTGTCGATGACGTCGATCTTGCCGGAGATCTTCGAACCGCCAATGATCGCGACGAATGGCTTCTCAGGTGCCTCGAGCGCCTTGCCGAGATAGGTGATCTCCTTCTCCATCAACAGACCGGCCACAGCAGGCTTGAGGAAATGCGTAATGCCTTCTGTCGACGCGTGAGCGCGGTGCGCCGAGCCAAACGCGTCGTTGCAGTAGACCTCCGCCAGCGAAGCCAGCGCCTTGGAAAAGGCCGGATCGTTCGCCTCTTCTTCCGCGTGGAAGCGCAGGTTTTCCAGTAGCAACACCTGGCGCGACTCAAGCTGACGTGCCATCTCTTCGGCGATCTCGCCTACGCAATCGGGCGCAAAGGCTACATTGATCGATTCGCCGATCTGCTTGTCGAGGAGTTCGCGAAGGCGGTCAACAATGGGTCGCAGCGAGTATTTCGGATTCGGCTTGCCCTTGGGGCGGCCAAGATGGGAAGCGAGAATGACCTTGGCGTGACGGCGCAGCGCGTATTCAATCGTGGGCAGCGTGGCCACAATGCGGGTGTCGTCGGTGATGGTCGACCCATCTTCAGAGAGCGGCACGTTGAAGTCGACGCGGATGAAGACGCGCTTATTTTTGAGTTCGATGTCGCGGATGGAGAGCTTGGCCATGATGGATTCCTTAATAACAGTTGGCAGTGGTCAGTTGTCAGTGATCAGTTCAACTTAGTGGGCTTGTCCGGCCAAGTTGGCGAGATGAGCTCAGCTCCGCTGTTCTGAAAAGCTGAATTCACTCGGATCGGATATCACAGCGTCCATTTCGATTTCTACGCGCCAGTTCGGGTTGAGCAAGGCGGCGACCACGAGCATGGTGGCGGCAGGTCGGATGTTGCCGAAGAACTCGCCGTGGACGCGTCCCACAGCTTCCCAGTCTTCTACGTGGGTGAGATACATGCGGGTGCGGACGACATCATCAAAGGACGCGCCGGCTTCATTGAGAGCCTTTTCAGCGATGGCGAAGATGCGCCGCGTCTGTCCTGCGGCGTCTTCGTTATCTGCGCCGACAGGCCCGGTTCCGGCTACATGAACGGTATTTCCAACACGAACAGCACGCGAGAACCCGATGATGGGCTCGAAGGGGGATCCGCCGCTGATGTTTTTTCGCATATCAGTGGTCAGTGTTCAGTGATCAGTGATCAGGGCCATGACGAAAGTCCGTTCTGACCACTGATCACTGTCATCTGATCGCTGCTTTAGAGGCCCTTTTTAACCAGGAAACCGACGAGGTCAACTACGCGGTTGGAATAACCCCACTCGTTGTCGTACCAGCTCAGCACCTTGACGCTGTTGCCGATGACCTTGGTCAACGGAGCGTCGACGATGGAAGACAGCGGGTTGCCCTTGAAGTCGGAGCTGACCAACTGGTTCTCGTCATAACCAAGAATGCCCTTGAGTTCGCCTTCGCTGGCTGCCTTCAAAGCGGCGTTAACAGCCTTGACGTCGGTCGTTTTCTCGCTGATGAAGGTGAGATCAACGATGGAGACGTTAGGGGTCGGGACGCGCAGGGAGAAGCCGTCGAGCTTACCCGAGGTTTCCGGGATAACCAGCTTGAGAGCCTTGGCGGCGCCGGTCGAGCTGGGAATCATGCTCAGGGCTGCAGCACGGGCACGACGCAGGTCCTTGTGCGGGAAGTCGAGGATGACCTGGTCGTTGGTGTAGCTGTGAATCGTGGTCATGATGCCGCTGACGATGCCACAGTGAGCGATCAGAACCTTGACAACCGGTGCCAGGCAGTTGGTGGTGCAGCTGGCATTGGAGATCACGTTGTGCTTGGCCGCGTCGTACTTGTCTTCGTTGACGCCGAGAACAAGGGTGATGTCTTCGTTGGTCGCGGGAGCGGAGATGATGACTTTCTTGACGGTCGTGCCCAGGTGCGCCTTGGCTTTGGTGGCGTCGGTGAAGTGGCCGGTAGATTCGATGACGATCTGTGCGCCTACATCTGCCCAGGGCAGCTTGGCGGGGTCGCGCTCGGCCCAGACCTTGATCTTCTTGCCGTCGACTGAAATGAAGTCGTCCCCTGAGGTGACGTCGTTCTTCAGATTTCCGAGAACCGAGTCGTACTTGAGCAGATGGGCGAGAGTTGCCGGGCTGGTCAAGTCGTTAACGGCAACAAAATCGATCTCGGGATTGCCCAGGGCGGCGCGCAAAACGTTGCGGCCAATTCGGCCGAAGCCGTTGATGCCAACCTTAACTGCCATTGCGTATTCTCCTTCGTATTAGGTAGATCTTCTTAAAATTGTTGAGTGAAGTCATGCGGCGGGTACAGGACGCGCAACAGGCAATTCCACCAAACTCATAAGGCTAACATTGTTGTCAACGAGAACCAAATGAACGCTTGGTAAACCGATATCCCGTACCAAAATGCGCTCTACGCTAGTTTGTATGTTCGGGTACAGGACTGTATGTGACGCGTTTCACATCATTTGCAGCGGCTCCGGTCAGTGTGGTATCCCGGTAGTGTAGGTGTAGAAAGCGGAATGAGAAGACGTTCCCGACGTAGCGTAAATAATTCAGAATCCACAGGCAAAATAGGCCAGGAACTCCCATCGAATCAACCGCGCCCGCTGGTGCCGCTTTATCCGGACGAGACATTGCCAGGAGAGAGGCGGTCAGCGCGTACGCCCGAAGCCGCTCCTGAGATCCGTGCTCAAAGGCCTCCGGCAGTACCTCAGGAGGTTCGTGCACAGCGGCCGCCAAGCCAGCCAAAACGGGCTCCTGCGCCAGATCGTCCGGCCAGACCAGAACGCCCGCAAAGGCAGGAGTGGGATGAGCCCGCCAATTCCGGTCGTCTGGAAATGGAAACGCAGCCTGATACGCCATCGGCTCCTTCGGTGGAAGCGCAGGCCATCGAACGCTCCCCACAGGCGCCCAAAGGCTACGTAGTGTTGGCCATCGGGTTACCGGGATCCGGCAAGACAACCTGGTTCCGCCGCCGCGGCGTGACCCCGCTTTCCAGCGACCTGCTGCGCAACATCCTCTTCGACGATGTGGAGGAGCAGAAGTTCCAGGGGCTGGTATTTTCGACTCTGCGCTCGCTGCTGCGTGCGCGCCTCATCGCCAAGATGCCGTGGAACTACGTCGATGCGACGAACTTGTCGGTGCACGAACGGCGCCAGTGGATCAAGATGGCCAAAAGCTTTGGCTATGAGACGCAGGCGGTCTTCTTCGATGTGCCGCTTGATGTTTGTCTTGATCGCAACCGCCAGCGCGACCGGTCGGTAAGCGAAGACATCATGCGGAAAATGGCAGAGAAGTTGAAGGCCCCGCTTTTCGAAGAGGGCTTCGCGAAAATCACCGTGGTCAGGGTAAAGAGCGCCGGATAAACAAGCAGCAAAACCATTGATCTTGGATGACCCCGACGAGGATTGGTACATCCAAAATTTTGGAAGAGGCGTCATGATCGTCGAGCAATCGATAATCGGGCGCCTTTTCACAACTGCGATCGACGAACTAGAATTTGTCGACCGCGGTACGTTGGAGGCTTCCCCATGAGCACCCCTGCAACCGTTCCCTACATTGAGCCTTGGCTGCGCGGCACATATGCCGATATCCCCGCCGTCGGCCGTGCCGTCCTCCACGCTTTCGACCTCGCCCTCGACGACATCACCAAATGGACAGAAGGCCTGACCAATCTCGAAATCCATGCGCAACCACTTGGACTGTCACCCGTCTCATTTCACCTCAAGCACATTGCGCGATCCATTGACCGCCTTTTGACCTACGCTGAGGGTGGCCAGATCTCGCCCGCTCAGCTCACACTTTTGAAGACAGAGCAAACCGGCTGCGAAACGCTTGCCGAATTGCTCGCGGAGGTCGAGACTGCATTCAGCAATGCGTCGGATCGCGTGCGCGTGCTGGCGACGGCGGACTTCAACATTTTTCGTGGTGTAGGCCGCAAGCAACTGCCGACATCGATTGGCGGTGCACTCGTCCACGTGGCCGATCACACCCAGCGTCACGTTGGACAGGTCGTTACCACGTCGAAGGTGATCAAAGCACTGCGGTCCTAGCGATCCCGAGCGAGGCCACTCTGATTGCCGCCCGGCTACTTTGCCTAAAGATGATGCAACCAGATTAGATGTTGCCGCTCTTCAAGAGCCACCAGGATCAGCGTAACGACAGACAGCACAATTTGTAGCCGCTCGGAGCGCAGCTTGCCAGGCTTCAGCGGTGTCTGCCGCCACTGCGCCGCGGGAAGTTTGCGCAGTCGCCGAATCTGCCACAACACCACTAGGTTGATCACCGATCCCAGCACCGCCAGTACGATCATGGGCACCCTGATCCAGCTGTTGTGGTAACTGTCGATCATTGCCGTGGTGCTTGAGGCCAGTGCCAGGGAACCGATGCCGATTCCAACGCGCAGGCCATTCATCGCCGCAAAAAACGTGCAGATATTTTGCAGCACTGCAAATGCCAGGCTGGTCCATGCGATCGCATTGCGCGTATGCCGTGGACCATCTGCGACACGCTGCGCGGGTGGAACAGCTTTCGGGATAGATGAACTCGACATCGACTTGATCAATCTAAATAACCTGTGACGTTCTTCGCAATTACAAAGAAGTATTGCTTTTGATAGCGCCACCGACAAGCCCTGATTTGCGGCAGCGGGAGGGCGAGACTAGAATCCTCCCAACTTTAAAATTCATCAGAGGTTCTCATGCAAGACGCGCAACCTCGCTTCGTGCCCTTGGCTGCCAAGACTATTGCGTGCCACTCCATTACCTACATGATCGTGGGCGCACTCGCCTACCACTTTCTACACTATGCGGACTTCATCAACAATCCATGTTCGGGGATGCGGCCTACTACAAGTCTCTGGCTGATTCTTGGAGTGCCTCTGCAGGTGTTTCGCGGGGTGCTGTTCGCTTCAGTATTCTATTTTTTCCGCGAGCAATTGTTCGGGCGCAAGTACGGCTGGCTAATGATGGCCTGGCTGCTGGTTGGCATCGGCATACTGGGGACGTTTGCGGCACCGGCAGGGTCGCTCGAAGGATTCATCTACACCACGACGCCGTTTTGGATGCAAGTGCGCGGTTATCTGGAGATTGTGACGCAGGCACTGCTGCTCGCAGCGTTGCTCTGTTACTGGGTCAATCATCCTGGAAAGAAATGGCTCAATTGGGGACTGGGAGTTGTGTATTTAGTCTGTGCAGGGCTCCCCATGTTGGCCCTGATTGCGCCGAAAGGATAGAAGGCCGCGAACTATTCTTTTACCTTTTCAGTTCCACGGCGATCACGCGAAGCTCAGCGTTGCCGACATTTTCAAGTGTGTGCGGCGGCAGCGGTGCTGACCAAAGCGCCGTCCCCGGCAGAACCGCGGACATTATGCGACTGTCAAGAATCACCATGCCATTGCCATCGCGCCGCACAAAGTCGCTCCAGCTAAGAACATAAAGTGTTCCCGCCCAGCAGTGCGTATGCAGCGCAGTCGTCTCCCCCGGCCCGATGCGGGTGTCGAGTACGCGCACCGACTCATTCTCGAAAAGGAGCTTATGGTGTTGCGGTGCGGCGACCAGCGCGTCCAATGTGTCGGAATCCATCTTTTGTTTCATTGCTCCAATCACTTTGACCACGGTGGCGTGACGCCCGTCATGCGCGCATAGGCCACCAGTTGCCCCATGTGCTCGTTGGCATGCACGATGATGCGAAGGTACATGCCGTCGACGGTCGCGTTGTGGCTCCCAACATTCACCCTCAGCGCCATGTGTTTGGAGTCTTCCGCCAGATGCGCCTGCTTCACTGCATCTAGTGAGCGCTTCAGCCATGCGATAACTTCCGGCTTCGAAGTGACGTTTTTTTCAACGTCCTGATTCAGGTCCGGAGGCATTTTGGGCCCTGTAATGTGCAGCAGCCAAAAGTTCGCCATCGCAACATGCATGTAAATTTCGCCGATGGAGCGCAAAGTCGCGGCTGGCCTCCAAGCGAACTTTTCGGCAGGAGTAGCCTCGGCCAGCGCGATCAATTGATTGGAAACGTGCCGCCACTCGCCGACATATCCCTGCCACAGCCCGTCGAGCGGATCCTGCGCATGAGCCTTCATTACCGGGGTCTCCTTTGCCGCACAACTGTGCGAATCCAAGCTTACGCAATCGGCTGCGTTTCCAGCTATCAGGATTTCTGACTCCGGAGCGGTACACTGCTGACCTGTGACCTTCTCCCGCAGGGACCAAGCAACCGGCGACATCGCAGCCTTACGGGCCTTTGCGCCCACGCTCATCCTGCTTGTCATCGCTCTGCTTATCAATTACGTCGATCGCGGCAATCTAGCCCTCGCTGCACCTTTGCTGAAGATCGAGTGGGGTATGAGCGCATCGCAGCTTGGCATCCTGCTCTCAGCGTTTTTCTGGACATACACCGCGCTGCAGTTTGTGATGGGCCTGTTCGTCGATCGCTGGGGCGCCAACCGGATGATGGCGCTCGGATTCCTTGCGTGGTCGATGGCAACCGTTCTGACCGGCGCCGCCATGGGATTCATAACTCTTCTCGCCATGCGGCTCGTGCTCGGCGTCGGGGAGTCGGTGATGTTCCCGGCCAGTTCCAAGATCCTCGCGCAGCATCTTCCCGAACACGCTCGCGGGTTCGCCAATGGCTTGATGAATGCCGCCATGCGCTGGGGTTCTGCCATCGGCACCTTCGGCGGAGGCCTACTGATGGCGCGTTACGGCTGGCGCTCCACATTCGTTGCCATCGGTCTGGCCAGCCTTCTGTGGTTACCTGCCTGGTCACGTTGGAAAGCCCCGGCGACTCCAGTAGCAAAGCACGCCGACGCCGGCATGGGAACCTTCTCTGCGATACTACGGCAGCGGAATTTCTGGGGTGCGGCCTCTGGCCATTTCTGCGCCAACTATCTGGTCTACTTCCTTATGAGTTGGCTGCCGTACTACCTCGTTCACGAGCGTCACCTTTCGATGTCCGCGATGTCGGTCGCCGCCGGTGCATTGTGGGTGGTCGATTCGCTCACCTCGATCGCTACCGGAACCCTTACCGACTTCTGCATCCGCTGCGGGGCCACTCCAACGTTCGCGCGCAAGTGTGCAATGGCTCTTGGGTTTTCGCTTGCCGCCGTCTCGCTCGTAGGGTGTGCGTTCGCCAGCGAGCGCACGTATCTCGCCTGCCTCATCGCGTGCGCCATCGGTTCCGGCGCAGCCAATGCCGGAACCTTCGCCTTTGCGCAGACGCTGGCAGGCCCGCACGCCGCCGGCCGCTGGGTGGGTCTGCAAAACGGCATCGCCAACATGGCAGGAGTCCTTGGCCCTGCGCTCACCGGCGTTCTCGTTGACTGGACCGGCCACTTCGCAGTCGCCTTCGCGGTGGCTGCAGTCTTCACGCTGGGCGGCGCATTTGCGTGGTGCCTCGGCGTCGATAAACTTCAAGTGACTGATTTCGGATCATCGAAGTAGGGTCAGACCTTCAGTCCAATGCAAAAGCCCTGCAGGTGCGTTCGACCTCAGGGTCACGCACAAGCAGGGCTAAAGCTGAAGCCAGGAGCTAGCGGCTTGAAACTATCTTGTCTTCGACACTTCCTCGACCGTCACCGGATCCAGGAACGGCATGCTCGCGCGTAACTGCTTGCCCACGATCTCGATCGGGTGCTTGGCTTCGGCTTCGCGGAACGCCATGAACTCTTTGCGCCCGGAATTCTGATCGGCGAGGAACCGCTTGGCAAATTCTCCGTTCTGAATTTCGGTGAGGATGGCCTTCATCGCCTTCTTGCTCTCATCGTTGATCACCCGCGGTCCGCTGACATAATCGCCCCACTCCGCTGTGTCTGAAATGGAATAGCGCATGTACGCCAGGCCGCCGCGATAAATCAAATCGACGATCAGCTTGAGTTCATGCAGCACTTCGAAATAGGCGCTCTCCGGCTGATATCCGGCATCCACCAGCGTCTCGTATCCTGCCTTGATCAGCGCGCTCACGCCGCCGCACAGCACTGCCTGTTCGCCAAAAAGATCCGTCTCGGTCTCTTCTTTGAACGTCGTCTCCAACACCCCGGCGCGCGTGCAGCCAATGCCCTTGAGATAGCTGAGATTCAGCGCGTGCGCCTTGCCCGTCGCGTCCTGGTGGATCGCGATCAGTCCTGGAACGCCGCCGCCTTCGGTGAATACTTCGCGCACGCGATGCCCCGGAGCCTTTGGCGCTGCCATGCCTACGTCGATGCCGGCAGCCGGAGAAATCGTCTTGAAATGGATGTTGAAGCCATGCGCAAACAGCAGCATCTTGCCGGCGCTCAGATTTGGCGCGATCTCCTCGTTGTAGAGCTTGGCAGCGGTCTGGTCCGGCACCAGCACCATCACCACGTCAGCCCACTTGGTGACTTCAGGCACTGTGCCCACTTCAAGCCCCGCCTTCTGCGCCTTGGCGATGGACTTCGAGTTCGCAGCGAGCCCCACCCTTACCTCGACGCCGGAATCTTTGAGGTTGAGAGCATGCGCGTGCCCCTGAGAGCCGTAGCCGATAATTGCTACCTTCTTCGCTTGGATCAGGGAAAGGTCGGCGTCGTGATCGTAATAAGTCTTAGCCATAGTGATCTTGAATCTTCCTTTGCTTGCGGGTTGTGAGATTTTGTTGCGAGCGTATTGTTACGCCCTTACGAATGTGGTTGTGCTGCGGCGGGTGCGTTCACGTAGCTGGCACTCGCGCAACTCATCGGCGAGCGTTTCCAGTCGAGGCACGCCATAAATCGAAAAATTTTCAAGCTCGGCATCGGAAGAGAAAATGTGCAGCGACGACATCCCAAGAATCCGGCTGCCAAGCGGCTTACGCAATTCAAAATGATCAATGCGAAACAGTTCCAGCGACTCCTGCACCTTTGACAGAATCCCGCGCTCCAGCTTGATTCGCTGCGTGGTGATCCTGTAAAACACGCGCCGGCTCTTCATGTAATACACCAGGCAAATCACCAGGCACGCGACAACAAAGAACAAGCCGAGGTAAAGAATGTACTGGTTGTTTTGCTCGATATATCCCTTGGCCATGGCGTAACCGACAGCAGCAGTAATCGCGGCGACGATTAGAAACGGCATCAATTGCCCTACCGTGTAGATCAGTGCCGGGTGGCCGACGAACAGGTCGTGCTCCGCTTCTACTTCCTTGGCGGCGGCGTAGTTGGCAAGGTCGGTGTTGCAGAATCGGCACTTGATGGCTGCGGCCTTGATGGTCTCTCCGCAAACCGGGCAGGCTTTGCTATCTGGGTCCATGATTTTTCATCCTTCCAGGTGAGAATACCAATCCAGGGTCACCGTGGGCTCAAGCGGCCAATCTTGCTGACAGCCTATGCCGGCTCGACGTCGGCGTTTGCTTCGGCCGCATCTTCCGTAACGTCCTCTTGCAGGGAACTCTCGTCTGGCGCCTTGCCCATAGCCTTCAACACGCTCGACGTATGATGACCGCGGCGCATCGTCATCTTCCCGCTCCGGCAGATTTCGAGGATTCGGCCATCGTCCTCGCGCAGAACTTCGATCAGGCCCTCGATCTTGCTTTCGACGCCCGTCATCTCGATCATCAGCGACTCGGAAGTCAGATCGACGATGCGCGCCCGGAACACCTCTACCAGGTCGAAAATCTGCGCGCGATTCCGCGGAGTAGCCGCCACTTTGATCAGCGCAAGCTCGCGCGTCACATTGGGCGCCTTGGCAATATCGTCCACATCCACTATGTTTTCCAGCTTGAACAAGCTGGCGCGAATGCGATGCCCAGCCACTTCTGACGCCTCGCAAACCAGCGTCAACCGCGACAGCCCTTCGCGTTCGCTTCGACCCACAGTGAGTGAACTGATATTGATGTTTAACCGCCGAAACAGCGAAGCCACGCGTGTCAACACGCCCGGCAAATCTTCAACGTAAGCCACAAATGTATGCAACATAAAAATGCCTCTAGCTTCTAGCTGCTAACTCCTAGCTCTTCTTTGGCTGGTCTCACTTCGTCGTTACCTGGTGCGATCTATCGCGCGGCACGAAGAAGCTAATAGCTGAAAGCTAGGAGTGAGTAGCTGTCTTATTCGTCGTCTGCCGATTCAACCAGCGGGTTCTTGCCGGGGCGTCGAATCATCTCGTGCAATGCATTCCCCGCGGGAATCATCGGGTACACCGAGTCTTCTTTCTCAACCATGAAGTTTAGGAGGAACGCACCCGGAGCCTTGCGCGCTTCATTCACAGCTTCAGCGACCTCGGCTCGTGTAGTCACAGCGCGTCCCGCGATCCCGTGAGCATCGGCCAGCTTTACAAAATCGGGGCTCACTAGCGGCGTCGATTCGTAGTTGCTCTCGTAAAAGAACTCCTGCCACTGACGAACCATGCCGAGGTATCCGTTATTGATGATGGCGATGTTGATCTTTAGCTTCTCCTGCACGATGGTCGACAACTCTGCCGCTGTCATCTGGAATCCACCATCGCCCGCAATCACCCACACTTCCTTGTCGGGGCATGCCATCTTCGCACCAATCGCGGCGGGCAGAGCAAAGCCCATCGTACCCAGTCCGCCTGAAGTCACCAGCGATCGCGGCGTTTCATGGTGGAAATACTGCGCCTCCCACATCTGGTGCTGGCCTACATCGGTCGCGACGATTGCATCGCCGCCGGTGATGCGCCACAAATCGTGCATCACGTGCGCCGCATACAGGTGACCGGAATCCGGAAGGTTCTTGATATCGTGTACCGAGACCGCTCCCTTGCTCGATTCAATCGTCTTGAGCCATGCCGATCCGTCGCGCCCGGCAATTCGCGGAAGCAACTCTTCAAGCACCTCGCGCAAGTCGCCAATCAACCCAACGTCGACCTTTACGTTCTTGTTGACTTCTGCAGGATCGACCTCGATGTGAATCTTCTTTGCCTTTAACGCATATGTGCTTGGAGTGCCGGTTACACGGTCGTCAAAGCGCATGCCGCACGCAATCAGCAGATCGGCTTCCTGAATCGCGGTGTTCACCCACGACTCACCATGCATCCCCATCATGCCCATGTTCAGCGCATGCGAGGCGGGGAAGGAGCCGAGACCAAGCAGCGTAAGCGCAACCGGAATCTGTGCACGCTCGGCCAGAGTACGAACCTGCTCCATCGCGCCCGACTCTGAAATTCCGTGCCCCGCAAGAATCACTGGCCGCTTCGCATTCTTGATCAGCTCTGCCGCATGTTTCAGCCCACTCTCATCCACGTGCAACATGGGGTGCGGACGATAAGCGCGAGGCTTGGCAGCTTCAAAATCAAAGATTGCCGTCCCTTGCTGTGCATCTTTCGTGATATCGACCAGCACCGGCCCCGGACGTCCGCTCACCGCGATTTGAAACGCATAGCGAATCGCGTGCGCGATATCCTCGGTCTTGTTGACGAGAAAATTATGCTTCGTCACCGGCAGGGTAATGCCCGTTATGTCTACTTCTTGAAAGGCGTCCGTTCCCAGCACCTTGCTCGAAACATTTCCGGTGATACACACCATAGGAATCGAATCGAGCATGGCTGTCGCAATGCCGGTTACCAAGTTCGTAGCGCCCGGACCGCTGGTGGCCATGGCCACGCCTACCTTGCCTGAAGCGCGCGAATAGCCGTCAGCCATGTGCGCCGCGCCCTGCTCGTGGCGGACGAGGACGTGATGAATGGGAAACTTCCGCAGCGCGTCGTAGACCGGCAGAATCGCTCCACCCGGATACCCAAAGACCGTGGTCACGCCCTCACCTACCAGCGTCGCCCAAACAATCTCTGCGCCCGTCAAGCGCGTAGGCGTAGTCAAGTGGCTCTCAGCGGATTTAGCGTTTGCGTTGCGTCCCATGTTGTTCTCCTTGGTAGCTTCCAGCTTTTGTCTGATCACTGTTCACTGACCACTATGTACTGCTTCTACGTCGTCGCCCCAAGCGATGCGGAATTCACGCGATCGACGTACTTGCGGAATACCCCGGCCGGCCACCGCAGCGCTGGCGGCTTGAAATCCTTCAGCCGCTTCGCCATCTCCTCCGCGCTGATCTCCACATCCAGCGTGCGCTTCTTGATATCGAAGGAAATGATGTCACCCTCACGCACCGCCGCGATCGGCCCGCCGACAAATGCTTCAGGCGCTACATGTCCCGCCGTGAATCCTCGCGTTGCTCCACTGAATCGTCCGTCGGTAAGCAGCGCAACTGTGTGGCTGAGTTCTGGATGTCCGCTAACCGCTGCCGTTACCTGCAACATCTCGCGCATTCCCGGACCGCCCTTCGGCCCTTCATAACGAATCACCAGCACGTCGCCGGGCTTGATCTTGTCGCCCTGCACCGCGGCGAAGCATGCTTCTTCGGAATCAAATACCCGCGCTGGCCCACGGTGCTCATAACGATCGGCAGCCGCAATCTTCATCACGCAGCCTTCGGGAGCGAGATTGCCTTTTAGAATCACCAGCCCGCCGGTTGGCTTGATGGGCTGCTCGAAGGTCTTGATGACTACCTGTCCCGGAGTCTCCTCGGCAAGCGCCGCTTCCTCAGCCAGCGTGCGCCCGCTGATCGTGAGCGTCGAACCATCCGCATGCCCCGCATCGATCATGCGCTTCGCCAGCAGTCGCGATCCGCCCGCAGCCTGGTAATCTTTTGCGACATATTTGCCTGCAGGAGTAAGGTCGCAGATAAACGGCGTCTTCTTCGAAATCGCATCAAAGTCATCGATCGAAAGCTCAATGCCCATCTCGCGCGAAATCGCCAACAAGTGCAGAACGGCGTTCGTCGATCCACCGCTTGCCGCTACGCTCGCAATCGTGTTTTCAATGGCCTTCTTCGTGATGATTTGCGAAGGCCGCCGATTTGCGCGCACAGCTTCCATCAGCATCCGCCCAGCCTCGCGCGTTGCTGCGTGCTTATCCTTATCGGTGGCAGGAACGCCCGAAAGTTGCATCGGCGAAATCCCCAGCATTTCCCCGCTCATCGCCATCGTGTTGGCAGTGAACTGGCCGCCGCATGCGCCCGCGCCAGGGCATGCATTCGCTTCGAGCGCTTCCAGTCCAGCTTCGTCAATCTTTCCGGCGGCGTACGCACCGATGCCTTCAAACACATTCTGAATCGTGATGTCGATCCCGTTCAGTTTGCCCGGCGCAATGGACCCGCCATACAGCATCATCCCCGGAATATCCAGCCGGCACAGCGCCATGATGATGCCCGGCATGTTCTTGTCGCACCCGCCGATGCCCACCAGCCCGTCAAACAAATTTCCACGCGCAACCAGTTCGATGGAGTCGGCGATCACCTCGCGCGATACCAGCGAGGCCTTCATCCCCTGCGTGCCCATGGTGATGCCGTCGGAGATGGTGATGGTGTTGAACTCCATCGGCGTCCCGCCCGCCTCGCGAATGCCTTCCTTCAGCGCCTCGGCCACTTCGCGTAGATGCACATTGCATGTGCCGATCTCGGTCCACGTATTCGCAATACCGATAATCGGCTTGTGAAGATCGTCTTTCGCAAATCCAGACCCGCGTAAATAAGAACGCGCCGCCGCGCGGCTCGGGCCCTCAGTCAACGGAATACTCTGTCGCTTACCTTCGATGGTCATTCGCTCTCTTATTTGGCCTTCAGCCATTCAGCTTTGTCGTGTTGTGTTTCGTAGGAATCAAGCTCTGCCGCATGGCGCAACGTCAAACCAATATCGTCTAGCCCTTCCATCAGGCAGAACTTGCGGAACGGATCAACCTCGAATGAAGCCTTGAACCCGCGATCGTCCGTGACTGTCTGCTCTTCCAGCGAAACCGTCAATTTGTAGTTGGGAATTTCCTTTGCATTCCGCAGAAGCGTCGCAACTTCCTCCTCGCTCAGCCGCGCCAGTACAATCCCATTCTTCCCGGCATTCGAAAAAAAGATATCGGCAAAGGTCGGCGCAATCACCACGCGAAATCCAAAATCACTCAGCGCCCAGGCAGCGTGCTCGCGACTCGATCCGCAGGCAAAGTTCTTCCCGGCAATCAGAATCTGCGCGCCCTTGTAGCGCGGATCATTGAGCGAAAAATTGGGATCCGGATCGCCCGACGCAGTCCGCCGCCAATCGAAGAACAGAAAATCGCCATACCCCGTGCGCTCAATGCGCTTTAAAAACTGCTTGGGAATAATCTGGTCGGTATCGACATTCGTGCGGTCGAGCGGCGCAGCCAATGCTGTCAGTGTCTTGAACGGTTCCATCAGGCCTTGACCTCCTCGCGTGCTGATTCATGAACAGGCCAGTTGCGAATATCCACGAAGTGTCCTGCGATCGCCGCTGCTGCCGCCATCTCCGGCGATACCAGGTGCGTGCGGCCTCCGCGCCCTTGCCGCCCCTCGAAGTTGCGGTTGCTTGTTGACGCGCAGCGCTCTCCCGGCGAAAGAATGTCAGGGTTCATGCCCAGGCACATCGAGCAGCCCGGCTCGCGCCAATCAAAGCCCGCATCCTTGAATATCTGATCGAGACCTTCCTGTTCAGCCTGCGCCTTCACCTGTTGCGAACCCGGCACCACCATCGCGCTCACATGGGTCGACACCTTGTGTCCCAACGCGATCTTTGCTGCCGCGCGCAAATCTTCGATGCGCGAATTTGTGCACGATCCGATGAATACGCGATCGATTTCAACTTCAGCCAACGGAGTGCCCGGCTTCAACGCCATGTACTCAAGCGCCCGTTCCAGCCCTTTCCGTTCCTGCTCATCTTTCGTCGCCGCAGGATCCGGAACCGAGGCCGTAATCGGCGCCACCATGCCCGGACTCGTTCCCCAGCTCACATACGGAACAAGCGTTGCCGCATCGATCACCAGTTCGCGATCGAACTTCGCACCGGGATCACTGGGCAACTTGCTCCACTCGCTAACAGCGGTCTTCCACGCTTCTCCCTTGGGGCTGAACCTGCGGCCCTCGAGATACGCGAATGTCGTCTCGTCCGGAGCGATCATGCCCGCGCGCGCACCGGCTTCGATACTCATGTTGCAGATGGTCATGCGCCCTTCCATCGAGAGCGCCCGAATCGCCGAGCCCGCATATTCGACCACACAGCCAGTCGCGCCGTCCGTCCCGATCTTGCCGATGATGGCGAGAATAATGTCCTTGGCTGTCACACCCTGCGGCAACTTGCCTTCGACTGAAATCCGAAACGTCTTTGGCTTCGATTGCGGTAGTGTTTGCGTCGCCAGCACATGCTCCACTTCGCTCGTGCCGATGCCGAATGCCAGCGCGCCAAATGCGCCGTGCGTCGATGTATGCGAGTCACCGCACACAATCGTCATCCCCGGTTTGGTAATACCTAGTTCCGGTCCGATCACGTGCACGATGCCTTGTTCGCGGCTGTTCACGTCGTAGAGCTCAACGCCGAAGTCTGCACAGTTTTTGCGTAGCGCGTCAATCTGCGTCGCAGCAATCTGGTCCACGATATGTAGCCTGCCTTCAACGGTCGTCGGCACGTTGTGATCCACAGTTGCAATGCAGCGGTCCGGCCGCCGCACCTTGCGTCCAGCAAGACGAAGCCCTTCAAACGCCTGCGGAGAAGTGACCTCGTGCAGCAATTGCAGATCGATGTAGATCAGCGTGGGCTCGCCCTTTGGCTCCACCACTACGTGCTGCTCCCAGACCTTCTCGAATAATGTTTTTGGTGCGGTAATCATTAAAAACAACTCCTGGTTTTCAGCCGCCAGCTATGTCCTGCTGGTTGATATTTCTGCGACTCCGATTCGGAATCAATTCTTTTCGTGTTAATCCGTGCTGATCTCGCTGCCGCGAACAGGCTCTTAGCTAGCGGCTGGCAGCTAGCAGCTGACTCTTCACCGTCTCGCGGACTTTCGCGCCCATCTCCTTCGTTGACAGCACCGGAAGTCCCTGCGAATTTCCACGCGCCAAATCCGGCGTGCGGAAGCCCTGCTCCAGCACCTTGCGGACGGCCGATTCAATCGCCGCAGCCTCCGCTTCAAGTGCACCCGAATGCCGCAGAATCAACGCGCCCGTCAAAATCGCTCCCAGCGGATTCGCCAATCCCTTGCCCGCGATATCCGGCGCCGAACCATGCACCGGTTCATACAAATTCACCTTGCCGCCGATTGTCGCTGAGGGCAGCATGCCGAGCGATCCCGTGATTACAGCCGACTCATCGCTGAGAATGTCACCGAATAGATTCTCCGTAAGAACAACGTCATAGTTGCGTGGCTGGTTCATCAGGTGCATCGACATCGCATCAACGTATTGATGTTCCACCGTCACTGCCGGAAACTCCGCAGCAACTTCATTCACCGTTGCGCGCCATAGCTGTGAAACTTCCAGCACGTTGGCCTTGTCCACGCTGGTCAGCTTCTTGCGCCGCTTCATCGCCAGTTCAAACGCGATCCGCGACACTCGCGCCACTTCTTCGCGTGTATAGCGCATGGTGTTCCACGCTTCGCCCTTCGCCTTGTTCCACTCGCGCGGAGCGCCGAAATATAGGCCGCCCAGCAGTTCGCGGACAAATAAGATATCTGCGCCGTCAATAATCTCCGGGCGCAGCGGGCTGTTCACCGCCAGTTCCTTGAATGCGAATGCCGGCCGCAGATTCGCAAATCCCCCCAGCGCCGCACGCAGTTGCAGCAGTCCAGCCTCAGGCCGCTTATCCGGAGGAAGGGAATTGAATTCATTGCCACCCACTGCGCCCAGCAGCACGGCATCGCTCGCCAGCGCGGCATCAAGAGTGTCCTTGGGCAGCGGCGATCCATCCTTCACAATCGCCACACCGCCAATGCGCTTTGCCGTGATTTCGAGCTTGTGGCCACCGATCTCCGCAACCTCGTGCAGCACAGAGACAGCTTCGTTCGTGACCTCGGGGCCGATGCCGTCTCCGGCAGTGACAAGAATTTTCAGCTTCATCGCAATCCAGTCGTCAGTCGTCAGTTGTAGGTAAAAAATTAATCGAGTTCCGCCACTACCGGCTCCTGCTTCCGGTCGCGAATCGGATCCGGTAGGATGCCGATCAAATCCTGGTCATAGATATTCTTTTTGCGATCGGCCAGGGCCGCAAAGCGGTAGTAGGTCTGCTGCAACTCCTCGCGCGAAAGCGTATAGCCCAATTGCTCCAGCCGATGCCGCAGCGCCGCGCGCCCCGAGTGCTTGCCCAGCACCAGGCTGGTCCGCGACACACCGACCAATGAAGGCGTCATGATCTCGTAGCACAACGGATTGGCTAGCATGCCGTGCTGATGAATGCCCGACTCATGCGCGAATGCATTCGCGCCCACAATCGCCTTGTTGGGCGACGGCCTGAAGGTAATGATTTGACCCAGCACTTGGCTCGTAGGATAAAGCTGATCGAGCTTGATGTTCGTAGTCACGCCGTAACGCTCGCTGCGCACATGCAGGGCCGCGGCTAGCTCCTCAAGCGACGCATTACCTGCGCGTTCGCCGATGCCGTTGATGGTGCACTCAACCTGCCGCGCTCCTGCAGTGATCGCAGCCAGCGAATTCGCCGCCGCAAGTCCCAGATCGTCGTGGCAGTGCGAAGAGAGAATGATGCCTTCCGCGTCCACCGCTGGAATGCGCTCGCGCACCTCGCGGAACATTTGCCCGTACTCTTCCGGCGTTGTGTAACCCACCGTATCCGGCATGTTGATCGTCGTGGCACCGGCTTCGATGGCCACGCGCACAATCTCAACCAGAAAGTCACGATCCGAACGCGTCGCATCTTCCGGTGAAAACTCCACGTCCTCCACAAAAGTTCGCGCCAGGCGGACTGATTCCGCTGCTTGATCGAGGGCCTGCTGGCGGCTCATCTTCAGTTTGTACTCGAGGTGCAGATCGCTTGAGGCGAGGAAGACATGAATACGTGAGCGCTCCGCAAACTGCAGCGCGCGCGCGGCCATTTCGATGTCCTCAGTCTTTGCGCGGGCGAGGGAAGCGATACGCGGCTTGCGAACTGCCTGCGTAATCGTCGCAATCGCGGCAAAATCGCCTTCCGACGCCATCGCGAATCCAGCTTCGATGATGTCGACGCCCAGGTCCTCGAGGGCGTGCGCCATGGTCAGTTTCTCCTGCGTGGTCATGCTGCAACCAGGCGACTGCTCGCCATCGCGCAGAGTGGTATCGAAGAATGCAACGTGATTTGGATTGTTCATCATGGTTCACGCCTGCCGGGGAAGAGTTTCCTAACTTTCTTATTTTCTCGCATCCAGTGGCTATAACGCAAAGTTATTCTTTTTGGGGAACCTATTACAATTGCTTATGCAGAGCCGCTAGTCTCCAGCTTCTAGCTCCTGGTCGAACGCTGGCAGCTAGAGGCTAGGAGCTAGCAGCTAACATGGACCTCTCTCAACTCGAAACATTTCTTGCCGTTGCCGAAGAGCGCAGCTTCTCCCGAGCCGCCGTCCGCCTCCACCGCACGCAGCCAGCCATCAGCCAGGTCATCCGCAAGCTTGAGGCATCGCTTGGTGAAACCCTCTTTGACCGCGCCGCTCGTGATGGATCGCTCACTGCTTCTGGCGAGCTGCTGCGGGACTACGCACAACGCCTGCTAGCGCTACGCCGCGAAGCTACCAGTGCGCTCGGCGAGTTGAAGAGCCTGGAACGCGGGCGTCTGCAGCTGGCTGCAAACGAATACACCTGTATGTACCTGCTTCCGGCCATTGACCAGTTCCGCCGCCGCTTTCCCGATATTGGCATCTCAGTCCACCGCATGCTGGCCAGCCGCATCGCTGAGGAACTGAGCCTGCGAACGTTCGAGATCGGAGTGACGTCGTTCAAGCTCGACCCAGAAAAATTTCGTACAGTCGCTGTCTATAACGACAGCCTGGCCTTTATCGTTAGCCCCCGTCACCGGCTCGCCAAGGCCTCCAGGGTTTCCATCAACGACCTCGGCAAGGAGAACTTCATCGCCCACAATGTCACATCGCCCCTGCGCCGAAAGGTGATTGAGGCTTTTCAGCGTTACCGTACTCCGTTGAATATGGGAATCGATCTGCCCACCATCGAAGCCATCAAGCGATTCGTCGCCATGGGCAACGGGGTAGCCCTGGTCCCTCACCTGACCATCGCCCACGAGCTCGAAGCGGGCGAACTGGTGCGTGTGACCGTCGACGAGCTTGAATTCAAACGTGTGCTCCGCCTCGTGCACCGCCGTCAGGCGACTCTTTCCTACACGGCCCTTGCGTTTTTGCAAACCGTGCGCGAGCTAGCCCAGAAGCACGGGCCCCCATACTACTACCACGTAGAACGCGCTGGATGACAAAAACAGGGAGTAGGGGAGTAGGGATTAGGGAATAACAGAACCGCCTTCCAGGATTCGAGATCTTCCGAATAAAAGTAGACTCGGATGAAGCACCGCTGCCCCTCTTTATCGACTTGAAGTCCTGCCATCCCGAGGGACCGAAGGAAGGACGGGGATCTGCGTTTGCTTTTTACTCCCTACTCCCTATTCCCTGTCCCCAATCGATTCCCATTCTTCATGCGCCGCGTCTATTGACTTAGATCATTCCGATTCAGCGGTTCAGCCTGCAACCCGTTCAGGCCATTTACAATGCTGAGAGCGGGGTGCGGAACAAATCCGGCGCCGTAATCAACAAGCTGGTTGCCAGCCGGACGGTTGAGCAGTCGCGAGGTTCAAGACCGAATGAAGAAGATCGCCCTTATTGCCTTTCTGCTGGCCGTGTGCGTAGCAGCGGGCCGCGCTCAGGAGAGCCGGCAGGATATCAGCATCAGTGGATCGGCTCTCGTCGAGCCTTTTATTGCATCCTCCACCGATGTTCAAGTGCATTCCAACGCCGCGTACGGCGCATTGCTAAGTTATCGGTTCATGCTTACACCAAGCAGCGCGCTTGAGGCCAATTATGGAATCACTTACCAGAACAAGATCAACTACTACGTGAACCCCAATCACTACCAGGTCAACACCCGCACCCAGGAGATTTCGGCAGCCTACGTACGCAGCTTCACCTTCAAAAAGTTCAATCCGTTTCTTGAAGCGGGTCCGGGCGCGTTCATCTTTCTCCCCATCCGGAATTCTGGTACCACCAGCCTTGACGTGAAGCAGCAGACTGCGATCGGCGGACTGTACGGCGGAGGCATAGCGTACGAGATCAGCCCCAGTTTCGATATCCGCGCCGAGTTTCGCGGGTTCGTCACCAAGGTGCCTACGTTTGGCGTTAGCCAATTCAGCACCAACAAGTGGTACAACATCTACTACCCGACACTGGGTGTGGCATACCACTTCTAAAGATCAGGGACCGGCGGAATAGGGTCCAGTTAGTAAGCCCGACCCGCATGTTCGAGATCTCAGCAAAAAGGGGGTGGCCAAAGCCATCCCCTTTTGCTTCGTAAGTAAGACTGACTTTCTAGTCCCTATTTCCCGGTCCCTACGTCCCTCGTTCTCTTTTTCCCCGCCTCCACATACCTGCCCAGCTCTTTCACCATCGCGCAGTGCGGCTTCAGCGCGTCTGTAGCACGTGAGGCCTCGTCGGCTGATTGCAACTGGCAGTCCACATAGAAGACATACTCCCAGGGCTTTCCCTGCACGGGTCGTGACTCGATCTTGGTCAGATTTGTGCCCAACGCTGAAAGTTCGTTTAGTGCTGCCACTAGCGATCCAGGCCGATTCTCAACAGAAAATGCAAGGCTGGTCTTGTTCGCATTGCCGTCGAATCGCGCATCCCTGGCACGCCGCACCAGAAAGAATCGAGTGTAGTTTTCCGGATTGTCTTCAATCCCTGCCTGCAGAATCTGCGCTCCGTAGTAGCGAGCTGCAGCCTCGCTGGCGATAGCCGCTGCGTGCCGGTCGCGTAGTTCTACCAGTTGTTTTACGCTGCCGGCCGTATCGTAAAAAGCGAACGATTCCATCCGCGGATGCTCGGCAAGGAATTTCCTGCATTGCGCCAGCGCCACCGGATGAGAAAATACGCGATCGATATCCTCAATTGTCGACGAGATTCCGATCAGATTGTGGCGAATGCGTAGCTGCGCTTCCCGCACCACTTTCACATCGTGTTGCAGCAGCAGATCGAAGTGTTCCAGCACCGATCCCGCGAGGCTGTTCTCAATTGGAATGACTGCGCCTTCTACCGATCCGCTGGCAAGCGCATTGAAAACGTCAGATGAAACGGAACAAGGCACAATCACGGAGTCCGGCAGCATGGCGATCGTTGCTTCGTGGCTGAACGAGCCATGTTCCCCCTGGATGGCAATCTTCATTCCTGTCTCTGCTTCTCCTGTGGAGGTATGGATTGTAGTTGTAGCGGCGGGCGGCTGAGCAGACTGCTTTCTCGAACCATACCACAGCGCTACTGCCGCTTTCTGGCTCCGCTCATTTTCCATGGCCCGCTATCTCCGCAGCCACACGTCGGCGGCTACAAAAACCAGAAAGACCATCGCGATGACGCCGTTCATGGTGAAAAAAGCAGCGTTCAAGCGCCGCATATCCCCGGGCGAAACAATCGAGTGCTCATAAGCCAGCAGCAGTCCGGCCGCCGCCACGCCCAGCCATCCCGCGATGCCGAAGCTGAACAAATATCCAAACCATACCAGCAGCGTCAGCATGATCAGATGCATCGCGCGCGCCACCCAGAAGGCGGCCGTAACACCTAGCGCCTGCGGAATACTGTGCAGTCCGGCTTCGCGATCGTGTTCAAAATCCTGGCATGCGTAGAGAACATCAAATCCGCCCACCCACAGCATCACTGCCGCAGTCAGAACCACAATGCGAGGATCGAGACTGCCCCGCACCGCGATCCACGCCGCCGAGGGGGCGAGCCCCAAGGCCAATCCCAGCACCAGGTGCGACCAGCGCGTCACCCGCTTCATGTAGCTGTATCCCAGCAATACCACCAGGACGAAAGGTGCCAGGTAAAGCGTTAGCCGGTTCAGTTCTGCTGAGGCGATCACAAATCCGAGCCCCATCAGTACCGTGAACCCGAGCACAAATCCTCGAGAAAGCTGGCCCGCCGGAATCGCGCGCATACGCGTTCTCGGATTAGCTGCGTCAAGGTCTGCGTCCGCCCAGCGATTGAAGGCCATCGCACACGAGCGAGCCGTGACCATCGCGACCAATATCCACCCCAGCGTCCGCCAGCCGGGCGCTCCGTGACTCGCCAGCAACACCGAAGTCAACGTAAAAGGTAACGCAAAGATCGAGTGCTCCCACTTGATCATCTCCAGCGTTGTACGGGTTTTAGCGGCCAGCCCCATCGTGTGCAGCTCCATTATTTAGTGTAATTGGAGGTGCACGCGGGATGGCCGGGCAAAGAAGCTCGAAGGCTTCTCAGCGCACCTTGATGCAGCTGACAACGCAATCTTGTGTGGAGAGAAAAGAGTCCCTACGCTTCCGCGTCCTCGATCGTACTGACCAGCGGCAGCACCGTGTCGACCTTCGTTACCTTGAAGAGATCCATCACCCGGCTGTTTGCGCCGGCGACGACAAGCTTTGCGCCCTTCGTCTGGCAGCGAACGTAATGATTCATCACCAGCCCCATCCCTGCGGAATCCATGTAGGGGACTGCCGTAAGGTCGATCACCGTCAGCGGCGGAGGCGCCGTCCCGCGCAACTCTGCCTGCAACTCGAACAAGTTGCGCAACGTGAGCGGTCCTGAAAGGCAGAACACCCGTGTACCGGGATTTCTGCCCTCTTTACGGTCGATGGTCAAGGGTCCGTCGTTCAACATAGCGATTCAAGTGTAAGGAAGGGAAGGGCCTGAATGATTACAGTTCTGTAAATGTCGCACGCTGGCCAATCGCCCGTCCAGTAAAAACGTGCGCCAACTCATGGTGAGAATTCAAAGGCATTCAGGGTAGAGAAAAGGGCCCGGACAGCCTCACGCGCCCGGGCCCATCAATTCTAAAACCGAAATACTGCTGGTGGCCGACTTGCTATTGTTACGGCTTCTCGTTCTCGTTTTCCTTGCCGGCAACCTGCAGATAGTTTTTCACGCTGAATATGCCAGGAACGGCGTTGGCTCGAAGGTAAGCCGTGTCTTTGTCAGCCTTCGAATCGACCACCCCGTACAACTCAACATGGCCGTTTTGAACAGAGATACGAATCGGCTTTGCCGGGTCGCTGGCATACCGGTTCAAACTCGGATAACCGTAGATGGCACGCGCCACGGCCATCCTTGTTTGGTCGTCCATGATCGATGTGGGATCGACCTCGATCTCATCTGAAACATCTTTCACACCGGGATAGGTCGACACCAGGGCGACAGCGGAGTCCTTGTCCACGTCAGAGTACGCGTGGCCTCCGAGCGTTACCATTCCATTCTCGACATTGACCGTAATTGCATTGAACGGCGTGGTCCCGTAGCCAACGCGATCGTACGCCAGCTTCTCGGCCAGCTTGGTTTTTAACTCGTTGTCCTCAACATTGGGCCCGGACACCTGGATCTCATTCCGCACCGCCGTTACGCCCTTGACCTTGCGGACCCGGTTTGCGGCATCCTTCTTGTACTCGTAAAGGCTCACCGTACCGCTCAGCGTGGCGATCCCATTTTCGACCGTGACCTTTACGTCCTTGAACTGCGATTTTTTAAGCTTTGCCTGCGCATCGCCCGAACTGTCCTGCCCCATAGCCGCGCCAAAACCTGTCGCCGCATATGAGACCTGGGGGATGCCTGCAACACTGAGGGCGAGAGCAGCCGCGATTCCTGCGGTGGCTAAGATATTTTTCGTCGTCTTCATAATCCTTACTCCTTCATTCTTTCTTTAATTCGTGTTTTTGCACCCGTGGGTAAATCCCGCGAGGCGCAAACTCTCTGTCCGCCTGCTTTAGACACAGATGCAGACAAAAAGTTATACGGCTATCTTTCCGCTGTTATTTGTACAAATCTGAATCCACAGGCCCGTATCTGCATCGGCAGGCGAGCGTCAGGCGCGAGCTTGAACCTCGCGTTCAACCGCTTTTTAACTGGAAGAGAGAATCGACGGCTCTGCCGGCAGGGCTGAGTCGCCCGTCTACTTGAAGCGCCGCGTAGCCTTTACCACCATCGAGAAGACACCGGACTCGTCCCGCGCCACCAGCAGCGAGACATGCCGGTTGATCGCGATTTCGGCTTGCAATAGCTGTTGCGCCGTCGTGTCCACATCGGTCGCATAGGTCAGGGTGAGGTTCTTGCCCAGCTGTTCTTCCACTGTGATGCGCGTAGTCGAGTTGCCCAGCACGCCCAGGTAGTTCGGATCCACCTTCACCGATCCCGCCCCGAACAGCTTCTGCACCCGGCTGCTCACCGTTGCATTCAGAGCTCCGCCTAGCAGGGCATCCGTAGCTGGGTTGTTGGCGATCTGCTCCTGCTGCGCTGTGTAAAGCCTTTGCTGATCCTGCGTGCGTCCCAGCGCCAGCAGCGCCACTACGTCAGCCTCGGGCAGTGGAGGATCGCTCCGGTAAGTCACCGCGAGCTGATCGACGGACCCATGCAGCCCCAGCGTGATGTCGTAATCCTCCACCCGCGCCGTGGCATTCAAATCAATCAATGGCTGGATGCGCACCGGATTGTTAAAGGTGATTTCGCCGCGCTGCAGTTCATATCGTGTTCCGGCAATCGTTGCGCTGCCTTCCGTGATTGAGATTCGCCCCAGCAGCGACGGCGAAGCCACCGTCCCCCGAAGCCGAAGATCCACGTCCCCCGCCAGCTTCGCGTAGGCATTCTGAAAGTTCAACTGTGGCGACGATTGAATGCGCACATCGAGCCGCACATGATTCGATGGCGCATTTGCCGGCGCAATCGGCTGCGACTTGCCGGCCTGCGCTGCCAGTGCCACAAAGTCCATCTCCGGGCTCACCGTGAATCGTGTGATCATCACGTTGCCGCTCAGCAGCAGGTTGTTCTGTGGCCCTTGCAATTGCAGGTTGATATCCGCCGCCGAACTCACACCCTGCGGATAGCGGATGCGAATCGATTTTCCCTTCAGCGCAAGGTCGGCATAGATGCCGTGCTGGTAGGCCAGATATCCCGACACGCTCAGCAGGCCACCACCACTCATCGCAGTGAGCGACTTCACTTCCAGCCGGTTCTGGTTGAACTCGAGCGTCCCGTGCAACTGGCTCAGGCTGTTTGGCAAATCCTCGAGCGCCAAGGATGCATCCTCGAAATCAATCTTCCCCGACAACCCCGGATTCTCCAGAGGTCCGTGTGCTTCGACGCGAAACGTTGTTGTTCCGCGTGCCGTGAGATCCGGATCGATTGATTCGGCCAGCTTCAAATTGATTGACCCGTTCGCCGCCAAATCCAGTTGCCGCTTGCCCGTCAGATTCAAAGTGCCCTGGGCGTGCAGGTCCGTCTCTTCACCCGTCACGTGTAGTGGATCCAGCGTGATCAGCGAATTGTTCATGCTGGCATGCAGGCCACCTTCGCTATGCAGGTGCACTCCGGCAATCGTCACCGCCAGTTCCTGAATCCGCGCATCGCCCCGCATCTGTTCCGGTCGCGCCAGCGGTCCCTGCACCGTAACGGTTCCCTCAAGGTCCGACTCGCCGGTCAGCCCGTTGATGTGCGCCATCTCCAACAGCGCGCCGATATTGAATTTTGAGAAGTTCAGCGACGCCTGCGTCTCGTTGTCACCCTGTAGCGCAGTCTGTCCATGCGCCGTAAGCTCGGCCGCTTCCAGACGCGAGGTTATGTCATACGTCACATTCCGATTCGCAGTGTGCGCGACTATATCGAATTCGCCAAAGCGCTCGCCGCTTACCGTAAAGTTTGCCAGCGACGCGCGCGCGTTCAGGTGCGGATCGTCAACCGTGCCTGAGCCTGACAGCGTAAACCCCATACTTCCCGACAACGCCGTGCCCGCATTGCGCAGCTTGTCAACCTTCGCGATGTCGATTCCCGCACCCCGCGCGTCCACAGTGAATTGCTGCGTGTGCAGATCGTAACTTCCAGATGCCGCCACGGTGCCGGCGGCATGGTTCAGCGTTACGGACGCTAACTGCACCAGTGGCCCGGTGAACTTTCCTTCTGCTCGAATTCGCGTCAACGGCTCTCCATACAACTCGCCGTTATCCAGCTGCACCCACCCATTGCCGTTCAGCTTCTCGACGGGTCCATCCACTGCAATCTGCGCGCTCATCGATCCAGCGATGGGGAGGTGCTTTTCAAGAAAGGGTGCGAGCTTGTCGGCGTTTACGCTGGTCGCATGCAGATTTGCGCGAAGAAGGGAACTCGCATCAAATTGCGGAATACCCGGCGACTTCGCCAACGGCGCTTTTGCAGATGTCAGTGTCCCATCCAAACTGATCGAAGCATCTCCGTGCTTCAGTTCTCCGTGATCAATTGCTATCCGCATCGCGGAATAGCTTCCCGTCGCATCAGCCGAGTCCAGGTGAACCACCTGCGGCTTTTCGTCCTTATCCTTCGCCGGAAGCTCCAGGGCAAGATCCGATGCGTGCAGATCTCCCGCCAGGTGCGGATCAACAAGCGAACCGGTCCATGTACCTTTGAAATCCGCTTGCCCGTCGAGATCGACCGGCAGAGCCGACGTTCCAGTCTTGCCATCGCGCGTAAGGCCCAGCGCACTGAAAACCGTGTCGAACTCATCTAGATCGCGCGAATGAAACTCGACCACAATACCGGTTGGGCTGGTCATGGGAAACGCACCAAGCTGCCCATGCGCGCTCACGTGGCTGGCAGGCAGATTTACCTGCAGATTTCGCAAATCTACAGCTCCATTGCGCTGCCGATATGTCCCATAGATAACCCCGCTGGTCGGCGCTTCGTCCACGACCCGCTTGCTCGAAGGGCTCATGTCGAACTTCGAAGTCACCTCCAGCGTGTTTACATCCCCGTTGTTCCAAGCTGCGGTCGATAATCCATTCAGCCGCGCATCCAACCCGAGCCGCGTGAATGGCTCTTCGCTCACCATGTCAAGCACTGTGTCCAGCGCAACGTCTCTGAAGTTCGCAATCACTTTGCCGTTGGTGTGTAGATCAGTGTCAACTTTGACTGGCAGGGGTGCCGGCTGTTCGTGGCTCTTCCCCTTCTTCTCACGCTTCACCGGCTCAGCCGCAGCCTGCACCACCGGAGCACCCGCAAGCGGCGCGATCCAGTGATCCAACAGCACCTCGCCGTCCATCTGTCCGCCCTGCTTCAGTCGCGCTGTCACATTAGTAATCTGTAATCGCTGCGGATCGGCGTGCACACGCGCATCCAGTCCAACACCGCGAGCCACCACGCCGGTTCCGACATACGCCGCGTTGTCCGCATGTACCGTTCCGTCGATGCGAAATTCACCGTCCTGCCCTGCAGCCGCGAGGTTCAACTTCGCGATCCCCTCCGGCGTTGATGGATAACCCAGCGCCGGCTCCATTAACTTCAAGTCCACTTCGCCCTGCACCTGCGTCTTCCAGCGAGGACGGTTGAAATCATCAAGCTCGCCCGTGACATTCAGCACGCGATCTGCCGACCCTTTGCTGTGGGCTGTCAACTGCAGCGAACGCAGGTAGGCGGCGTTACGCGTCAAATCCACCGACGCTTCGATGTATCCCTCCACCGGCGGCGCCTCCGGATGATCGGCGGGGCCGCGCACCAGGCGCAGGTCACGCAATTTCGCATCCAGATGATAGCTATCCTGTGTAATCCCGTTCCCCGCAACATACTTCAACAACAACGAAACATCGTTCGCTGAAAAATTCAGCGGGAGATGGCGGTCCTGAAAATCACTCTCGTCCGACCGCTTCTCGTAATCCAGCACGCCATGCGTCACCTCGACGTGCCCGGCCTGCAGATCAAACAGCGTGCTCAGCGGATGCGATTCCGTCTTCTTGCGCGGCTGCGGCTGATTCGTCGATCCGTCGCGATAAACAATCAGGTGAATCTGCGGCCGGTCCAGTTCGAGATCGCGCAGCAGAATGCGCGGACTCCAGAAGCCCAGTATGTTGATCGCAACGTGCAGGGAACCCAGTTGTGCGTAAGGCGCCTCGCCTTGCGCTTCGCGTCCGTGCAGTACCACGCCATCCGCCTCGCCTTCCATCTTCAGCACCTTCCAGTGGAAGGCGCCGATCTCCGCGCGGCCGCCGGTGGAAGCTTCGATGCGCGCAATCAGCCGCTTGCGCATGATGTTTTCGAAATAGGAAGAGCTTGCCCAGAAGTACAATCCCACGAGACTAACGATGAGCAGCAGCATCATTCCCGCTCCGCCCCACAACACGTGGCGCCGATAGCGGCGATGCCACGCGAGCGGCTGCTCCTGGCTCTCCTCAGGAGAGTCGGTCAACACGGGCTTGATGCTCTCGCTCATTCTCCGGTCTCGCTCATTCTTTGGTTGCTCCCTGGCCGTCGCCCGCATCCGCCGTTTCCAGCGCTGGGTCCAGCACTTCAATCTGTCCCTGCTTGCGGAGGTTTGAAAGCCAGTTGTCAAACAGCACATTCACCCGCTGCTGCAAGAGGATCTCTTCAATGCGCGACGACACCTGCTGCAACGGTGGAGGCTTGTCTCCCGAAGGATATTGCGGCAATAGTGTCCCCTGATAATACGTTTCAATCTCTTCCGGCGTAATCCGAATGCCCTGCCTGAAGCGCAATTCGATGAAGCCAAGTATCTCGGTACGGTTCCGCAGGTAATCCTCCACCTGCTTTGGTGTCAGATCATGAAGCTTCAAAAACGCTGCCCATCCCGCATCGGACTTGCAATCAGCCCGCACACACGCCGGCAGCTCGGTCCGAATCTCGTTCAGCCGCGCTGCAATCTCCTCCGGTTTCGGTTCGGTGGCCTGCTGATACTCCTGCTGAATCTGCTGGTGGATGAGCGTGCGGCTGATCAGCCGCTCCAGAGCCACCTGCGCGCTCATCCTTTCCTTCGTATTCGTGCTTGGATCTAGAACCGACAACTGCATCTCATCTTCAAGATCGCTTTCGAGAATCGCCTGGCGATTTACCACCGCCACCACCCGGTCAAACATAATTCTGTTCTCTGTCCCTGGACTCTGGCCCACGCTTTGCGCTGCAGCAGGAAATCCGCACGCCAGCAACGAGACCATGCAAACTCTTTGCATCGCTGCGCGCACGAGCTGCCAGTACGGATTCGTCCGCTGCATAAGCATCAGAATGTCTGCCCCAGGCTGAAAAAGAAATTAAAGTGCGCCGCCTCGCCAACGTGCTGATTTGCATAGATGTCAGATTGCGAGTAGTTGACATTGATCGGATAGATGGGCGGATTCAAGTTGTAGCTGAAGTCCAGCCGGATCGGACCGACCGGCGTGTGGTAGCGCATGCCCATTCCAGCCGCATGCGAGAAGTAGTTAAAGTTGCATTGGCCCTGCTGTCCCGTTGAAGTTGTCGGTCCCGTCGGACTCGGCGGCGTAGGCGGATTGGTGCTGTAGTCCGGAGGCGTCGTCACTTTGCAGGCATCGCGATTCGGCTGCTGGACGCGCAGTGCGCTCGCCCACGCGTCCCCCGCATTTGCAAACACGTTGCCCATATCGTGAAAGAGCACGAAGCTCAATGTGTCCCCAAAGAACGGGAGCACAGGCGGGGGTAGCCGCACCTCCGTGCTGTTCACCAGTGCACCCGCTCCTCCAATCGGAAAGCCCGTCTCCGGATCGCGTGGCCCCGCGGCGTTGATCGGGAATCCACGATGCGACGTCGGTCCGCCGGCATAAAGTCGCTCGGGCAAGGGAAGCAGCGAGTCGGAAGGGGATCCATACGCCCGCTCCTGCCCATACCGCGTGTTCCGGGCGAGCACAAAGCGATTCTTGTCGAACCCGTAGTAACTCGAATTAGAAACATCCAGCCGGTTAAACTCCGCCTGCGCCCCAAACGTCTCGTTGGAAAGAAAGTCCTGAAAGCTAGTGTAAGTTCCGCGATGCGAATCGAGCGGCGAGTCGCGCGTGTCGCGAATCCACGTTACGCTCGGACCAGCGACGCGCACCGCCGTTGACAGCGCCTCAATTTCGCTCGGTCCCACCTGCAGGCTCTCCGCCGCCACCTTCACGCGCCTGAAATCAAATTCATACACAAACGTATTCGCCTTGGAAAAGAACGAGCCCGGCTGGTTGAAGTGCTCCGTCCACCGCACGCCTGTCTCGAGTTTCGAGGCCACGTAGGTTGTTACGTTCTGGCTGCTTGCGTAGCCGCCTGAGAACGTGAAACCAAAATCTCGATTCCCGAAAAAATGCGGATTCTGAAATAGCAGGTTGAGGTTTTGCTCCAGCAGGCCGTATGTTCCCTGAATCGACGCCGACTGCTCACGCCCAAAGAGATTGTTCCGCGTCACTGCGCCCAACACGCGCGGGCTGATTCCTGTTTTCCCATTTGGACTGCACGGCGCGCCCGTCGTCGCGATGCCGCGGCAGTTGTTCTGCGGGGTACCGGTCTGTGCCTCGAATCCAAGACCGTATGTCAACGTCCAGCGCCGCGCCTCCGTCGTTTGAATGAGGACTGTCTTGTAAGGCTCCTCGCCGTTCGGATTCTGCACCGCTGTATTCACTTCGTTGAAAAGCGCAAATTCATAAAGGTTTCGCTGCGTTTCGGCAAGCGCCGTCTGGCTCAGTGGATCCCCGGGCTTCAGCGTAATTGCCTTCGCCACCGTGTCTGGTCGCGTGTAATGCAAACCGGACAGCAGCACCTTGCGCACAAAAATCTGCTGCCCCTCGCGGATGTTGAACACAACGTCTACCTTGGCGGCATCCTCTGTTTCGGTCTGCTGCACAACGTCGATCTGCACCTGGTCAAAACCGCGGCTCAAGTAATCTGTAAGCAGCGCATCGCGGTCGCCCGCCAGGGTTTGCGGAGAGAACAATTGTCCCGGCGACGTGTTCATCAGGGCTAGCAGCTTGCTCTGGTCCGATTTCACAGCGCCGTCCAGTTTCAGAACGCCCACCCGCTGCTGCTGTCCCTCTTCGATGTGGTAAACCACCGAGAGCGGTTCAGTTGAATTTCGCACCGTTCCTTGTCCTGGAGCGCTTACATCGGCTCCCCCGCTCAAGGTCTCCGGCGTCACCTTTACCTTTGAAAATCCGTTGTTCTGGTACACCGCCTGCAGCGCATTCACATCCGCCACCACCAGCGCCTGGCTATATGCTCCGTGGCGGTCCAAGTGGTCGGCAGCGTGTACGCTCAGCAGTTCTTCCAGCGTATTCGCATTGAAATAGTGATTGCCCGCAACTGAAACCTTTTCGACCCGACGTCGCGCTCCCAGCGTCACCTTATATGTGATGGTCACGGCGCCGCCTTCAGGATCCTGTTCGCTGTGATCCACCTTCACGTCGAAGTATCCCAGCCGCTGGAAATAATCGCGCAGCCGCCGGTTGCCCTCGTTCAGCAGATCTTCATCAACCGTACCTTCTTCAAATACCGGCACCAGCCGCTTCAGTCGCTCCCCGCTGATTTTTGCCCCTTCCACGCTCAACTTGACCACAGGCCCGCGATTCGCCGAAAACGTGAAAGTCGACCTCTTTGTGTCCGCGATGTAGGCCTGTGATTCCAATTTGACGTCCGCCTCGAGCCGATCCTCTTTCTGGTAGTGCTTCAGCACTCCGCTCAGCGCACGATTGCTCGTGTCGTGATCAACCTTGGTTCCCTCGCGCAGATGCGCCTGGTGGCGGAACTGCTCCGCCGACAAACCAGAGTCACCCGACACAGCAACCGCCCCCACGCGGCTCTGCACGCCTGACATCACCTCGAAAGCGATGTCAACGAGTTGTTCCCCGGTGTGTCTCGTCAGCTTGTAGGTAATTAACGGTTCATGGAAGCCGTTATCCGCGAGCGCCTGCCGCATGCGCACCATGGCGGCGTCCAGTCGCGTCTGGGTAAAGCGCGTTCCCGCCGTCAGTCGGCTGGCCGCCTGCAGTTGCGCATTGATCGTTGCGCCCTTCGCGCCATCCACGCTAACCGTTCCAATGAAATCCCGCGGCGTTCCCTTGAAGACAAGCTTCACGCCATCGCCCTGCCGCGTCGCATCGGCAGCAACCGTGCTGAACAGTCCCGTCGCAAAAAGAGCGCGAAGGCTGTCCGCCACCTTGAGCCGGTCGAGCGGCGCGCCAACCGCCTGCGGCAGTTGTCCAGGCAGTGGCTTCAGCCTCTCCGCCGACACCCCTTCAAATGTGATTTCGCGAACCGGAAGCCCAAGCCATTTCGTCAACGCCAGAGGCTCGGCTTCATTCCCGCTGGCAGAACCATGCGAGTTAACATCGCTCACTGAAAATCGGGCTTTCGGTTCAATTCCCGGCATTGCTCCGCTGGCTTGCGCCAGACAACGGTTTGCGATGATCAGGATGAGAAAAAGACAAGTCGTCACCGCTCTTTGTCTACGTCTTGAGCCGTGCTGCCATGCCGGCATTGCCTTCCGCACTATATCTCCCAGAATTTAGCCATATAGACACGCGTCTTCCCGATTGGTTGCATCAAACTAAATAACTTGAGAGCCGATCCGGTTCCTTCCAGCCGCAGCTCAAAGTTTTCCACCGCTGCACCTTATACTAACGAGGAAAGAAGCTTGGCGCAGCATCAGTTAATCCTTACAGCTACCGATATCCCCACTCAAAGGAAGCGCATGCCACGTAGCAAGTTGCAAAAGCAGACCACTGATGACTCCGCGCCGGATACCTCTGTGGAAAAATCAAACGCGGTCCAGGTCAGCGATTCTGCACCCGAGGTCGTTACGCCCACACCTGCCCTGACTCCCGACGCAGAGATGCTCGCCCGGGCGCAGGCCGGAGACCACCACGCTTTCGCGCATCTTTACTCGCTCCATAAACGGCGCATTTACTCTCTCTGCCTACGTATGGTCGGCAATGTAGCAGAAGCCGAAGACCTCACCCAGGAAGCATTTCTTCAACTGCATCGAAAAATCGGCACATTTCGCGGGGACTCCGCTTTCTCCACCTGGCTCCATCGCCTGTCGATCAACGTCGTTCTTATGCATCTCCGCAAGAAGGGCCTGCCTCTCATGTCGCTCGATGAGGCCATGGAGCCTTCCTACGACGACGGTCCCGGTCGCAGCTTTGGCGCTCCCGATCTCTCCCTCACCGGTTCCATCGATCGCCTCGCACTTGAAAGGGCAGTCGCTGCATTACCAGCTGGCTACCGCCTTATCTTTGTCCTTCACGACGTCGAAGGCTTTGAGCATAATGAGATTGCGGCTATGCTTGATTGTTCCGTGGGAAACAGCAAATCCCAACTTCACAAGGCCCGGCTCAAGTTGCGCGATGCTTTGCGTCTCTCGCTCCGGAAGGGAGACCGGCGATGACCACCGACCACAAAACCATGAGCTGCGAGGTATTTCAGTCCCAGCTGTCCGATCTGGTCGGCTCCGGGGCCGACGTCCATAATCACCCCCATATTCAGGAGTGCGAGATCTGCCGCGAGTTGTACGAGCAACTCCAGACCATCGCAGAAGCTGCCAAGCAGTTGTTTCCCGATCAGGAACCGGAAGACAAGCTCTGGGAGCGCATCGAATCCGCCATTAAAGACGAGGACGGAATCAGCAACCACGACTGAAGACGTTTGATTCATCCAGGGCTTTGAATCTCGTGAGAATGGCCGCCACGCAGAATTCAGCCTTCCTGCATGGCTGCCGATAAACCAGTTGAGCCGCTTTGAGTCACATAAAAGCGGCTCGGCTTTTCGGCGTTTTATCGGTTCCAGTCCGGAACTCAAATGAACAGAACAACGTAAACCTGATCAGGCAGCAGGGCAAAGCAGGGATTTCTCGGGCAACCGTCTTTCCTGAAACTTTTGAGGCTCTGTGTTGTCTAATAAGGAAAGTTGATACGAGGACACTCAATGCCAAGTCAGCCTTCCATCTTACCTCCCGAAAATCCTCAGAAAAAGTCGATTTCTGGTCCAAAAAGAATCCCTGTTCTGCCCGTTCGCGATACCGTCCTCTTTCCGCATGCTGTTCTGCCGCTTACAGTTGGACGCGAAAGTTCCATTCAGCTCATCGAGTCTCTGGCCGAAGAACGCTCCATTGTGGTCACGGCCCAGCTCGATCCGCGTCTTGACGCGCCGAAGCCGACCGATCTGCACGAAGTAGGCACTTTAGCCACCGTACACAAGGTCGTGCGCATGCCCAATCAGAGCCGCTTCGTCTTCACAGAAGGCGTCGAGCGCGTTCGCCTGATCCGCTATGTCCAGACCGAGCCCTTCATGATCGCCGAAGTCGAGACCGTCGAAGACATCGCGCCCGAAACGACCTCTTCCGTAGAAGCGCTGGTCCGCAACGTCGTCGGCCAGTTCCAGCAGATCGTGACCGAATCGGCCACCCTCTCCGACGAACTCCGCACCATCGCCGGAAACATCGAAGACCCCAGCCGCCTGGTCGATTTTGTCGCCTCGTCGCTGCCGTTCCTCACCACCGACGACAAGCAGGCTCTGCTTGAAACTGCCAGTGTTCCAGCACGGCTCGAGTTGCTTACGAAGCACCTTGCCAAGGAACTCGAAGTCCAACAGCTTCGCACCAAGATTCAGAGCGAAGTGCAGGACCAGGTCCAGCAGTCGCAGCGCGACTATTATCTGCGCGAGCAGATGAAGGCCATTCAGAAGGAGCTCGGCGAACAGGACGAGGGACAGCGCGAAGTTGAAGACCTGCGCAAGAAAATCGAAGAAGCAGGTATGCCCGAAGACGTGAAGAAAGAGGCGATGAAAGAACTGTCGCGCCTCGGCCGCATGTCTCCCATGGCCGCCGACTACTCGCTCACCCGCAACTACATCGAGTGGTTGGCGGTGTTGCCGTGGGCCAAAAGCTCCGGCTCCAAGATCGACATCAACAAAGCTCGCGAGATCCTCGATGAGGATCACTACGAGTTGAAAAAGGTGAAGGACCGCATCCTCGACTACCTGTCGGTGCTGGAACTCAAGCCCGACATGAAGGGGCCGATCCTCTGCTTTGTCGGACCTCCGGGCGTAGGGAAAACCTCGCTTGGCCGTTCCATTGCGCGCGCCTTGGGACGCAAATTCCAGCGCGTCTCGCTGGGCGGCATGCACGATGAAGCTGAAATCCGCGGACATCGCCGGACCTACATCGGAGCACTGCCGGGCCAGATCATCCAGAGCATTCGTCGCGCCGAAACCAACGACCCGGTGATCATGCTTGATGAGGTCGACAAGCTCGGACGCGACTTCCGCGGCGATCCAGCATCGGCTCTTCTCGAGACGTTAGATCCGGAGCAGAACAACACGTTCCGCGATAACTACCTCGATGTGCCCTTCGATTTGTCGAAGGTCCTGTTTATCTGCACTGCGAACATGCTCGACACCGTGCCTCCACCTCTCATCGACCGCATGGAGATCATTCCGCTCCAGGGCTACAGCGAAGAGGAGAAGGTGCACATCGCCGCGCGTTATCTGGTTCCGCGGCAGATCAAGGCCAACGGGATCACCGAGGATCAAATCGAATTCCCTGAGGCTGCAGTCCGCCACATCGTGCGCCACTACACGCGCGAAGCCGGAGTGCGCAAACTTGAGCAGGTCATTGGCACAGTCTGCCGCAAAGAAGCCCGTCGTGTTGTGGAAGGCAAGACGGAGAAGCTCATCGTCGACAAGGATGTGCTGAAGGAATTTCTCGGCGGCATCCAGGTCCGCGTCGAAACCGAGGTAGCCGAGCGCGTCAAGCGTCCCGGCGTGGCCGTTGGTCTTGCGTGGACACCTGCTGGCGGTGACATCCTCTTCATCGAGGCCAACAAGATGAAGGGTAAGGGTGGCTTCACCATGACCGGCCAGATCGGTGAAGTCATGCAGGAGTCGATGCAGGCCGCACTTACGTGGGTCCGCTCCAACTCCGGCATGCTCGGCCTCTCAGAGGACTTCAACAAGGAACTCGACCTGCATATTCACGTGCCCGCAGGCGCGATTCCCAAAGACGGTCCTTCAGCGGGTGTCACCATGGCCACGGTGCTGGCATCATTGCTCACCGATATCCCCGTTCGTCCGCTAACCGCGATGACCGGCGAAATCACCCTCAGCGGCAATGTTCTTCCCGTGGGTGGCATCAAGGAGAAGTTTCTGGCAGCGCGCCGTGCAGGAGTGGAAACCATCATCCTGCCCGCCGACAACCGCCAGGACGTCGAAGAAGATCTGACGCCCGAGATGATCGCAGGAGTTTCGATCCACTACGCCAGCCGCATTGAAGACGTGCTGGCCGTGGCGCTGCCATCGCTGAAAGCAAAACCGGAAGTCACCCCGATTGCCGCCGAACACAGCGCCTCCGCAGCCGCATAATCGACGACGCCGCAATCGACCCACGTCGTTCTCGACGAATTGAAAAAAGGCCGGCTAACCCGCCGGCCTTTTCATTTTCCAACAAATGCACTGTCATTCCGAGCGACCAACTGGAGTCGAGGAACCCGAAACCAATCGAAGTTCAACTCACGAAATCGGCTTGCCGTCGTGGCAATTCACACCTGCCAACTCCGTCTTCCCCGGCGCCCCAACCACCTTCCGCGTCCCCGCCGCAGGGGCACCACCTACTTCGCTGATCAACTTCACGAGCCGCGCGAATCCCTGTTCCCGCGCCGTCTTATTCCCCGGCACCGTGTCGGTAGGATCTTCGCCCGCCCGCATGAACCCATGCCCCGCACCGTCATACGTCACCGACTCAAATTTCTTTCCCGCCGCCTTCATCGCCTCCGTCGTACCCGGCACCGTTGCCCCGATGCGCGCATCGTTCCCGGCATAAAAGCCATAAACAGGCGCGGTAATCGACGAAACATCCGCCGGTCCCGGCCCATAAAACACGAACGCCGCCGAAAGATCCTTGCGGTGCGTAGCGAAGGCGAACGATTTGCCGCCCCCCCAGCAGAATCCCACTGTGACCACTTTCCCGTTCGCCGCCGGAATCTTCTTGCCATAATCCGCTGCCGCATCCAGATCCGCAGTCACCTGACCCGCATCCAGTCCCGACACAGCCTTGGTTGTCGAATCCCGGTCAGGGAATGCGCTTGACCCACCGCCATTCGGACCCATCCCCGAAAGCAGATCCGGAGCCACCACGATGAATCCCTTCCCGGCAAGCTCATCGGCCATCTCCTTGGCCCAGTCGCTCAACCCGAAGATCTCGTGAATCAGCACCACCACCGTGGCCTTGTTCTTAACCTCGGGATAGACAACGAAAGCCTGCACGCTCCGGTTGTCGTGCTTCAGAGTCACATACTCGTGGTGTCGCGGAGAAGCTTCTAGCCGGGCCTTGGCCCAGTCCTGCGCATGGGTTGAGACGGCAGCAAGCGTAACCAGCAAAGCTGCGGCGGTGAGTCTGGCAACGTGGGGAATCGGTCGCGTCATGCGAAGCAGTCTAGCCGTGCCAATCCCCAGTTCGCAAGGTCATTGCGAATTGCTAGTGCAAGTGTCTAAGGAAAGAAAAGAAGTAAGGACCGAGGCTTCCACCGAAGCGAGGGTTGATCTCCAGCAGATACGGTTCCCCATTCGCCACTTTGTAATTTACGCAACAGAGTCCTTCGAATTGAATCGTTCTTAACATGCTTGCGAACAAGTCAAGATATTGGCAACGATGAACGACTTTGATCTGCTCTTTTTCTTGTCCCTTGATCGGCATTTCGCTGGCAAACTGATACTCGATGTTTAGAGCCGTGACGATCCTGCCCTCAACAAACAGAATGTGAGTCGCGAACTCTGAGCGGCCCCGCACAATTTCCTGACAGAAATAATCGGGATCCCGGATGCGGTCAAGTTGTGCCGCTTCGTCCTCGCTGTTGTGGATGATGTAACAATCCTGCCCCCAGGAGCCAACACGCTTTTTAAGGATGTACGGGGTTGTCAGCCCCACTCCCTGTGTCACTTTCGGGATGTATTGGCCAAATCCGTACTTGACGAGCGCCTGATTGAACTCATACTTGTCGTCGCAAAGGCGGACTGATTCCTTAGAGGGCAGGGGAAGTGCCAGCTTCCGCAACGGGCAATTCCGGCGGGCCTCTTCGATGGCGGATAAGCTTAATGGCACCACGATTTCGTAACGTTGGAAGCTATCTTCGGAGATGGGCCCGAATTCAATCTGGTAGGGCAAGCCGTCAAACCCATGCTTGATTTCTTCAAACCAATCCGGCTTACCGGAAAACAGGATCCTCTTTCGCGTTCCCGACGAGAGCAATGCCAGGAGCTTCTCGAATTTGACGTAGAGCCATCTTCTGCGCAGAGCTATCTCGGCGCGCAGGTCGGTGAAGTTTGTTGTGGCAAGAGACAATAATGCCACTGGCTTCCGCTCCATCTGAGATGCGGACACGGTAGCAGTTGAAACGGGCACAATCCATACGACTTTCGTTCGCTGCGCCCCCGGGGAACCTCCCTAAGCAAGGCGTCTCGAAGCGGCTGCTGCCAATAAACTTCGGCCCGGTCGCCTGCCGCTTACTTTCAGGTTGGCTTTGGATGAGTTCTCGCTTCTGGAGGGAATTCCTCGACGGCCGCATTCAGCGGAAGAAAAATTGAGAAAACCGTCCCGCTGCTGCCGGGTGTGATCCTGCTTCTCACGCGGATGCTTCCGCCGTGCCTTTCGACGATGGTTTTCGATATCCAAAGGCCCAGTCCCGTGCCCACATCGTCCTTCGTTGTGAAGAACGGCTCAAACAGGTGCTTCCGAATTGCGGCCGGAATTCCATGGCCCGAATCCGCAATGGTGAGGCGTGCTCCCGGGCTACCCGCCCCGCTGCGCTGTCGAGCGGCAGATATTCGAATCGTGACGGAACCCCCCACCTCTACGGCATCGATGCTGTTATTCAGTAAGTTCGCAACCACCTGGCGGATTTCGCTGGGCACGCAATAAACAGCCGGGTCTTGCTTGATGTCAACACTCAACTTGACGTCCTTGTTTCCCGCACGCGACGAATACAGGCCAACGAGCGGCTGCACCAGTTCAGCCAGCGACTGAGAGACAGCGCCCTTAGTTGTCCTGAAGAAGCCGAGCGTCTGCTTCGTCAATTGAGCTACACGTCCCAGTTCCTCTTCGGCTCGACCGAGCAGATCCCGCGTATTGCTTTCAGCGGAATTGAGCTTCGCAAGAAAGACCAGGTTGGTCACCGCAGCTAGCGGGTTGTTGATTTCATGCGCTATGGTTGCGGCTAATCTGCCCACTGAGGCCAGGCGGTCGTTGGTTTGAAGCGCCCGTTCCGCTTTCCTGTGCTGCGTGATGTTACGAGCAATCTTCGCGACGCCAATCACTTTGCCGCTCTCATCGTGAACCGGTGAGAGCGTAAGTGAAACCTCTATCGTTTCACCACTCTTTGTTCGGCGATATGTTTCAAAATGTTCGATGCGGCCGCCCTGCGCGATCACTCTCAAAAAGCGCGCTTCGTCTTCCATCAACTCGGGCGGAATGATGGTCGCAATCGGGCTACCAATCATCGTTTCTGCGCTGTACCCAAACATCTTTTCCGCGCCCGCATTCCAACTGGTCACGATGCCGTCCAAGCCCTTGCTCACAATTGCGTCGTCCGTCGAAGCAACGATTGCCGCAAGCCGCTGCGAAGCAGATAGCGCTACCTGCAACTGGTCTCGGCTCTGTTGCAGTTCCTGCAGGACCTTCTCTTCCGCATCGATGTCTGTATTCGTCCCAAACCACCGCGTCACTTTCCCGTCGGAGTTGCGAACAGGAAGTACGCGAGTCAAAAACAACCGAAAAACCCCGTCAGCACGACGCAGAGGGAATTTCATTTCAAGAGGTTCACCCGTGGTCAGCGACAGATTCCAGCGCTCGATAACCTGCGGCAGGAATTCCGGATCGTGAAGGCGTTTCCAGCCCCATCCCTTCATTTCGTCGAAGGTAGTGCCGGTGTATTCGTACCAGCGCTTGTTGTACCAGAGAATATTTCCTTCAGGATCTGCCATCCACACCAGTTGCGGAATGGCATCAGCCAATTCGCGAAAAAGGTCATCACCCTGGATAAGAGGATCAACTGCAAGGGCGTTCTTCATGATGTCGTGAGACATATCCTGTCCGATTAGTGTGCATCCGTACCTTACATGATCGGGGCAGCAGAGAGTGAGTGATATGGAACAGTAGTCCCCGCCTTGTGCTCCGCTTTGACAGAAAGCTCGTCCATCTCTGTAGAAAGTCGTCGTTATCTGCAAAGGTAACCACCATCTGAAACACTCTTCCCAACCCATGCACTGGAGCCGCGTCTAAGGGTTAAGGCGGTATCCTTTCTCCAACATGCAGGTACGCGTTCTCTCTTTCGGCATCCTCAAAGAGTCTCTCGGCTCTGTCCCTTTCGTGCTTGATCTTCCCGTCGGAGCCACGGTCGCCGATCTGCTGGCCCGTCTCGGCGTTCAGGCCCCCATGGTGGAGACTCTTGGCATCGCCGTCAGCGTCAACGCCGAGTATGCCGAGCGCTCCCATGTCCTGAATGAAAGCGACGAAGTCGGCCTGCTGCCTCCAGTCTCGGGTGGCTCGGGCGCCGACTCCGTTGGACAGACCACAGTTGTTCGGCTCGCCCGCGAGCCCATCGCCGCCGACGCCTTGGTCACCGCCGCCAAACAAGGCGAAGACGGAGCCGTGGTCGTCTTTGATGGCATCGTACGCAACAACTCCCGCGGCCGCCGGACCCTCTATCTCGACTACGAAGCCTACGAAGAAATGGCCACGAAGCAGATGAACGAACTGGCCCGCGAAGCCATCACCCGCTTCGGCATTCGTCACGTGTCCATCGTTCATCGTCTCGGCCGATTGCACGTAGGCGAGACCAGCGTGCTGATCATCGTGGCCTCAGCACATCGCGCGCAGGCCTACGAAGCCAGCCGCTGGCTCATCGATACTCTCAAGAAAACGGTGCCCATCTGGAAGAAAGAAACCTTTGTTGACGGAGCGGTATGGGCCGATGGTGAGCCCTTTCCCCCGGGTTACGCCGTGGAGGGCGCCGATGGCCCTTCCTCGTAAACGTCTCGCAATACTCTCGCTCTGCTTCTCGCTCCTCGCCGGTATCGCTTTCCGCCTCGTCGCCCAGGAAGACAAACCCTTACGCCTCGACGTCAAGCTGGTCAACATCTTCGTCAACGTCACCGACAAGTCGGGCGCGATCGTCGGCGGTCTCAGCAAGGACGACTTCAAAATCACGGAAGACAACCGTCCGCAGACCATCGCCAATTTCGAGCGCCAGTCAGAAATGCCGCTCAACCTTACCCTCGCCATCGACACCAGCTCCAGCACATATAAAGACCGCGCCATCGAACAGCAGGCCGCCAAAAAGTTTGTGCATGCCCTTTTGCGCCCGCAGGACCAGATGAGCCTGCTCGAATTCGATACCTTTGTGTCCGAGCTGACCCGCGGATTTACAAACAAGGAGACTGAGATCGATCGTGGCCTCGAACACATGCGCGGCGAAGGTGGCACCGCGCTCTACGACGCCATCTACCTCGGGTCAAAATCCCTCGGCAAGAGAGATGGCCGCAAGATTCTCGTGCTGGTTACCGACGGCGGAGATACCGTAAAGGGCTACACCTACGACGAAGCAATCGAAGAGGCCCTGCGCAACGAAGTCATGATCTACTCCATCATCGACGTCCCCATCGCCGCCAGCGCCGGCCGCGACCTCGGTGGCGAGCACGCGCTCATCCAGCTCTCAGAGGACACCGGTGGAAAGCACTTCTACGTTGACGCCGGCGGACTCGACAAGGCTTTCGCACAGGTAAGCGCAGACCTCCGAACTCAATACTTGATCGGCTACTATCCCCGGAATCAGGAACCCGGAAAAGAATTCCACCACATCCAGGTCACTGTGCCTCGCGCCGCCACTGAGTCCTTCAACATCCGCCACAAAACCGGCTACTACGCCGACCCGCAGAAAAGCCGCGACTAGCCCCGATTCTTACCCAAGCCGTCTCTCGATCAGCTGTTTCAAACATCATTCCGAGCGAAGCCGAGGAACCTGCAGTTGCTCCTCCCCTGCAGTTGCTCCTCCTCCGCTTCAATCCCCACAACCCAGGGTGCCCCATCCATGACGCGCATTTTGCGTCACGTGTGGGAAAGCACGACCCTGTGTACCTTTCTCCATCTAATGATCAAATCCAAGCGCCATTCGGCCCGGCATTCCGCTAGCCTTCCGCCGTCGTAGGATCGATCGTCGTCGATATCTCCGAGATCACATTGGCCGGAAACCCTCCCAGCTCCGCGTGCTCCCGGATCATCTCCTCATTCGGAGACCGATAGATGCAGTAAATTTTGTCCCCGGTCACAAAACTCTGGATCCATTGAATCTCAACCCCGAGCTTGCGCAGCACGCTGCAGGACGTTTGCGAAATGTCCTTCAGCTGCTGCGCATTCAATTCACCCGCACCCGGAACTTCGCGCTCAATCACGTACTTAGGCATTCTGGCCTCCCTATGTTATTTTCGGCAGCGCGATTAAACGGCAAAGTCGGCGATACCGTTTCCTCCGCGTGTTTGAAAGGATCACTTCACCGTGACCTTGAACTTCATCCAGGGATGGATGCAGCACTGGAACAGGTGTTCGCCTTTCGAAAGGTTTGTAACCTGGAACGTGCTGCCCTGGAGGATGCGGGTTCTGGCCACGGCGATGTTCTTGAAACCGCCCACACACTCGGGAACCGTCTCCTGCCCCGGTGCATTGAGGCCGTCGATAAACCCGCCACCAAACTTCGCAACTTCGGTAAACGTATGCGGTTCGCCGCCCTCGTCGACAACACTCAGAACGGCGCCGTCCCTTATCTCGGCTGAGTCGGGCTCAAAGTCCCAACCCGGATCGGGCTCTCCTTTGGCTGCGCCGGCAAACAAGTCCGATAGCACAGTCGATGCGCCAAGAGTGACGTTCTTGCAGAAATCCGGTCCCAGAGCGCTATCGAAAGTGGCCGGGTCACATTCGTCAAGCGCCACGACTTGAACGATACGGGGTTTTTCCTGTGCATTCGCGCCCGTTGTAAAGCCAAGAGCAAGAGAAGCGAATAGGGGTGTTGCAATACGCCACACGAAGTTCATTCTCATTGGGGATCTCCTTCGACAACTGCGATTTGCGCAACCGATGGTCGCGACTAGCGAATCATGCTCCTGGGCTCGTTCTCTCTCAATAGCGCGCACCTGTCGAACCTCTTATTTTTTTCTGTTTTTTCAAGCCCCAGAGCCTCACGAAGATAACCACGAAAACCGCGAACGGTGTAGAATCTGTCCACCCGACGAGGGGGTTCGCGTGGGATCAAGCCCGGCTGGAACACAGGAATCGATCAAGTTCGGAAAAGACTTTGAGGTCGATCTGCGTTCCTTCGAGCTTCGCCATGGCGGCCGTGCCCTCAAGCTGGAACGCCTGCCCCTGCAAGTTCTTGTCATCCTGATTGAACAAAAGGGCCAACTCGTTACGCGCGAAGAGATAGCGGAAAAAATCTGGGGCAAAGATGTTTTTGTCGATACTGACAACAGCATCAACGGTGCTGTCCGTAAGATCCGCCAGGCGTTGAAGGACGATCCCCAACAGCCACGCTATGTCGAAACCCTCAGCGGAAGAGGCTACCGGTTTATCGCTCCAGTATCCGACGCAGGCCACATGCCCGCGCCCCTCCAACTGGTCGCAAAGCCTCAGCCATCCCATACAGACTCCGCACCGGCGCGCCCCCTTGTCGAACCAACCAGTAATCAACCCGATCTGCCGCCCGCATCCATCACACCGGCACGCCGACGATTTCCGTTGTGGATCGCGATCATCTCCTGTTGTGCCATCGCCCTCGGTGCCTGGTTTGCCTGGCAACACTTCTACGGCAAAGGCGCGACCCAATCCATTCACTCCATTGCAGTGATTCCGTTGCAGAATCTCTCCGGCGATCCGGCGCAGGATTTCTTCGCCGACGGAATGACCGAAGAACTGATCACCGAGCTTTCCCGGATCGATTCCTTGCGCGTCATCTCCCACACCTCTGTCATGGAGTACAGGGGCACCCGCAAGCATCTGCCGCAGATTGCAAGCGAACTCGGCGTGGATGCCATCCTCGAGGGGTCGGTCATCCGGGAAAACAACAACGTGCGCGTAACAGTTCAGCTTCTGGACGGCCCTGCCGATCGTCACTTGTGGGGCGAAGAGTATGAACGTCCCCTGAACGGAATACTGAATCTCCAGCGGGATGTTGCCCAGGCGATCGCGCAGGAGGTTCGTGCAAAACTCAGCACAACCCAGCAGGCTCGGCTTCGCGAGGCACACGTAGTGAACCCGGCGTCCTACGACGCCTATCTCAAGGGGCGATTTTACTTTGACAATGGGTTCACGAAACCCGATTCGCTTAAGAAGGGGCGTCAGTACTTCGAAGAGTCGATTCAAAAGGATCCGAATTTCGCCCAGGCTTACGCGGGACTTGCGAATACCTACCTCTATTTAGCGTTCACAGGAGTTTTGCCAAAGGATGAGGCCTATCAGTCTGCCAAGAAGCTGTTAGCCAAGGCAGTGGAACTGGATGACGGCGTCGGCGAAGCACACGACACGCTTGGCGTGCTGAAGTCGGAATTTGAATGGGATTGGGAGGCCGCCGATCGCGAATACAATCGCGCCATCGCCTTGGCGCCGAGCTACAGTTGCGCGCATGAGTCTCGCGCCGGTTTCCTCGCCCTTTTTGACCGGCGGGACGAAGCCCTCGCCGAACTCGCAAAAATCGATCAATTGGACGCCGGTGTCGGTTCGGCGGATTCCGAAGTCGGAGTTTTTTATTTGCTGCGGGATTACCCCAGCTTGATTAACGCGAGCAACAGAGCGCTGCTTCTGGACCCCAACCAATGGTTCCTTCACTACAATCTCGGTGTCGGCTATGAAGGTACGGGCAAACTTCAGGAGGCGATTTCTGAGTACAAGAAAGTAGTCGAGATGTCCGACGATCCTAAGGGCTCCGTGGCGCTGGCACACGCCTATTCCGCAGTCGGTAAGAAAGCTGAGGGGGAACAGATCCTTCGCGATTTGGAGCGCAAGTTAAAAGGAACCGCCGATTCGCCCTTAACGATGGCAGGAATCTATGCCAGCCTCGGTGAAAACGACAAAGCCTTAGAATTCCTGGAAAAGGCAAATTCAGAGAAGTCTTTGAATCTGCCTCAATCCCTGAAGTCCGACTTAGTTTTTGACAGTCTGCATTCCGATCCCCGATTCCAGGATCTTGCCCATCGCGTGGGAATTCCGCAGTAATTCTGTCCCGCCGATCAGCCGGAAGTAGATCGCGAGACGCCGAGGAGTACCGCGCCGGAATGGCAATCCCTTCGCGCATCCGGTCTCCCTCAACCTGCTGAAAACGCTCGCAAGATATTTCTCCGCACTTTGCAGAGAATTACCCGTCGTTGGCGCACAATCCAGTCATGAGCAAAATCCCGTACTCCAGATTCCCCTAAATCGAGCACTCCGATAGATCTCAAACGGGGTACCCCCCTCCCCCTTATGTAGTTTCTCTTTATCTTCGCTTTTGTTGATATAAATCTATATACATCAATCACATGAAGGTGAAATCAGGGCCGAAAACTGCACATTAAAAGGTGCATTTGCTGATGAAGGTGCTCCAATCAAATTTTGGAAGAACTCAGGATTTGCACACCACTGTGTACACAGGTTCATTGCAGCTTGCCGGTGAGGAAACGAACCTGAGACATCGATTCCTCAGTGCTTCAGTGCCACGTCATTCAGCTTTCCAATTCGTCCATGCGGACCGACAACAAAAGGAAGGGAAAGCGCGTTCCAGTTCCGGTCCGCATCCGCAGCCTCATGCCGCGCCGCATCCGGCCGCAGCGCACGCCAGTTCTTCCCGTCGTCCGAAGAAATGTCGGTGCCGTTGGGTCCGACGGTTACCCAGGTTTTGCTGGCCGACTCATAGGCAACGGCAGAGCGGTAGCCTTGGGGTTGAGTTTTGGCGGCGGTCCAGCTTTTGCCGCCGTCATGAGTAAAGGCTGCCGTTAGATTTTGCAGATTGGGTTTGGTGTAGTCACCTCCAACAGCCACCCAGCAGCACCACTCTCGATTCTCGATAGAAAAAGCGCCTGAGGCCGGAGAACCGCCGCTTAACGGCAGATGCTGGACAGAGAACATTCCTCTCATACTCGTGTCTTCGCTATAAAAAATGCGCGCGCCGACAGGTCCACCGGTAACAAAACCTGTCCCAAAGCTCTCATCTAGCAGGAGTGAAGAATTGCTTGCAGCAAACGCACCTTCGTCTGTTCCCGCATCGAGGCCTTTCGCCTGCACTCGCTCCCACGTCATCCCCTTGTCTTCTGTCTCCCACAACGCAAATTTTCCCGAAACCGGATCACCCAGAAGCTCACCGTCCTTGTCGAAGCGATTAAGGACGATCGCATCCCAGAATCCATCCTTGTCCGGATTGGTAAAAATCAGATTCCACGAATGGCAACCGTCCGTAGTCTTGTACAACCGCGACAGGTCGCCTTTGCCACTGGACATCACAATCGCTGTATTCGCATCGAACGCCTGGATCCCGCGAAAATCCAGCTTCTCCGCGCCGGGCGGAACGGTGCACGATTGCCACACGTATCCACCATCTTCGGTCCGCAGCACCGTGCCATTGGTTCCTGAAGCCCAAGCGATTCCGTTGCCGATCGAGTGAATGCCGCGCAGATCGGCAGTGGTGTTTGACGTTTCAAGCGTCCATTGCCCGTGAACCGGTGTCACCGCGAGAATCGCCAGAAGCATGACCACTGTTCGCATGAGAATCAGTGTCCGTCACACTCGTACCTTCGGGCAACTCACATGCGTGTCCGGCGTGGTTACATAACCAATAGGGGATGGCGCGGCTAACCGTCCGCGTTACTCTTCCAATGGAGAAACCCAATGACTTTGCAAGAGCTGGTAGAAGAACTCGGCGGAAGCATAGTGCAGGGCGATCCTGAGTGGATGGTCGACGGCGTGAACTCGTGCGAGAAAGCCGGAGCCTTCGACCTGGCGTTTGCTGACTCCGATGCGTCGGTTTCCGCGGCGTTCCAGGGCAACGCAGGCGTAGTCGTGCTCAAGCCCGGTGCGGTCGGCCAATATCCGCGCGGCAAGTGCATCATCGAGTCAGAGCAACCGAAACTGTGGTTTGCCAAAGCCGCGCAGCTCGTCAAGAAGCACACCCACGTTGCCACCATTGCTCATTCGGCCGTGGTGGCTCCAGATGCGAAGGTCGACCCGGGCGTGCTGGTAGGGCCATGCGCCGTCATCGGGACGCATGCGCGGATCGGCGACAGAACCATCATTGGCGCTGGAGTGGTAATCGGCGAGAACGTAACCATCGGGATGCATTGTCACATCTTCCCGCGCGTCGTGATCTATCCCGGCACTACGATCGGCGATCGCGTGATTGTGCAGGCAGGCGCAGTACTGGGCGGCGACGGTTTTGGCTATGTACGCGACTCCGTGAGCGGCGCCTACACACAGTTTCCGCAGCAGGGCACCCTCACCATCGAAGACGATGTGGAGATCGGGGCTAACTCCACCATCGACCGCGGAGCACTGGAGGAGACGCGCATCCGGCGGGGCACAAAGATCGACAACCTGGTGCACGTCGGCCACAACTGCGACGTGGGCGAGCATGTGATCCTCGTAGCCCTGACCGGGATCTCCGGTTCAAGCACGATCGGCAACGGCGCTGTCCTTGCCGGTCAAGTCGGCATCGGCGACCATGTCAACGTTGGTCCAGGAGTCATTCTCGGCGGCCAGGCCGGGGTGTTCAGTGGTAAAACCATCACCAATGAAGGACACAGGCCCGGCACCGTGATGTTCGGAACGCCGGCGCGTCCGTTGAAGCAGGTACTGCGCGAACAGGCGCTCCTGACAAGATTGACGAATGAGGCAAGACCCGGAAGGAAAGATCAAACGCCTCAGTCGAGCTGAAATGACGTCTGCGAAAACGTGAGGGGGGCATGCATGATCCGACGCGCGATCCCACTGTTGCATGTTTCGAATGCGGCTGCGGCTGTCGAGTTCTACTGCCACGGCCTCGGATTCCAGCTTGAATTTCAACATCGCCCTGAAGGTGTAAGCGACGATCCATGCTACATGGGCATCACCCGCAATGGTGTGTGGATTCATCTTTCCTCGTTCAGCGGCGATGGCGTCGCAGGCGGAGTGGCAAACTTGATTGTGAACGACGTTGACGAACTCTATGGAGAGTTCACTGCGAGGCACGTACCTATCGATACGCCGCCAGTCAACCAGACGTGGGGCAGCCGCGAGATGTATGTGAAAGATGCGGACAGGAATTGCCTGCGCTTCATCGCATAACTAAATTTCCAGCCATGGGAGCAATTTGAAGTAATGCAGATGAGACTCGCGTGGCAATCGTAGTCGTTGGCGGCAGTACCAAAGACATCGGCAAAACCTCGCTGGTCTGCGCGATCATCTCCGAGCTTCGTGACCGTGAATGGACGGCTGTAAAGATCACTGGCCATAGTTATGAGCCACGGCTTTCCGCATCCAGCTCACAGCAAGAATCCACTGGAGCAATTGTCTGGGAGGAAACCACATCCGGGCAGGCCACCGATACGTCTCGCTATCTAGCCGCCGGCGCCCGCCGCGCATTGCTGGTCACTCGACATGGACCAGAAGTTCCTATCGACGAGATTCACGCTGCGACACAAGAAGATCGCAACATCATATTCGAGTCCAACCGGATTATCGATGTGCTTCCCGTCGATCTTTGCGTCGCGGTCGTGGGTCGATCGGAGGAAAGCAAGCCAAGCTATTTGCGGTTGTTGAACAAAGCGGATGCACTGGTGACCTTTGATGGATTGCCAGTTGATTCAACAGATCTGCGTGCTGGTATTCAGTGCTTCAATCTAAAATCGCTCGATCAACTTTCCGACGCAATGGTGACCTGGATGCGATCGCGCCTGTGCATCGTTGATGACCCTTTTTGAATTTGCGGACTATTTATCGGCAGGAAAGGGCGCGGTCTTGAATGAGCCATCGCGCTGCTTCATCAGAATCTGCACCTTGCCCTCGGCCTCATCGAGTTCTTTTTTGCAAGCGGCGGAAAGGCCTACACCTTCCTCAAAGAGCTTAATCGAGTCTTCGAGGCTCAAATCGCCCTTCTCCAACTGGTCGACGATGGTTTCGAGTTTCTTCAGCGATTCTTCGAAAGATGGCATGGTGGATTTTGGTGCTTCCTGCACTATTGTAAGACTGGAAACTCGCCAATCGGAAATAAGTCTGCCGAGGATGGGATCGATGCGCGGATGGATGCTTGCAATGCTGATGTTTGCTGGGATGAGCGCAGTTGCGCAATCGCCGGAGATATGGAATCAGGTAAATCCGCAGATCGATTTGCCCCAGTTACCGTCTGTTACACCGAGCGATACCCAACTCAAAGCGATCGCCGCACTGTTGCGCCGGGTGGACAAGAAGGACATCTGGGAATGCGAGGGAAACGACCGCGACGAGATGATCAAAGGGCTAACTTTTCAGGCCATACCTCTTGCGCCAGAACACAAGGTTCTGCTGGCGCAGGCCGGTGAAGGATGCGCACGCGGCGGCCAAGGTTCGAATGGTGCCATGTGGCTGATTCGGTTCAAGGGCGGCGTGCCGATTCTAATGGCATCGCCCCAGCGCGGGTTCAATGGCTGGCTGTATGCAATCCAGGCATCCGCGAGCCATGGCTATCGTGACATTGTGCTTGGGTGGCACATGGGTGCCGATGAGGCTGTATTGAACTACTTCCGCTTCGATGGCAAGTCCTATGTTGCAATAGGCAGTGCGACCAACACCGAAGGCAAGATTGTTCCGGGCGTTCAGTGAATACACCCTCCACCGATGCTTCACTCGCGGAAATGCGCGCTTGGCAGTCTCGGTGGATTTTGTAATTCATGATATTCGCCGCGCCAGCAGTGATCGCGCTGTTTATGCATCCGTGAGACACGGGGCTCGTGGCTCAGATTTGCTTCGTCCTCAGGATGAGAGTTGTGAAGCTTCCGGCAGTACGCTGGCGATCACTTCCGCGGCTGCGGTATATCTGCCGAACGGAGCGCTTACCTGGACGCCCTGCACCATCGGTCGCACAGCTTCCAGCATCTCCTGCGCGATGAGGATACCTTCCTTGCGGGCGGCATCCGGTGTGTTGGCCTGGGCCATGCGCAGCATGATTTCTTCGGGCATGGAGACGCGCAGATCGTTCTTCATGAACTCGGCGTTGCGCAGACTGGTGAGCGGCCAGATGCCTGCGATGACCGGAATGCGGTGACCTTCAATGCGGTTGAGGAATTCTTCAAGCAGGCGTAGGTCAAAAACCGGTTGCGTAATGGCGTACTCGGCTCCCGCTTCCACTTTGTAGTAAAAGCGACGAAGTTCGTGCTCAATGTCGGGCACGCCTGGATTGGCGGCAACACCGATGGTGAAGTTGGTGCTGGCGCCGATGGAGTTTGCGCCGATGTCAAGGCCATGATTGAGCCGGCGCACAATGTTTACAAGGCCGATAGCATCCACGTCGAATACCGCGGTTGCGTCAGGGTAGTTGCCCAGCTTGGGCGGATCGCCGGTAAGGCAGAGAATATTGCGCAGCCCGATCGAAGAAGCGCCCAGCAGGTCAGACTGGATGCTGAGCACGTTGCGGTCGCGACAGGTGTAGTGAAGGATGGTCTCGATACCGGTGTGCTGCTGAATCTGAATGCTGAGGCTCTGCGCACTCATGCGTGCGGAGGCGCGTGGAGAGTCGGGCACGTTGATGGCGTGGACGCCCAGTTGAGCGAGCAGCTGTGCGCCTTCGATTTCCTTGCTGCAATTAATGCCTTTGGGGGGAACGATTTCAACCAGCGTGACAAAGCTGCCCTGTTCGATCAGCGAACCGATGCGCGAACGCTGGCCCAGCGGTGAAGGCGGTGTTTCAGTGGAAATCTCTGCGTGCTTGTCGCCATCCTTAACACGGGCCTGGGCGTCGATGGCGCGCATCGCCGAGCGCATGGCGCGAATGTGGTTGGGCGTGGTGCCGCAGCATCCGCCGACAATCTGCGCCCCGGCCGCAATGGCCTTGCGCGCAAAGCTGGCCATGTATTCCGGCGAGCAGAGATAGATATTGCGGCCCTCGATTGCGCGAGGCATGCCGGCATTGGGCATGGCGGCTAGCGGCAACGATGTGGCGCTGCGCATGGCCTCGATGGCCGTAAGAACTGTGGAGGGTCCGGTGGAGCAATTGACACCAATGGCTCCGGCGCCCCATTCCGTGAGCAGGGCAGCGGCCTGTTGTGGCGATGAACCGTCCAGGCAGTTGCTCTCGTCGTCAACCGTGACCATGACGAGCACCGGCAAGTGAGGTGCTGTCTCTTCAGCAGCCAGCAGGGCTTCCCGTGCCTCGTTGAGTGCAGGCATAGTTTCGATGATGAGAAGGTCAACCCCGGCATCGGCTAATGCGCGAATCTGTTCGGCAAAGGCGGCGCGTGCCTCGTCAAGACCTGTCTTGCCCAGCGGCTCAAGCCGCACGCCCAACGGCCCAATGGACCCGGCGACATACGCGGTGCCAGCCTGCTTTTCCTTCAGGTGTTCGACTGCCTGCCGGGCAAGCTTGACGCCGGCGGCATTGATCTCGGCAACCTTCGAGGCGAGGCCATGGCGCGTGAGGCGGAATTTGTTGGCGCCAAACGTGTTGGTTTCAAGAATCTCGGCGCCCGCCTGCAGATATTCCTCATGAACTGAGAGGATAAGGCTGGGGTCAGACAGGTTCAGTTCATCGTAGCAACGGTTGATGAAGATCCCGCGGGCATAGAGCACCGTACCCATGGCGCCATCGGCAAGCACGGGACGGTTGGAAAATATATCGGCGAACTGAGCCATTCACCCTCAATGCTATCGCATGGCTTCTGGGATGTATTGGATTGTGAGGTGAACGGTGACTTGCGCGGGCTCGAATGCGCCCCGGACGCATTAACTCGAACGAGCGGGTTGCTTTGTTATACTTCGAGAGTCAAAAGCTATGCAGAACCGGTCCAGGATGAGTCAATTTTGAGGCCCGGGTATGCGGCAATCGCCATTCATTTTGTCCATGTTGCGGCTACAGCCGTGCAATCATTCGCGGCCTGTCCGCGCCGGTTTCGAGGGAAGCGATTTTGAAGAAAAGAAGTCTTTGCTTGAGTGCCGCAGGTGCCTTGGTAGCGGCAATCGTGCTTGCGGGATGCGGTACCACGACCTATTTTGCGGGTAGAACGCTACCCCCCAGCGGCCTCACCAATCGCGTTCTTATCAGCATCCAGAACCCGAGTATCGCTTCGACGGGCGCTCTTACCTTCGTCGACGCCTTTTACGATATTCGTTTCAGCTACAACCAGAAGGTTGGAGGCTTCAGCATTTCGGGGTACTCCGGGCAGTTGCCGGTCACCATTCAGAACATGCCTGAAGAGCAACTTGGAGCGATTTATGGCGCAGGGGACGGTTCACTGCATGTAGTCAACTATCAAAAGGAGTCGGACAGCGGCGCTCAAAAAGGTCTGAATGGCCTGTCTTCAAGTGTCTTTATCACGCGCAACGGCAGCTACATTTTTGCTGCCAGCCAGCAGTCGACCGTGCTTACCGTAATCGACAACACAAGCGGAGGTACATACGCATTGAGTTTGCCCGGCGTCTATCGGGTCAGCGTCAATCCCGGTGGCTCGGCCGCAGTGGCTTTTGTGCAGAACTCCAACTACGCTTACTACGCGCGAAAGCTGACTGCGAGTCAGACTCTTGCCTATTCTGGTGGTTCGAGCACATGGCCCAAAGCTGCCGTAGATTGCGAGCCGCAGAATGGTCCGGGCTGGTGCCTCTACCAGATGCAGAGCCCCGACAACACGGATGCTACCGGAACACCCTACGGCGCACCTCTTGTCTTCGACCGTCCAGTTAAGGCCGTATTTTCAGCAGACGGCAACACTGCGTACGTGTTGAACTGCGGGGCGGAATGCGGCGGCTCGACTTCTTCGGTTTCAGTATTCCCGACGGCCCCGCTGATCTACCTCACCGGTCAGGGCTCCGGCAAATTTCCAACGAACAACGCGTTGCACAGCAACTGTGCCACCACGCCGAATGCAACCTCCTGCACTTTGGCAATCCCAGGCGGATCAAGCAATGCGCTGGTTTCGACAAGCATCATGTACGTGGCGGGCCAGCAACTGCAACCGGATGGCCTCTTTACCGGCAATCTCACTGTCGTTAATTTGGCCCCGACCGCGTCCGGCATGCTTTCGGCATCGAGTCCCGTTTCTATCAGCGATGGTGCACCGGGCGCGCCCAGCCGCCTGCTTCTAGCCGACGACAATACCCTGTGGATCGGCATGACAAAGTGCAACAATGGAGAGCGCTACGCCAAGGGAATGCCCTACGGCTGCTTGACGATGTACAACACAAGCAGCAACTCCGTCACGATGCTTGAGCCCTACCTGGGCGACCTGACCGGCATTGCTGGAGTAACCGGACTACATAAGGTGTACGTAGCGCAAGGCGGCCAAGTGTACATCTTCCATACGACCGATGGCTCGTCAATCAACAACCAGTATGTGAGCGTTACCGGAGTCGCGTCAGACGTGGCATACATGGACGCCCACACCGACGGCGACAATACCGTCTACTAGCCCATCATGCCTCTGATTGAAGAAGCCGATCGTCAGCCTGCAGATGTGCTGGCGATCGCTGCTCATCGCGACGATGTGGAACAAACTTGCGGCGGAACACTTTTGCGAATGGCCGCGCGCGGGCTGCGTACCGCAATTCTTGACCTGACCAGGGGCGAGGCGGGAACGCGCGGAACCGCCGAAGACCGCGCCCGAGAAGCCGACGAGGCTGCAAATCTGCTTGGTGTGAGTTGGCGGCGGGCCCTGGATCTTCCTGACGGCGCCATCGAAAACACTTTCGAAAACCGCATCAAGATCGTGCGCGTACTTCGCGAGATTCGGCCTCGTGTGGTGATTCTGCCATATTGGCAGGCTCGCCATCCAGACCATGCCATCGTGGCTTCGCTGGGTTACGAGGCTTGCTTCCTATCGGGACTCGCAAAAGTCGAAACCGGATCAGCTCCTTACCGTCCATTCAAAATTGTTTACGCCAGCCTGTATGCCGATGTGCGTCCCAGTTTCATTGTCGACATCACGCCGTTTATCGAGCAGCGGCATGCCGCGTTGATGGCATACAAATCTCAGTACGCAAATCAGGTTGCAGGCAGCGCGCTCTTTGTCCCGGAAGAAGAGATTCGAGAACGGACGTATGCAGAGGCGCGGCATTATGGCTTGCTGGCAGGTGTGAAATATGGCGAGCCGTTCGTGCAAAAAGAAGTTGGGCTGGTCGACGATCTCACGCTTCTGCCAGTGCAGACAATTTAAAGCTTTGCTCAGCTAAATATGTGCATAAGTGTTTTTTATCCCAACTCAAAACAAAATAACTTTGCGTTATAGGCTAAACCTCGATGAAACTGGGCTTGGAGGTTGCTGATAATGCAGACTTGGGATCCGCAGGCCTACGCGCAGAACGGCGCATTCGTGCACGGTCTCGCTGGTGACGTGCTTGAATGGTTGAACGCGCAGATAGGCGAGTACATCCTTGATCTAGGCTGCGGCGACGGACAACTAACCCAACGAGTCATAGCGACCGGCGCGCATGTGCTGGGAGTGGATGCGTCAGCGGATATGGTTGCGGCAGCGCGTGAGCGAGGAGTGGAAGCGGAGCAGGCAGTCGCCGAGAGACTTCCGTTTCACGACGCAACATTTGATGCAGTTTTTTCAAATGCAGCACTGCACTGGGTACGCGATCAGGGTGCAATGATGGCGCAGGTGCATCGCGTACTTAAGCCAGGCGGGCGTTTTGTGGCTGAGATGGGGGGCCACGGGAATATCGCTGCGATTCGGGTAGCGCTGATGGCTGTACTTTCGCGCCACGGATTCGGCGATCGCGAAGACGGCGTCAACTATTATCCGACGGCATCAAGCTACACAAAGCAGTTGAAGGATCACGGTTTCAGTGTAGATAAAATCGAGATAATTCCACGTCCTACAAAACTTGCGGAGAGCGGAATGGTGGAGTGGTTGCGCACGTTTCGCCGCGGGGTCCTCGAGGGGTTGCCGCAGAATGTGCGTGAAGCGGTTATCAGCGAAACATCGGAACTGCTTGCCCCGGTATTGCAGGACGAAGAGGGAAATTGGATTGCAGATTACGTGCGGTTGCGATTTATTGCCAGAGCATGATCGAAACTACTTGACGAAACGACGAGTAAGTAAAGGTGGGATTAGATATATTTAGAAAGAAACTAATCGACAATGCTTGCTTTTCAAAACAACTTATGGCAAAGTACTAACTGCGTAGGAGAAACGCCCGATGAATTGCATCACACCCAATTCGATGCTTAGGCTGGGATGGCTCGATAAGAGCTTGATCGGTCGCCGGGCGCACTTCGTCAATTTTCAATAAACGCCTCTGGCGTCCTTATCCTGCGCTCATTCCAGAAATCTAAGTGAAAGCCCGAGTGGCGAAGAAGACAGATACTTCGTCGACACCGAAAACAAATCTGTCTTTGGTTGTTCCCTCGGGCAAAGTTTGTTTTGTCGCCGCAATGGTTAGTTGTGCGCACTCAGGATAGGTGTGCTCGAAGGTTGACTTATTGCGGGTAAGAAGCGCCGGTGGTGAAAGAGAAGAGTTACTTCTCTACCAAAGAAGGACGTGCAGGTTAGAGAGCCTGCCGGTAGTGCTCAGTTCGTGGAGCGGGGGCGTAGTCCCGATGCACAAGGTTCCGTGAGCAAGAGGCGCCGAGTCCGTACTCTTTTCGCGGGTTCCCCGGCGTGATGTTTGAAGTAAGAAGCGAATGAGATAACCGGTGGTGTAGGTCGCGGATACTTCGCCTGTGAAGCGGGTGGTCGCGGGTTCGAGTCCCGCCCGGGAAGTAATTTCCGGTAGCTCAGTTGGATAGAGCACCTCATGTGCCGCAACCGCTTGTTCCCCGGTTAACTGTAACTCTGGCGCATTCTTTCAGGCTGCGCCATAACATCCACCTGGCCGGTGGTGTAGGCAACGGTTCCATCAATGGGTCGCGGGTTCAAATCCTGCCGTGGGCTTTTTACGCCCATGTAGCTCAGTGGCAGAGCAATTCCGTTGTTGATTGTTCCCCGGCTAACTAACCTCCGGTGCGTCCGGATAGAAACGAAATTGTCATGGGCAAGTTGAATGTAAAAAACGGAACTCCGGTGGGCAGTGTGCACCTTTGCAAAAGCTGCAATTGGGGGCAAGTGGTCGCGGGATACCGCGAGTCGGATCTCCTGGTGATCTGCATGAACACCAGCCCGAATATCGCGGTTCCATTCACTGTGTTCGATTGCAGCGAGTTCAGCGACAAGCGCAAGCCAACCTGGGACGAGATGGAGAAGCTGGCGATTTCCGTCGATCCTGTGAGAGTTTCAGCAAAGACGCGCGGTTTCTATGCAGTAACAACGATTCAACCCGCGCAAGATGACGACGATGAGGATGAAGCAGCGCGAGCTATTTGATACGTGAGAAGTGAACTGCCGGTGGCGCAGGGTACGGATACTTCAGTGGTAGAAGACCGCTCGAGAGAGCGGAGTCGCAGGTTCGATTCCTGCCGCCGGGCGAGAGCCTGGTGTAAAGACCGCACCCGATTTTTCCCCGGCAGAGGTTTATTCTTTGTTCGCATTGAAAGGAGGCGCACCATGCGCCTGAACATTACAAAGCGTTACTTGCGTCCGCGTTTGCGCACGCACGAAGGAGCACCCGCTGTGGCGGTTACGCCAGAGCAGGCTTTGCGTCGCTCGATTCTTTCCTGCATGTTGTGGGAGGGAGAGTTTTACGAGGATGGCGTGCAGATTGCTGGGCGCATTCGCGAGCTAGTGCCGCAGGTAGCCGCGGAGAAAGTGGCTGAGCTGGCCATCGAGGCGCGAGAGCGTATGAAGCTGCGTCATGCGCCGCTGTTGCTGGTGCGCGAAATGGCGCGCCTCGCGACGCATCGCGGCCTAGTGGCGGAGACCTTGTCGCGAGTGATCCAGCGTGCCGACGAACTCTCTGAGTTCGTCACGATCTACTGGGCGGAAGGGCGTCAGCCGCTGTCGGCGCAGGTTAAGAAGGGCTTGGCTGCTGCCTTCTGCAAGTTCGATGAGTACGCATTGGCCAAGTACGATCGAGCGGGCGTGGTGCGTCTGCGCGACGTATTGTTTCTCTCGCACGCGCGTCCGTTGGATGAGTCGCAGGCTACTTTGTGGAAGCGCCTGGCAGAGAACCAGCTGGCTACGCCGGACACGTGGGAGGTTGCGTTGTCGGCAACCGGACGTGATGGCGATGGCAAGCGCGAAGTGTGGGAGCGTCTGCTCTCTGAGCGTAAGCTTGGCGCCTTGGCGTTGCTGCGCAACCTGCGCAACATGCAGAACGCTGACGTTAGCGAGCAACTGGTGCTCGGGGCGCTCGCGGCGATGAAGACGGACCGCGTCTTGCCGTTTCGTTTTCTCGCTGCGGCGCGGGTTGCTCCGCAGTGGGAGCAGCCGCTTGAGGCTGCGATGTTTCGTGCGCTTGACGGACGTGCTCGCACTTTGCCGGGTCACACCGTGTTGCTGGTTGACGTCTCCGGATCGATGGAGGCGCCGATCTCGCATCGCTCCGAGATGCGCCGCACTGATGCGGCTTATGGAGTCGCGATCCTGCTTCGCGAAATCGGGGAGAAGGTAACGGTCTACACCTTCTCGAACGAGGCGAAGCTGGTTCCAGCGCGTCGCGGAATGGCGTTGCGCGACGCGCTGGACCAGAGCCAGCCGCACGGCGGGACTTACCTGGGTAAGGCGATTGCGCAGGTCGAGGCGGACGTGCGGAAGGGATACGACCGTATGGTGGTGATCACCGACGAGCAGTCGCACGATCAGGTGCCAGCGCCTCGCGGTCGTGGCTACGTAATCAACGTAGCCTCCAACCGCAACGGCGTGGGTTACGGAGCATGGATGCATGTCGATGGCTGGAGCGAGGCCGTGGTTGAGTTCATTGCCGAGCTCGAGTCAACGGATGTTCCGCGAGTGTAAATCTTCAACAAGAGCGGGGAGTCGCTTATGCGCTGACGACTTCCCGCTTTTCTTTAGTCTCCGCCTGCTGGCTGGCTTCGAGCGCTCCAAGCCGGAAGAGCAGTCCGCCAACTACGCCTGCCACGCTGGGCACCACAAGGAACAGCCACACCTGGGATATTGCCTTTCCACCGACCAGTAGCGCAGGTCCGAAGCTACGTGCGGGATTGACGCTTACGCCGGTGACATGGATGCCGCATATATGGATCGCAACAAGGGTAATGCCGATGGCGAGTCCGGCAAATCCTCCAGGCGCTGCTTTTTGAGTTGAGCCCAAGATCACCACAACGAAGATCAGAGTGGCCACAAATTCGAAGACGATGGCCGAAGTGATGTTATAGCCGCCTTGATAGCCCGCCCCCCAGCCGTTCTGACCCAGGCCGTTGGTGCTGATGTCATAGCCACCACCGACACCGCGGATGATCAGCGACAAAACGCCGGCGCCGAGAATCGCTCCGCAGAACTGCCCGATCCAATAGCCGATCATATCGCCTGTCTTCATGCGTCCCGCTGACCAGACACCGAGACTGACGGCAGGATTAATGTGGCAGCCCGAGATGGGGCCGATGCCGTAAGCTGCGCCGATTAGTGCGAATCCAAAGGCAAAAGCTATGCCGACGATGCCCACCTTGTCGCCCGCGACTACGGCAGTGCCGCAGCCGAAGAACACAAGGATGAACGTGCCAACCAATTCAGCAACATATTTTTTCATAGGTTCCTCCTGGTTATTGGTGGCTGGGGAACTTGCGCAGCCATCAGGGTTCTTTCGTTGACTCCTCAAAAAAAATGAGGAGCAGCACCGGGTGAGGGAGGACTGGGTGAGTTTGAAAGTATCGGTGCTTTATGAGGTGCGAGTTTGGCAGAGGCCAGTATGAGCAGTCAAGCGCGATTGTCGAAGTCGAAGGGAATCTTTGATCCCGTGTGGCTGATAATGGCGGGAATGGAACCGCTGAACATGCGCGCCTTCAAGGTAATCCTCGTGTCGCTGACCGTTGCTGGCTCTCTTGGCGCGGGTATTTTTCTGATTGCTTCTCAGCGGACGAGCGATCGAATCCAGCGCAAAGCCGCCCAAGCCGAAGCGGAAGTTAAAGACGTGGCGATGCACGGTGGCGACGTTTCTGCGATTCTCGCAATGCTCGCCCAGGTCAGGCCGGCACTCGATTCCGGAGACGCGCGCAGGGCCGAAGGTCTTCTCGATCGGGCGTTGAACCTATTGGCTCAAGACCGTTCGAAGCCTCACGGCGCGGATGTCTCGTCGCTGCCTGTTTTTCAAAGCCAGGAAAAGGAATGCCGATTGTATGTCGATCCGCAACTGGTAGTGATCGCTGGTTACGACGGCAGCGCCATGGAACCGTTCATCTCGCCGGACGGGCAGTTTCTCTTCTTCAACAACGAGAACGATCCGAACGTAAACACCAACTTGCATTTTGCACGCCGGACAGGCACAAACCACTTTCAATATCTCGGAGAAATTCCCGGAGTTAATTCGCCATCGCTCGACGCTGTGCCGAGTATGGATGCGGCAGGAAACTTCTACTTCACGACGTTGCGCGAATATGACCGCACAATGAACTCGATATACGCCGGGCATTTTGACGGCCGGGAAGTGAGAGATGTTCATCCAGTGGCGGGCAACATCAGTCCCACTTTGCCGCTCAACGTGAATATGGATGCTAGCATCAGTCCGGACGGTCAGACACTTTACATCTCGCGAGCCGTGATCGTTCCCGGCGCCTCTGCTCCCAAGAAGTCAGAGCTTATGGTGGCGCGAATCGATGGTGGAGCGTTTGCCGTTGTGCCTGACAGCGCGGAGATCATGAAGAACATCAACACCGGCCCGCTAGCGTATGCGCCGGCGATTTCAGCCAATGGGCTTGAGCTGTACTTCACACGTGCCAGCCAGTCCGAACCAGGAGCGACAGGGATCGGTGCAAAGGTCAGGATCGTGGTCGCAAGAAGATCGTCGCTGAGCGATCCGTTCGGCGAGCCACAAGTGCTTGGCACGTTGAAGGGCTTTGTGGAGGCGCCCAGCCTCTCGCTGGACGGAAGCGAGTTGTTCTTTCATAAGAAGGTCGGCGATAAGTACCTTATCTACAGAGCTGTCCGGTCTTCAAATTAACCTGGCATTCACATTGCAACTCCGCGCCCAGCGTCGCCGGACATTCAGAACTTTGTCGTAATTCGCCAAATTCATCAAACGTTTGCAATTTGTTTGCCTCGCTGAATTAATCTGTAAACAATTCCGGAGCGGCCTCCGCATTCTCGGCCCGCGCGACGCGGACATGTTGCAAGGGGCCCGGGAAACTTAACGGCCGCCGGCGAAAGGCATCCCGGTTGAGCCAAACCGTATTTGTACTGGAAGACGACACCGACATTGCGCGGCTCGTACAGCATCATCTTGAGGCCGCAGGCTTTACACCCAGGATTTACCACACCCCCAGCAATGTGATTCCGGATGCTGAGCGTCAGCCTCCAGCACTTTTCCTACTCGACATCATGGTTCCCGGCGGAGACGGTCTTGATGTTTGCCGCAGGCTCAGATCCCACGCAGCTCTTTCGACCATTCCCATCATTTTTCTTACCGCGCGCGCCGGCGAGAACGATCGCGTTCTTGGCCTGGAACTGGGTGCCGACGACTACATCACCAAGCCATTTGCGACTCGCGAGTTGGTAGCGCGCGTGAAAGCGGTGTTGCGGCGTTTCGAGCGTCCGACCACGCCGTCCGTCATTAGCTTTGAAGAGGTAATCATCGACGCGAATGCCATGCAGTTGAAGGTTCGCGGCGAACTTACGACGACCACTGCAACAGAGTTCCGTCTGCTCGACTACCTCGCGCGTCATCCAGGACGCGTGTATAGCCGCGATCACCTGTTGGACTCGGTCTGGGGAGACGCGCGCTTTGTCACTCCCCGGTCGGTCGATGTATACGTGCGTCGCATCCGTGAGAAAATCGAGGTCGACCCTGAGAATCCACGGTATCTAAAAACCGTGCGGGGAGCTGGTTACCGGTTTGAGATTCCCAAAGGGGAGTGAAAACCGCATGCCCGGAACCTCAGCGTGAGCAGGCCCTGAATTGACGCGCAAAGTCTTCACAAAACTCATGGCGTTGTTCGTGCTCCTGCTGCTGTTTCAAACAGTGGCAATGGAGCTGATCCTGCGCCACATGCTGCAGCGCTCGCCGGGAGAGACACTGCACCGGCTGGGGAGTGAGACGCTTTGGTCAGGATTGATCGCGTTGCTCGTAGCGTTGCCGATCGCTGCTTGGGCGGCCAGCAGTATTGCGACTCGTTTGCAACGCGTAGTGGCATTTGCGCGGCGCATCGCGCAGGGCGATTTGAGCGCGCGCCTGGAGCACGGTCGTGGCGATGAGCTGACAGCGATGGAAGCCGCTCTCAATCAGACAGCCGAAAGGCTCGGGCAGAGTTTCGCAGAGATCGAAAGCAGCCGTCACGAGCTTGCAACGATGCTGGATTCGATGCAGGAAGCCGTGGTTGCAGTAACTGCCGAGGGCCAGGTCCGGTGGTCCAACATCGTCATGAAGCGCATTGCCGGTACTGAGATTCGCGCCGGTCGTTCCCTGGTGCATTCTGTGCGCGACCCGGAATTGTTGGACTGCGTCAAACGCGCGCAAGAGGCGGGCGAGGTACGCTACGGACGATCGAGTTCGCTGGCGCCGGGCCGTCTTTTCGAGATCAGCGCAGCACCTCTGCCGACCGGGGGCGTGATTGCTGTTCTCCACGATGTCACGCGTATTGAGTCGGCGGAGCGGTCACGGCGCGACTTTATCGCCAACGTGAGTCACGAACTCCGCACGCCTTTGACATCGATCCAGGGATATGTGGAGACACTCGTCGAAGACCCACATCCAGATCCGGCAACGACGATTGAATTTCTTCAAGTAATTCTGAAGAATGCAACCCGGATGAACAGACTGACAGAGGATCTGCTTGCCTTGGCATCTGTCGAGAGTCCTGATTACAAGCTGGCGATGCAGCCTACGCGCGCCAGTGAGATGGTAAGCGATGCGATCGATTCGCTCGGCGGCCTGGTGGTTGATTCAGGAGTGGAACTTGAGTCATCCGGAGCACCCGATGCGCTGGTGATGGTCGATCCCGACGCCATGAACCAGGTGTTCGGAAACCTGATTGAGAATGCCGTTAAATACGGCAAATCCGGCAAACGAATTGAAGTGGGAGCGCGCGTACAGGGAGCTGATGTTGAGTTTTATGTGCGGGACTTTGGTCCAGGCATTGCTTCAGAACATATTGATAGGATCTTCGAGCGGTTCTACCGCGTGGATAAAGCCCGATCGCGCGAAGCGGGAGGCACCGGGCTAGGACTAGCAATTGTGAAGCATATTGTCCTGGCGCATGGCGGACATATCCGGGCAGACAGCGAGCTGGGAGCGGGGACAACCTTCCTATTTACGCTTCCTCAGGTGGCCGCTACACCACGAGAAGATGGGCATATCAATCCCGTCGTGGAAGTACGGAATGACTCTTAAGTCAATAAAAATCAAAAAGCTGGCATCTATTCAAATGTCCGTAACATTGGCCGTAGAAAATAAAACACGGCAGTGATCCTGCATTGGAGCGATTCCGTGAAAAAGACCTTGATTGCAGTAGGTTTGTTGGTTTTAGCGATGGGCGCGGCCCAGGCGCAGAAGTTAACCGCAGCCGGTGCAACATTCCCTTATCCGATTTACTCAAAGTGGTTCAGTGAATACAGCACCGCACACCCCGGTGTCGAAATCAACTACGCCTCCATTGGTTCCGGCGGAGGAATCGCCCAAGTTACCAAGGGGCTTGTCGACTTTGGCGCATCCGATATGCCGATGACCGACGAATTGCTTTCGTCATCGCCGGTGAAGCTCATTCATCTTCCTACCGTTCTCGGAGCGGTTGTGCCGGTGTTCAATGTGCCCGGCGTGAAGGATATTCGTTTCAGCCCGGACGTGCTGGCCGACATTTATCTCGGCAAGATCACAAATTGGAATGATGGGCGGATCGCCAAGGACAATCCCGGCGCGAAACTGCCCGACCAGAAAATTATCGTTGTGCATCGTTCCGATGGGTCCGGTACCAGCTTTATTTGGACCGACTACCTCAGCAAGGTGAGCAAGGACTGGGCGAACGGTCCGAGCAAAGGCTCTTCGCCAAGTTGGCCGGTGGGCGTCGGCGGCAAGGGCAATGAAGGCGTCGCGGGCCTCGTGCGTCAGTTACCCGGTGCAATCGGATACGTTGAGTTGATTTATGCCCTGCAGAACAAGATGACCTTTGGCTCCGTCAAGAATGCCGCCGGCAACTGGATCACTGCGTCTATCCAGGGAGTGACGGATGCCGCAGCCAGCGTGAAGCAAATGCCTGCCGACTATCGCGTTTCGATCACCGATGCTCCAGGTGCAAACGCGTACCCGATATCGAGCTTCACTTATCTGCTGATCCCAGTGAAGGGTACGAATCAGGCGAATCGCACAGTGATCAAGGATCTGCTGAGCTGGATTCTCAAGTCCGGTGAAGGCCAGGTTTCGGCGCTTTCTTACGCTCCCCTGCCAGATGCTCTTGTTGAAAAAGAACTGAAGACGGTCTATTCATTGCAGTAAGCGTCAGATCGAAAAGGCGGGCCGCGATCAAATGCGCGGTCCGCTTTTCTTTTTTGAATTGAAGGTTCAGCGGTACGCGAGGTCAGCATTTCAGAAGAGTAGAATTCGAGGCTGAGAAACATCTCAAATTCAGAGGCTTGTCTGATGCGCGTATCTTCTGCTCTGCCTATTCTGGTATTCCTACCCATTCTGCTTGTCGCTCCAGTACTTGCTCAGACGCCGAAATCTCCATACGATTCCGTCGACCCGCTCATCGGGACGGCCGGAGGTGGCAACACTTTTCCGGGTGCGACCTTGCCATTTGGGATGGTGCAGTGGAGTCCCGACACCAACACGGATGCTTGGTATCAATACGGCGAGAAGCAGTTGTATGGCTTCAGCCTCACGCACGTCAGCGGAGCGGGATGCCCGCTCTACGGCGACTTTGCGGTCCTTCCCACGCTTGATCCACTCACGACAAGCCCAGCCGCAAAATTCATTCCGTTAGCCTTCGACCGTCGCGATGAGCAGGCGCATCCTGGCTACTACACGGTCACGTTGACGAACGGCGTGCGCGTGGAACTGACTGTGGCGGAGCGCGCGGGAATTGCGAAATTCAAGTTTCCGCTGGGAGTTCGCAAAAGATTTCTTATAAACGGGGGAAGCAGCGCAAATTCGATTCCGTCGCCAAACGAGAATCCACGCGACCATGAGGCGTTTGGGAATCACATCGAGATCAAGCCGGACGGGAGTTTCTCAGGGTGGACGAGCGCGGGTCGGTTCTGCGGGTCGGATTCGAACTACAAGTTGTATATCGCGGGAAAGTTCAGCCGACCATTCACGTCGAATGCGGTGTGGCAAGATGCTGTGATCTTGAAAGATGCGAAGAGCGCAACCGGGAAGCACACCGGAGCATGGGTTGAATTCAGTGACGACACCGAAAAACTCGAAAGACTCGGAGTGGTTGGGTTAGGGACTGGATTTCTGGAATTGAAAGTTGGGATATCGTTTGTCAGCGAAGCCAGCGCTCTTGCGAATATGGAGAAGGGAATACCCGATTGGAATTTTGAGCAGGTTCACCAACGAGCGCAATCCACTTGGAGCGACCTCCTGAATCGTGTCGCCGTCGAAGGCGGAACGCCTGATCAGCAAAAGATTTTCTATACAGGCGTCTATCACTCATTCCTCTCTCCCAACATCTTCAGCGATGAGGACGGCCAGTACATCGGCTTCGACGGCAAAGTGTACTCGTTAGCTGGGACAAAGCAAAAAACGCAATACGCGAATTTCTCAGACTGGGACATCTATCGGAACACGGTGCAGTGGCAGGCGCTGTTCGAGCCCGAGCGCGAGAGCGACATGATGCAGTCGCTGGTAAATGACGCAGAGCAGAGCGGCTGGTATCCGCGCTGGCCAGCGGCTAATGATGTCACTTACGTGATGGGCGGGGATTCTCCTGTTGCGCTTCTTTCGTCTGCCTACGCCTTTGGCGCGCGCAGTTTTGATACAACCAAAGCGCTCGAATACATGGTGAAGGCCGGAACGCAGCCCGGAATGGGGCCGCACAACGACTCCGAGCGGCCGTTCCTTGCCGAATATCTCAAGGCCGGATATGCGCCCGCGGACAAGGATCGTATCGCAGCCTCGCGCACGCTGGAGTATGCAAGCGATGATTTTGCGATTGCGCAGTTTGCGAGAGCAACCGGACGGGATGATGAGTACCATCGCTTCCTGAAGCAGTCAGAGAACTGGAAGTCGCTGGTCGATCCAGAGACACATTGGATCCGGCCGCGCAACGCAGACGGCACTTGGCTCGCAGGATTCGATCCTGAACGCTCGCTGCCCAAGAGACCCAATGCGCCCGTTGACAGCGATCAGGCGGGATTCGAGGAGGGGAATACCTACCAGTATTCGTTCATGGTCCCCTTTGATTATCCGGCGCTATTTGCAGCCATGGGAGGAGAGCACGTTGCAGAACCACGGCTCGATCACTTCTTTACCTCGCTTCGCTGCTGGGGCAAGCCATGCTTCAACATTGAGAACGAGCCAGACTTTGTAACTCCATATGCGTATGTGTTCATGGGCAAGCCGTGGAAGACCCAGGAAGTAGTGACGCGCATTGCCAAGGATACCTTCAAGCCTACACCGGACGGCATTCCCGGTAACGATGACCTGGGCGCTACTTCCGGCGTGTACGTATGGAATGCGCTCGGATTCTATCCCGCAGTGCCGGGTGTGGGCGGTCTCGTATTAGGCACACCCATGTTCGACAAGGCAACGTTGCAGCTGTCCGGCGGACGCACGCTGGCAATCGAGAGGCAAGGGCAGGGAATTTACGTTCAGAGTGTCACTTTGAACGGTGCCCCGTATGCGAGTTCATGGCTACCGATCGGCAAGATCCACGCAGGAACGAACGAACTACGCTTCACTATGGGTGTTGAGCCGAATACGAAGTGGGGCACAGAGATCGCAGACCGCCCGCCAAATTTCCGCGAGTAGTCCAGATCCTCAATCAGTCCTGCTTGTTTTCGTGGATGAGCCGGTCGACCAGCGGAATCAACTTCTCGCCCGTGCGTGGCAGCACAAAGGCGCCCACTGTCGCTTCCCAGTCAAGCTTGAAACTGGTCGAGAGCGCAGAGATCCAGATTTGGCGCACCGGCGTGTTCGGTGTGATTACGAACTTCACCGCGGGCTCTTCGAATATGACGTTGAGCACTCCGCCCTGCTCTTCAACTTCGAAGCCGGCCTCGTCTTCCTCTTCCCGGACAATAAGGTGCTTCTTAAGGGCATCCAGTGCGCTTTCTGCCGCGCGGCGAAACTCGATTTCATCCTGCATGCTTCAAGTGTAACAATCCACGCGGACACACGCCCCGAGAAGCAGCGTCAAGTGCACTGAAGGATCGCTATGCTTGTTCGCCGGCGCGTCTTTAGCCTTTTTTAGAAATCGCTTCGGCTATCGCTTCATAGATCAAATCCGTTTCGGACTGGCCGCGGATTTTTGCAGCTTCGCCAAGTTTTGCGCGTAACTGTGGGCTGAGTTCCACATACAAAACATCGTCTTCGATCTTGACTCTGCTGGTTTCCGGGACCGCACTTCTGTTGGGGGCCTTTTTGCTTTTTCTCAGATCCTGCAATGCACACATCTCCCTGAGGGTTTCGCTATGACTATTACGCTGCAGAAGGATGGTTGGATGCAGTTTTGTTATGAAGAGTTGGCGCGACAGTCCAAACAGAATTCGGTGTATGACGGGACGGCTTGAAGATATCAGAATCGATGTGCTTTAACTGGACTTCGATCCTGAAAAAGCGAATCAACATTGGGAGTTACAAATTCTTGCTATGCTGTGGCGCTGCTCCTAAGCTGTTTTCGCATAAGGCCAGATGGTGCGAGCATGCGCAAGGCTCACCGCCCACCAGTGTAGACGGCGAAGCATGGCATCCATCGAGCGCTCGGCGCGTTCAGGATTGCGGAGTAGCCCGTTTGAGTCGAACTGCTCCCATGCACTCGCAAAGCTGACAGTGTCGCGAATAGTTACAGCGTGAAGCTCCGCAAACACGAGGCGCAATTGCTCAACCGCACGGATCCCGCCTGAGATGCCGCCATAAGAAACGAAGGCCACTGGCTTTGCATGCCATTCCTGCCCGAACGAATCGATCAACGCCTTGAGAGGTGCGGGATAGCCGTGGTTATATTCCGGCGTGATGATTATGAATGCATCACATGCGGCGACACGCTTCTTGAGAATAGAAGGGTCAGAGTTCGATTCAGGTGCTGCTGGATCGATGCTTTCAATCGTAAATCCCTCGCGTGCACACACTTGGCCCGCAGCCCAGCGAGCGACTGTGTCGCAGAATCTGCCCGGACGTGTTGATCCAAACACCAGACCGATTTTGATTATCTCTTCCACCATGTTTTCTCCTCTATTGGATCAATGGTAAAACCTCAAGTAAACTTGAGGTCAAGTGGAGAAATCGGTCATGGCGGAAAAATCTTCCAAGGATCTCGAACAGCACCCTGAAATTCATCGCGCACTTACGGTTGGCGAGGTGGCAGCGCGTAGCGGAGTAACAGTTTCTACACTGCACTTTTATGAGGCGGAGGGTCTGATCAATAGTTGGCGCAATAAGGGCAATCAACGACGCTATGCGCGTGAAGTATTGCGCAGGGTATCCGTAATCAAGGTGGCGCAACGGACAGGTATCCCACTCGCAGAAATCCGCAAAGCTCTTGCTACTTTGCCAGAGAAACGAACACCAACTGCTCAGGATTGGGGGAAACTTTCGGCGCGATGGAGGGAACAACTTAATGACCGCATACAGCGGTTGATGCGCCTCCGCGACCAGTTGGACGGATGCATTGGTTGCGGCTGTTTGTCGCTGCAAAGCTGTCCGCTTCGCAATCCTTGGGATCGTCTGGCAGCCGATGGACCAGGGCCGCGTCTGCTGGACCCGGATTTTTGTAATGTTGATGGCGCCGCTTCAAAGAACACGATGTCAGAACCTGCATGCCGCCGGAGGGGTGCGCGTGAGTGAGTGGGACTGAATACTCCGCGTGGTCGTCTCCATCTCTCGTCAATTAAAGTTTGGTATTCACTTGCCGATAGTTCTTGAAGAAGGTCTTCTGGAGATTTCATGGGCATCGTTCCTATTCCCGGACTGTGCGGAGTGAGTCCGGAAAATGCGACTCGAACTGAGCGCGAGGTCGAGCCAGCATTGGCGCTGACCCGATGCGACCGGATGGAGGAAGACGCCTACCAGGGGAACCATGAAGGTGCGGAGCGCGGAATGGAAGAAGAAGACTCGGAACCCGCCGAGGACCGAAACGCCGATGAAAGCCTGCGTGCTGATGGCGATCCAAATATCAGGGTAAGCTTCTTCGCTTAATCTCAAGCTTATTTAGATGCGTGCTCGCACTGATTGCTAGCCAACAATCGCGGTGAGGTTGAACACGTGCTCCGCCAGTGCGCTTTCGCCCTCAATGCGCGAGTTCTTCAGTGCTTCAACGCGATCAATGCCCTTGGTGAAGACACGCCACGCAATCTGCTGTGGGATGACGACAAGCGCGGCGAGTTCACTTGGACAAGAGCCAGTGAAAGTCCAGTTAGAATCGACACGACGAATGAGCCACGTACCTCCGCAGTCGCCTTCGATTTCAAGTTGAATGGTTGTGCCTTTCGCGGCGTCGACATCGCGAAGGGCGTGCGGAAGCCCGCGGATGAAGCAGTCGAGCACGGGATGATAAAACTCTGGCGTCATAATGCCAGGTCGGCTGGTAGCGAACCGAATTTGCTGCTGGTGATGCCATCGTTCTGTAAGTTCCCGCGCGGTATCGAACCAATTTAGAGATGTCGGCTCGCCGGCCCAGCTCACGTTGAACGTTGCCTGCGCGAAGGGATCCAGCGATTCATGAAAGTCGGCGCTTTGTCGGCAGGCCATCTCCATCATGTCGATCAGAACCGATGAACTGAGGCGGCGAAAGACTTGAACGCCTTCGCCATTGAGGCGATTTACAAGCTTGACTACTTCCTGCTCTTCATGGATTTCCGGTGTTTCGACAAAGCATCCATCCCGAACCATGGAAAGCTTGCGAAGAACCGTGTCGAGGAGGTGCGCCGCAACATCGCGAACCTTCCAGGCGGGAGCAACGGTCTGTATATCCCATTCGTCTGCACTCAGGTCGCGCAGCAGCTCTAGAAGTTTTGCGTCGACGCGGTGGAGCACCGGAGCGCACAAAATAGGTTTCAAACCTGATGTCTGTCTGGCCATAAAGTGATGACTATCTTACGCAGAAGATTTGTTCTCCGGCAAACCATTGAGACGCGCATCTGATCTCGTAAGACGCTAATTGATAAATCGATAAAGCATTCGATGAATCGGATTCTCCTTGACAGCGTCGCACGCTCAAAGCTAGCTTGTTCGGAATTCGAACAATATACGAATGTTGCTCCGAATTTGAGATCGCTTCTTGGAGGTTGCAGATGATCAAGTCCCGTCGGAGGGTGGGCCCCTTCCTGGTAATTTTGACTGTTCTAATTTGTTTTGCTTGCTCTCAACATTCCCTTTTGGGACAGGCAGTTAATGGCACTCTGCTCGGAACCGTAACGGATAGTTCAGGGGCAACCGTGCCGGGAGCGAAGGTGACGGCCACCGAAGCCCAGACAAACGCTGTGCACGAGGCTGTGACCAACGAAAGCGGTAACTTCTCTTTTCCTGATCTCCAACCTGGGACTTATTCCGTGAATGCCGAGGCGAAAGGATTTAAGCGAGTCACACAGGAAAAAATTGAACTGCTCAGCAACTCATCGTTGCGTGTCGATCTATCGCTGATGCCCGGCAACGTGTCGGAAACCGTTGTTGTGAATACGGCGCCACCGGAACTGCAGACCGATCGTGCTGACATCAGTACAAAGATTGAGTCGCAGGATGTGGTAGATATGCCTTTGGGCACGAACCGCAACTTCCAGACTCTTCTGAACCTGGTTCCCGGCGCCGCGCCGGCGGTCTTTCAACACTCACAATTCTTCAACGCGGCAAGTTCTTTGCAAACTGAGGCCAATGGCCTACCGAGAGAAGGAAATCTCTACCAGATCGAAGGCATTGATGACGATGAACGAACCGGTCTTCTGCAGATCATCATTCCGCCGGCCGAGGCCATCGACTCCGTAGATATCTCGACGAATAACTTCGAGGCCGAACTTGGGCGCGCTACTGGTGCAGTCACCAATGTAACGCTGAAGTCGGGGACAAATCTTCTTCACGGATCGGCTTTCGAATTCATCCAAAACAACGACCTGAACGCGCGCTCCTATTTTGGCGGTCCTCTCGGTCATCTGTCCTATAACTACTTTGGTGGAAGCGTTGGCGGTCCGATTCTCAAGGACCGTCTCTTCATCTTCGGCGATTATCTGCGCACGTCTGACCATGAACAGATCGGCAGCACCTTTACCATTCCCGATTCTCGCTACTTCACGCCTGTCATGGGACTAACCGGATGCACCGATCCCGCTGGTTGTATTGACTTGAGTGCAGCCGAGAATGGAACGAAGGGACAGGTCTACGATCCAAATTCCGGTGATGGAAGGACGGTGGCCCAGGGAGGAACGCCACGCACTCCCTACCCAAACAATCAGATTCCGTTCAGCCAGGTTAACCCGGTTTCACTGGCAATCCTGCAACAGACCTACGCGGCTGCGCTGAAGTACGGAACAGTGACAACCAAGCCCCTGAATAACCCGGCAAACAACTACACAACCAATCTGCCCTTCACCAAAACTACCGACAGCTTTGATATCAAGTCTGATTTCAAACTGACTGAGAAAAATCACATCAGTGGTCGCTACAGCTTTCAGCGCGTAATCACCTTCCAGCAAGCGGCTTTTGGCAAATTCCTTGGAGGCCCGGCTGGTGGAGGCTTTGAAGGGACAGGCAATCAAAAATCGTACAGCACCGGCGTGAATTTCGATCATGTATTCTCGCCGACATTCCTAACTGAAGCGCGGTTCGGAGTGGCACATCTGGGGAACAGCGCGCAGCCAAACGATTACGGGTCCACTGATGCAACCTCGATTGGAATTCAGGGCGTAAACATTGCAGGCCAACCCTTCACGAGTGGGCAGGCTGCCATCACAATCAACGGCGGCTTTTCAAGCCCGATCATGGGCTACTCCGCATCAGTGCCGTGGATTCGCGCCGAGTCAAACATCGACTTCGTCAACAACTGGACCAAGATTGTGGGCAACCACACCTTCAAATGGGGCATTGATGTGCGCCGTATTCACGACGATCTTCTGCAGGATCAAACCTTCAGCCCGCGGGGCGCGTTTACTTTCTCTGATGTGCAAACGTCTGATGCAAGCTCTCCGGGAACGACTGTGGCTAACGATATTGCCAGCTTCTTGCTTGACCAGCCCAGCCAGACCGGTCGCGACCTCAATACCTTCTTCCCACGCTACCGGCAGTGGTGGACATTTGCGTTTGCCAGCGATAAGTGGCAGGCGACACCAAAGCTCACGCTTGATCTTGGCCTTCGCTGGGAGTTCTATCCACCAGCAACACCTGTCGTCAAGGGCGGATTTTCGAACTACAATCCCGCCAATGACACACTTGTTCTCGCGGGTCTGGGCAGCAACCCCTCAAACCTTGGCATGCAAACCCGGTACAAGTATTTCGCTCCACGAACCGGATTTGCTTATCGCGTTAGCCCCAATACCGTAGTTCGCGGTGGCTTCGGCATCAGCTATACGCCGTTTCCCGATAACACCTACGCCTACAACTATCCTGTTCGCGCAAATAATAGTTATCAACCTGTTGGCGCCTCGGGCTTTACTCCGGCTGTTCTTGGAGATGGAGTAACCGTAGCAACATTTCAAGCGGGCTTCCCGGCTCCGGTTCCGGTGACGATTCCTTCCAACGGCATCATTGCTCTACCGACATCCGGCACCAGCCTTCTGGCGAAGCAACTCATCGCGCAGGTCTACACGTACATTCCGCTCACTTACAAGAATCCGTACGCCGACTCATGGAATGTCGCCCTGCAGCAGGCTTTGCCATACGATCTTTCCTTCCAACTCGCTTACGTCGCGAATCATGGAACGGATATTTCTGGCGCTCAGAACATCAACTTGCCCAGCTACTATGGCGGAGGTGCTGCATCTGATCCTGAAAATCACGACGCGAATGGCAACCTTACATTCGGCCGTACCGCAGCCACGAATGAGTACTTCCTTGGTTTCTCATCGAACTATGAGTCATTACAGGCCCAATTGACTAAACGCGCCTCGCATGACCTTACGTTCACCTCTGCCTTTACGTGGGGAAAGGCCCTCGGATACATCAGCGGCGACGATGGAGGCCTTACGTTTTTCATCAACTGGCGTCGCAACTACGCGCCGCTTGATTTCGATCGCACTTTGAACTTCGAGCAGAGCTTTACCTACGGGCTGCCATTTGGTCGCGGACATCAGCTTGCTACTTCGACGTTGGCTGACGCGATCGTGGGAGGCTGGCGGCTTTCAGGGATCGTGTCCGTCGTCTCCGGCATGCCATTCACCGTAACCGCCAACGGCGCATCACTGAATACGCCTGGCACAACGCAAACCGCCACGCTGGTAAAGCCCTTCCATAAGACCGGCAAGATCGGGGCCAGTACGCCATGGTTTGATCCGACGTCCTTCGCGCAACCGAGCGGTTGCACTTCGACGCCATGCAATCCTGGCCTTGGCAATACCGGAAGAAACCAGTTTCGCGGTCCCGGATATCTTCAGGATAACCTCTCCATTTTCAAACGGTTCACGATCTATCGAGAAAGCGCACTGGAAGTGCGGGTTGACGCATTCCAGCTCAGTAACACGCCGCAATTCGCGCAGCCAAACGGCAGTGGTGTAACAGCCGCCAGCTTTGGCACCATCACCGGCACTTTGGGAAGCGGGCAGGGAAGTGTGAACGGCGTCGGAGGAGGCCGTACCTTGCAAGGATCAGCCAAAATCAGCTTTTAGTACGTCACTTTCGCAATTTAGTCAGGACGGCCGGTAAGCAAAACGTTATCGGCCGTATGACGATAATCAACTTTCCTTGGCAGTGCGTTCGAGCATGATCGACGGAGAAGTATGAGCAGCTATTCAAGACGGGAATTTCTCACAGTGGCTGGGGCAGCTACCGCGCTCTGGTCTTCATTACCGGTGTTGAGCGCAGCTCAAGTGCTGAAGAGTCCTTTCCGGGTCGCCGTCATCAACGATGAGATCTCGCAGGATTTCGATCATGCCTGCTTCGTCGCTGCGCACGACTTCGGCATGAGTTGGATCGAGCTACGCGGCATGTGGGGCAAGAACGTTATGGATCTGGACGCTGCGCAGATCAATGAGGCGAAGGCGATTCTCAGCAAGTACAACCTCAAGGTAACGGACATCGCCAGTCCCCTTTTCAAAACAGATTGGCCCGGCGCGCCACGATCGCAGTATGGTTCAAAAGAAGATATGCACGGTGCTCCTGAAGTCACCTTCAAGCAACAGGATGAAGTCCTAGAACGCTCGATTTCACTCGCGAAGCAGTTTGACACAGGAAAGGTCCGCTGCTTCGACTTCTGGCGGCTCGATGACGTTGCGCCACACCGTCAGGCTATCGACGATAAGCTAAGGTCGGCGGCGGAGACCTGCGGCAAGCAGGGCATTCTGTTGGTGCTTGAAAATGAGTTTGCTTGCAACACTGCGACCGGACGGGAAGCAGCACGCACCATGAACGCGGTGCAGACGCCGAACCTTGCATTGAACTGGGATCCTGGCAATGCCGTGATGCGCAATGAACTCGATGCCTTCCCAGTCGCGTGGGAGTTAATTCCCAAGAATCGCATCCACCATTGCCATTGCAAGAATGCTATCAAGGGTGCAGGAGACAAGATCGAATGGGCGCCGGTCGACAAGGGCTATATCGACTGGGCCGGCCAGTTTCGCGCGCTCAAGCAAATGGGCTATCACGATGCAGTCAGTCTCGAAACTCATTGGCACGGAGGCGGTACGCCGGAGCAATCTACCCGGATCAGTTGGGCTGGAATGAAGTCCGCCCTCGAAAGCGCAAAGGCAATTTAGGTTCGGAGATTCGATGGCAACCAGCGCGAAGACTGGCGTACAGCCGTGAAGAAGGAGATGACATGATCACGCGACGAGAATTTCTCGACACACTTGCTGTGGGCGGTGCAGGCCTGGCAATCAATTCGAGTGCGAAAAGTTACGGTCAGATTCTAGGGGCCAACGAAAAACTGAACTTTGCAGTTATCGGTCTGCATTCGCGCGCCTATGCTCATCTTTCTTCCCTGAAAGCCAACAAGGATGCGGCGAGGGTTGCTTACGTTTGCGATGTCGACACCAACACCATGAAGAAATTTGCGACTGATTCCGAACGCGAGTTGGGTTACGCTCCGGCGACGGATCAGGATTTCCGGCACATTCTTCAGCGGAAAGACATCGATGCTATTACGATCGCGACCCCCGATCATTGGCATGCGCCCATGGCCATTCTCGGGCTGCAGGCAGGCAAACACGTATATGTGGAAAAGCCCTGCAGTCATAATCCGGCCGAGGGTGCGCTGCTCGTCAATGCGCAAAAGAAATATGGCAAGCTCGTGCAGATGGGCACCCAGCAGCGCTCATCCGCGCATACGATTGAGATCGTAGACAAAATTCATAACGGCCTGATCGGCAGAGCATACTATGCAAAAGCCTGGTACAGCAACGTGCGCAAGTCCATTGGAGTGGGCAAAGAAGCGCCTGTACCTGCGCAGCTCGACTGGGATCTGTGGCAGGGCCCCGCGCCGCGGGTGGCTTATCGAGACAACGTTCAACCTTATAACTGGCACTGGTTCAAAACCTGGGGAACAGGTGAAACCTTGAATAACGGCACGCATGAGATTGACGTATGCCGTTGGGCATTGGGCGTCGATTATCCGCGCTCCATCTCTGCATCCGGCGGCCGGTACCACTTCAAAGATGATTGGCAGTTCTATGACACGCTGGTGACCAATTTCAACTACGAAGACAAGATGATCTCGTGGGAATGCAAGTGCTGCGAAGGAATGAAGTATTACGGTCGCGATCGCGGCTCGGTCATCATTGGAACAAGCGGCTCTGTACTCGTCGATCGCGATGGATATGAGATTTACGATCTAAAAGGGAATAAGATTAACGAATTCAAGGCAGGCAGCGTTACCTCGTCGGCCGACCTCACGGGCCGAGATTCGATGACGGATGCGCATTTTGCGAACTTTATCGCTGGCGTGCGCAAGGGAGAAAAGCTGAACGCTCCTGTTTCTGTTGGGAACGTCGCTGTAACCACGCTGCAGCTGTCGAACGTTGCATGGGAGCTCGGGCGCGAACTGCAGCTTGACCCGAGCACTGGTCAACCTCGGAGTGATGCCGATGCCATGAAGTTATGGGGACGGCAATATGAAAAGGGATGGGAGCCACGAGTCTAGGAATCAAGTCGGGATATTCCCGGGAAAAGCGTGAAACTGATTTCTCCGCCAGCCGGAAGCATCGCGGGAACTTGTTTGATGCAGACGCCGTGCCGTATCTGCGAAACGGAGAATCGAGAACCAGCATGCCTAACTCGCGCCTGATCCTGAATGGAAATTTGAGCGCGTCGAATCGGATCGCCCGCCAGATAAACCGCAAACTCATTTTCAACCAGATTCGAGTAAAGCAGCCAATCTCTCGCGCGGAACTCGCGCGTACATCGGGTCTCCAGCGAAGTACGGTCTCTCTAATTGTTGAAGAGTTGCTTACCGACCGCTGGGTTGTCGAGGGTTCAACGGGAGCGATTCCTCGTGGAAGAAAACCAACGTTTCTAAACGTCAATGACCAGCGCGGAGTCCTTGCGCTCGATATACATCCGGCCCATGCCATGTTGGCCGTGACTGACCTCGGCGGCAACATCGTATCTCTTGACTCTGTGAAACTTCCTGCTGATCCACATAAAGTGATCAGAGCAATTCTGAACCCGGTTCAGAAAATGCTTCGAGCTCATCCCAACCGTACCTTCGAGGGCGTCGGAATTAATGTTCCCGGTCGCTTCGATCCAGGCCAGGAAAAGTCCATTTTTGCACCAAACGTTGGGTGGCCAATTGGGGAGTTGAAGTCTCGTGTCGAAAAATCCACTGGCCTTTCCGTCGTAATAGACAATGTTGCAAACGCGTGTGCTTTGTCTGAGGTGTGGTTTGGATACAGCGACAGGATGCATGACCTGGTTGTTGTCAATGTTTCCGAAGGCATTGGAACCGGAATCTTCGCGAACGGCCATTTGCTCCGCGGCGAGGCGGGAGTGGCAGGCGAATTTGGTCATGTTCAGCTTGATCCAAATGGAGTGAAGTGCGGATGCGGAGGCCGGGGGTGCTGGGAGACGATTGCATCGAATCGCGCCGGGGTGCGCTACTATGCCGAAATCGCGAAGAAGTCCGTCTCCTCGTTCGATGATCTGATCCAGTTGGCGAAGGCAAATGATGCCGCGGCGAAGCTGGCATTAACGAAAATGTGCAGCGCTCTGGGTCTCGGGATGCATATGATAGCGCTCGCCCTGGCGCCAGGCGAAATCGTCGTTGTTGGCGATATCACGAATATCTGGGAATTGGCAGGACCTGCGATTGAAAGCCAGATGCGGCACTTTCCGTTGGTCCGGGCTCCAAGTATTCGGCCCGCCAGAGAGGGAAGTAGGGCACGACTTCGCAGTGCGGTTGCACTGATCATGAATTCGAAGGTGCTGTAGTGCGGGATTACCTTAAGGCTCGTTAGAGATAAACATCATCGGGATGAATTATAAGACTCGTCGAGCGCGGCGAATTTAAAGCATTGCCGGCGCGAAAGGGGTCTTCCCTTCGCGATCTTTACAGAAAATCGCCCGTTGCAATTGCGGCCAACTCCTCTCGTCGATTGAAGGGGTAGCGACCAAATCCTGCTGTGCCAAGACCTCACCCCGCAATTTGACCGTTTTCACCGCCCTCGGGGGCAATCAGGGCTTCCGTCATTTATCAGTTGCAATTCAATCAGCCTTGGTTTAATTTACTAACTAGTTAGTTTAACTATTTGGTCAAGATGACTTTTGAATCTCAAATTACTTCTTCACCCACTGATCGTTCTTCAGAGACGCGTTCGCGGATTCTCGACGCAGCCTTGCGCGAATTCAGCGCTCTGGGGCTGGCGGGAGCGCGGATGGACCAGATCGCCGCGGCTGCAGGGGTGAATAAGGCATTGCTCTACTATCACTTCGATAGCAAGGAGAATCTTTACCTCGCAGCCGTCGAGATGATTTCAGCGAAGATCCGCGATCGCTCCATGGCGGTCTTCCTGCGCGATGCTTCTCCAGGTGAGCGGCTCCTTCGGGCAGCTCTCGATCATTTTGATCGCATCTTGGCGCAGGGGGAATTTCAGAGCCTCATGCAACAGGAGATGATGCGTCTCCATCAAGGGCAATCCGATGTGATGCAGGTGCTGGTGAAGCGAGTTTTCGCTCCATTGCAGACGATGTACCAGGCCATGATGCGTGAGGGGATTGCGTCGGGTGAATTGATCGATGTGGACTGGCTGCAAATTCACCTGGCAGCGCTGGGAGCCAACGTGTTTTATTTTCTGGCCGCACCGGTATGGAGGATGCTGATGCCATTCGAGCCCTTCGCGCCGGATGTACTCGAAGCACGTCGGCGCGCCGTCGTAGAGTTCCTGGGCAAGGCGGTCTTTATGGATCGCGCTCATGGCACCGAGCTAGCGGCGCGCGTGCTTGCTGACACTCCAATGCCTGAACTGCCGACAACTCGGCACCTTTTTGGGAGAACCGATGAACGCAAGAAATAGAGTTTTCATGATTCTTGGGCTGCTCACCCTTGGATCGCTGGTGTGGTATTTACTAACAGCTCGCACTTCCGGAGACCTGAAACTAATCGGTACCGTTGATGCCAATGAGGTGCTGGTCAGCGCCAAGATACCTGGTCGCATCCAGACGTTGAATATTGATGAAGGGCAATCGGTAAAAGCTGGCGAACTGATCGCGGTTGTAGAGAGCGACGATCTTGCGGCTCAACAAAAGGCGGCGGAAGCCAACGTTCTCAGCGACCAGTCAAAGCTTGCCGAGACCGTGGAAACGGAGCGCCAGAATCAAGGCGAAGTTTCGAGCGCTTCAGTCAACGCCGAAGCGCAGGTCAAAGCCAGCCAGGCGGCACTGGCCCAGGCACAGGCAAACCTTGAACATCAAAAGGCCGATACATCGCGAACCGTTGCCCTTGCGAAGCAGGGAATTGCCAGCGATCAGGCCAGGGACGAAGCGGTAACGAGCCTGAATGCCGCCGAAGCCGCAGTGGCCTCGGCCAACGCGAATGTGGCTGCAGCGAAAGCAGCACTGCAGCAGGCACACGCGCACGAACTGCTGGCGCGCGTGTCAGCACAGACCGTGGCATCGACGCGCGGAATTGTACAAAATGCGAAGGCACTCGCCGATCAGGCCCATGTCGAACTTGGATATGCACAGGTGGTCGCGCCCGTCTCCGGCAAAGTGAATGTGCTGGCAGCTCGGCAGGGTGAAGTGCTTGCTGCCGGCGGCACGATTGCAACGGTGATGGACCTGTCGCAAACCTGGGTCTATGCTCCACTTCCCGAGACGCAGGCCGACTCCGTCCAAATCGGCGACAGTCTGAAAGTCGTGATGCCGAGCGGAGCAACGGTGCAGGGAAAAGTGATCGCGAAGTCAGCAGAGGCAGATTTTGCAACCCAGCGAGATATCAATGGCGGCCGCAAACGCGATATCAGGACGGTTCGCCTCAAGCTGCTGATTGATAACCCTGAAGAGAAGTTTGTTCCCGGGATGACGGCCGAGGTGTACGTGCCCAAGGCCAAACTGGTGAAGCAATGACGTCGCATGCGCATACTGTCACCCCTACCCCGGATCCCGTTCATGGCCAGGCGCCGCCAGCGATTCGCGTTGACCACATCGTCAAGAAGTACGGTGAATTTGAGGCGGTGAAGGGGGTGAGTTTCACTGTAGCGGATGGCGAAATTTTCGGGCTTCTCGGTCCCAACGGCGCAGGGAAAAGCACCCTGATCCGCATGATGACAACACTCATTCCCGTGACGAGTGGTAAAGCGATTGTTGGCGGGAATGACGTCAGCAAGGATTCCGATGCGGTGCGGCGCATGATTGGAGTGATTCCGCAGGCGCTTACCAGCGATCAGGATTTGACGGTTGAAGAGAATCTCAGTATTTATGCAAAGCTTTACAGCGTGCCGCGTGTGCAGCGAGAGAAAAATATCGCAGAAGTACTGGAGGCCGTCGACCTGACCAAGTGGCGTACGGCACAGACGAAGACGCTCTCTGGCGGCATGCGGCGCAGGCTTGAAATTGCGCGCGGGCTAGTGCACGATCCGCGCATCTTCTTTCTTGACGAGCCGACTACGGGTCTCGATCCCGTCTCGCGCATCGCGGTGTGGGAGATGCTGAACAATCTGAAGAAGACCCGGAACCTTACCATGCTCCTGACCACGCACTACATGGAAGAAGCTGACCGGCTGTGCGATCGGATTGCAATCGTCGATCACGGAACGCTGGTGGCATTGGGTACTCCGGTGGAGTTGAAACAAAGCGTTCCAGGGTCGAATGTGGTTGAGGTCCAGTTCAACCGCGAAGATCCGGAGTGGCAGTCGCGCTTGCAGGCTCTGCCTGACGTAACTGAAGTGCAGTCGCAGTCGGCGGGCGTTTATCGGGTGCTGACTTCGGATGGATCACAGACAACGTCGGAACTGGTTCAGATGGCGAACGCGCTGGGCGAGAAACTGACATCGTTAAGCGTACAGAACACGTCGCTGGACGACGTATTTGTGCACTACACGGGCAGGCAGTTGAGAGACGAGCAGGTAAAAGCGGTGTTCCAGATGCCGCCGCGACCGGGGGCGCAGCCATGAACAGATTTCTGGCGATTGTTGAACGCGAACTGAGGAAATTTTTCCGCTCTCCGGTTCTGATGATCATGTCGATGATGCTGCCCATTGTGCAACTCATCATTCTGGGTCATGCGTATGGCGGGCACATCCAAGGGGCGAAGGTCGCGGTAGTGGATCATGATGGTGGCCCGCAGGCAGTGAAGGTACAGGAAGCCTTCGACTCAGTGGCTGCCAACATAGCGACGTTCAAGACGCTTCCGTATGCCGATGAGAACCAGGCGAAGGAGGACGTGCGGACAGGCAAGGTAGATGCTGCGGTGATCATCCCTGCGCAGTATTCACGGAGAGTGTATGCGCAAGATGCTCCGCGCATCGGGCTGGTGGTGGACAACTCAGACCAGGTGATGAGCGGCAGTTTGGAAAGCGAGATGCAATCACTGGTGGATGCGCTTAATCAGCCGGTGATCCAGGACCGCGTGGTGAAGAACATTGCGCTGGAGATCGTGGAGCTTTATCCCTATGTTGAATACATGAAGTACCTGCTGTCGGGTTCAATCGCGCTGGCGATGTACATCTCCGTGATGATTGGCGGCGGAATGTTGTACATCGACGACAAGGCTCGGGGTGTACATGAGGGGTATCTTGTAACGCCGATTACGAAGCTGGAACTGGTGATGGGATTGAATGTGGCAGGGGCAGTCAAGGCGCTGCTTGCGGGCATTTCGATCACGGTGATCGGCTCGTTGATGGCCGGGCTTGGAACTATCTTTAGGGTCAGAGCAGATTTCAATCTGCTGCTGCTGATTATCGGGACGTCGCTGGCGTTTAACGGGATGATGTTTCTGATGATGGTGCGCGTGGATGATCCACTCGTACCCCGCGCAATGTTTGGGGTGCTCAACACGCTGTTGTTTTTCCCGTCGGGTGCGATTTCGCCGGTTGCGGCCTTTCCAAAATGGCTACAGGCAATCGCGATTGTCGATCCTTTTACGTATGCGATTCATGGGTTCAAGGCCATCTTGTTGAAGGACGGTGGGTTTGTGGCAATACGCGGCGATCTGGCCTACCTGTTTTGTTTTGGGATAGGGACGTTGCTGATTGCAACGCCACTCTTCAAGCGCACACTTTGAAAGTTTCCGGCCGGCAAGCAGATTAGTCCGGATTGCACCAGGGCGGTCCATTCCTTGTGGGAGGATGGGCCGCCTTGGTGCGTTTAACCGCCAAATTCGCCCTCGCTTTCTGCGGCGTGAAGGTGCTTCCATTTTTTGAGTGAGCCAAAACTCAAAGAAATTACTAGATAGAAGCGACTCTTAGAGGCTTCGAGGGTCGAATCCCATGACACACGGCTTAGATCGTCTCCCCAAAAAGTACCGTTACCGCGAGCAGGATTCGGTGCAGAATCTGTGCGGACGTGCGCTAACATCGGGACAGCAAACCAATTTCCATGTCCGTCCAGACTCGCACAGATCCAATTTCGCAACGCATCGCGGCCGTCACGAAGCCCGTTAAAGCAGCTGCGTCCGAAGAAAGGAAACTCCCTCTGACATGGGAACAGGAAGAACTGCAGAACTACGAGCCCAAACGTGCGGTTGCCGTAGAAGCGAAGCGAAAAGCGGATGCCAGGGCGGCGCTTTTGGTAAAAGAGCTTCCGCATCAATGGAATGGTCTCTGCGAGGCGATGTCGATTCGATGTGAGGGCTTGAATCGAACTGCAGGTCGAGCAGTTCTTCGAGGCGCCATGCCCGACGAAAATTGCCTCGAGATTCGCCGAGAAGACGACATGGGATTCGTCATTCAATTCGATCCCGAAAAGAGAAAAATTTATTTTACTGGCAAGTGCCTGGGATTCGATCGCCAATACGAGCTTGTTGTACAAACCTACAATGACGTCGATTCGACCGCATGGTTTTCGCAGACCACTCTGGCCACAGATCAGACAGATGACCTCGCGAAACAGATGATTGGCTACCTTCTCCGCTTCGACCAGTAACTTTCAAACCTCTCAATATCAGACCGAAATCCCACATCCCAAGGTCTGCTTCCCCTCCTCGACTATCACCGCCTACAATGGGGACTGATTTCAATCAAAAGGACCCCCATGACACTGTCTGGTGAAGCCATTCGACTAATGAACTACATTGATGACGTTGCGGTCACGCTGCGTCGCATCCTGGCACTGGTGCCAACGCTCACACCGGAAGAGCGCGCCCGTATCGCCACACACCTTGAGAACTCCAAGCCGAATGCCGACGATGTGGCCAAGGCACTTAACGCAAAGTAATCTGGATCCTAATGCAAGTTGCCATTATTGGAGCCGGCCCGCTTGGCCGATGGCTCGCGTTCGCAGCGGCCCGTGCCGGCTACACCGTTCTCCTTGAGGACGTGATGCCCTCAAACCTGCATCATGCTCAAGAGTATCTGCGACAGCAATTAGGGCCGGCTGCACTTCCGATGGTGGAGTTCGCATCCACGATTGAAGGGGCCGTGCGCGAGGCCGATCTGGCGATAGATTGCGTGCCGGATGAGTTGGAATCGAAGCTCGAGATCTTCTGTTTGCTCGACCGTATGGCGCCGCCACGGACTGTATTCATCACACCCACAACCCGCCTCTCCATCGCCGACCTCGCATCCTGCACGTACCGCGCAGACAAGTGCGTGGCCCTCGTGGCGAAAATGCAGGAACTTACGGAGGCTTCGATCGGCGTTGGTGCAGGCGAACAGAGTAGAGAAATTCTGCTGCGGACGCCTCCACACGTAACCCAGGAGACCATCGCGCTTGTGCAGGAATTCTGGGAGCGAATCGGCTTCACTCCGCGATTTGAATCCGATCGTTCGCAGTAATCGAAGATGCGTGCAAGCCTCTATCTTCCGAGAATCTTCTCGTAGAATTTGACGTATTTAGGCAGGACCAGCGAAGCGCAAAATCGCTTTTGTGCATCTCTGCGCGCAGCATCGCGCATGGCATCAAGCAACGCCCGATCTTTCAACAGTCGGAGCGCGCCAGTTGCCATACCATCGACATCGCCAACGGGAAAGAGCAGTCCTGTCACTCCATCTTCAATCAATTCCGGCACGCCTCCCACGCGCGTGGCAATCGTGGGAACTTTGCAGGCCATCGCTTCAAGAGCAGCCAGTCCAAATGATTCGAGAGTGCTCGGCATAACCATTAGATCCGCCAACGGAAGAAGCTCGTTCACGCGGTCTTGCTTGCCGAGGAAGTGGACCTTGTCGTTGATCTTGAGATCGTGGGCGAGCCATTCGGCTGCAGAGCGATCAGGGCCATCACCCACCAGGACAAGTTGTGCCGGTACCTCGCGCTCCACCTGCGCAAACACCTTCACCACGTCGACGACGCGTTTCACTGGCCTGAAGTTCGACAAGTGGATCAGGATCGCTTCGTCTGGCGTCGCAAATTTCGCACGCGCTTTGGCACGAACGTCTTCATCTGAGATCGGAGTGTAGACATCGCAGTTTACGAAGTTGGGAATCACTTCAATCGGTCGGGAGATGCCGAAATCTGTGACTGTCTTGTCTTTCAAATAGCTCGAAATACTGGTGACCCCGTCGCTCTCCTGGATCGAATAGCGCGTGATCGGCAGATAACTACGATCAAGCCCCACGAGGGTAATGTCGGTTCCATGCAGCGTCGTTACGAAGGGTAGCTTGCGACCCTTCACGGCTACCATCTGGCGCGCAAGCAGAGCACTCACCGAATGCGGAATGGCGTAGTGCACGTGGAGCAGATCAAGATCGCAGAATTCGGCGACTTCTGCCATCCGAGAAGCAAGGGCAAGATCGTAAGGGGGAAATTCGAACAGGGGATAACTGGAAACTGGCACTTCGTGGTAAAAGATGCCGTCATCGCGGCCGCTGAGGCGAAACGGCTGTGAATACGAGATGAAATGAACCTCGTGGCCCGAAGCAGCAAGTTCAATGCCGAGTTCGGTAGCGACAACGCCGGATCCACCATAGGTGGGATAGCACGTAATGCCAATGCGCATGGGCGACTTGCCTTCTTGTGAACGACCACTTGTCGAGATAAGCATTTGATGGGCAAGTGGCTATTTATGGGGTCGATTCCAACAGTTTTAGATTCTCAGACGGTACAGAGGATGCGGAAAGTAACTGAAGGATTGTACCCAAAATTATCGCTTAGGCCTTTCGGATCCTTGTAGCGTCACGGGATTTAGACAAACACTAGTCTAAATTGCGAAAGCGATTCCCGAAATAATCTCACTCTTTCGCAGTGATCGACAAATGGTGCTTTGCGACATGGACGCCAGAAATAACCGTGCGACCGCTAAGATAGATCAGCCCTGTAAGACTCCAGCACCGCAGCGATCTGTCAAGTCCGTCGGTACAAGATGGACAGCATAATCACATCGAGCACGGCAGACCTTGTGAGTCTGCAATGCCCGATGAGCCATCGGATCTCTACTCCTTATCCTGTCCGGGTTTAGGTTCTGGATTAATAGCTGGAATGTTCCGGTCGCGCACAAGCTTATTGAATTCCGGGATTTCTTTCGTCTCGACGTCATGCAGATGATCGATTTCCGTCTGTAGCTTGGCGGAAAGTTGATCGAAAACGTCTTTCGATTGAGATGTTGGGGCAATGTCTGTCATATCCACACCGCCGCCCACCGAAGCAATCTTGTTGTTGAGCTTGATCGGGAAGTTGAGCGCGTCTTCGCCGGCCTTGAGCTTGGTTTGATAGATGTTTTCTTCGATCGCAGTGAGTTGATCGGTCAGTTTTTTTGCGCTGCCACTTACCTCGCTGTCTGAAGCCTTCAGATAGGGTTTGAGCTGATCTTTCATGGCGCGAACGCGAACGACACTACTGTTTGCATCCGTAACCCTATCTCGAACCTTCAGCCCGAATGCCAACTGCTCCTCAAACTGCCCTGGAGTCGTCGGGGTTCGAGGATCCTTTACGATCGAGAATTTTTCCATCTCCGTTTTACCGTCAACGACCAATTCCACTCTGTACTCTCCCGGAATGGCCCTGGGACCATCCAGCCTTCCATCCCACATGAGAAGACCGGGGAAGCCAGTGGACTTTTCATAGCGAAGGTCCCACACATAGCGATTCAACCCCTCCTTGGCTGGAGCGAGGTTGTTGTCGCGTGGCCTCTCTTCTTCTGGATCCTCCGCCTCATCTGCATGCGTTGGGGGTTTGCTGGAAATCTCCCGAACCAATTTCCCAGAGGCGGTAAGGAAGCGCAGCTTCAGCTCTCCCTTGGGTTTTTCCTTGAGATAGTAAAAGATCGTGGCGCCGTCGGCCGGGTTTTCTCCCGCCAGGGGATTTCTACGTCGTCCACCAAAACCTCCGCCTGCAATCCGGATCGCAGGTTTCACCGGGAAAAGCTTTAAAGGCTCGTTGTGTTGGAATTTTGACGGATCGAATGAACGCACCAAGGGCATGTCGTCGAGCACGTAAAATCCACGGCCCTGCGTGGCGATGACCATCTCGTCGTCGCGCTTCTGGAAAGCTATGTCTGTTACGGGCACCGCCGGTAGATTCAGCTGGAAGGGCAGCCATTTATCGCCGTCATCGTAAGAGATATAGAGATGTGATTCGGTTCCGGCAAACAGCAATCCCCTCTGATTTGGATCGGGGCGGATAGCACGTGTGAAGTCGTTTTCAGGAATGCCGTTTACGATTTTCTTCCAGGTTTTGCCGAAGTCGGTCGTCTTCCACAGGAATGGATGGAAGTCGTCCGAGAGATACATGGTTGCGGCCACATATGCTGTACCGGCGTCGAAGGGTGAAGCCGCGATGCAATTGATCCGGATCCACTCGGGAGCATCTTTGGGAGTGACGTTCTGCCAGTTTTTCCCATCATCGGTCGTCACATGGATTAGACCATCGTCTGAGCCGGCCCAGATCACACCCGGTTTTACCGCAGACTCGTCGACCGTAAAGATGGTGTCGTAGTATTCGACCGCCGTATTGTCCTTCGTGATCGGGCCACCCGAAGGGCCCTGCTTGGATTTGTCATTCCGGGTCAGATCCGGGCTCATCTCTGTCCAGTGCTGGCCTTCATCCGTAGTCGCCAGCAGGACGTTGCTGCCGGCGTAGAGCCGCTTTGGGTTGTTTGGCGAAAACAGCAGGGGGAAGCTCCACTGAAAGCGATATTTCATCACTTCGACGCCCGAACCCATCGGGTTATCGGGCCACGCATTCACATCTCTCAAGGACCCCGTCTTGGTGTCGAATCGAGTGAGTAATCCATCGTACGAGCCGGCGTATACGAAGTTAGAATCGGCAGGATCAGGGGCAATCCACCCGCTTTCGCCGCCACCCACATCGTGCCAGTCGCGCTCTGTGATTGCCCCGTCGTTACTTCGGCTCAGAATGCCAACGGTGGTGTTGTCCTGTTGAGCGCCGTAGATGTGATACGGAAAGTCGTTGTCCAGGGCGACGCGATAGAACTGTCCCGTGGGCTGGTTGTCCTCCGTGCTCCAACTCTTACCGCCGTCAAAACTGATCTGTGCGCCACCATCGCTGGACTCGATAAAGCGGCTGGGATCTTCCGGCGCAATCCACAGATCGTGATTGTCGCCATGCTGATTTCGAATGCTGGCGAATGTCTTGCCGCCGTCGGTTGAACGGAAGAAAGACGTGTTTACTGCGTAGACCGTATTCTCGTTTTTAGGATCGGCAAAGACTTGCGAGTAATACCAGGCGCGCTGCTTGATGGAGTTGTCCCCATTCATCTTCGTCCACGTTGCTCCGGCATCATCTGAACGGAAGATCCCGCCCTCCTGCGCCTCGATCAAGGCCCACACCCGGTCTGGGTTTGCCGGCGAAACTGTGATACCAATACGTCCTAAAACACCCTTTGGCATGCCTTGGTTGTGCGTTAAGTCCTTCCACGTTTCGCCGCCGTCGGTCGATTTCCAGATGCCTCCATCGGGGCCGCCGCTCTCAAATGTCCACGGTTTGCGCACGACCTGCCAGAGCGCGGCGTAGAGAACGCGTGGATTTGTGGGATCCATCGCGAGGTCGACAGCGCCTGCTTTGTCGCTCTTGAAGAAGACCTTCTGCCAGTTTTTGCCTCCGTCTTTGGAACGGAAGATGCCTCGCTCCGGGTTCGGTCCGGCCATGTGACCAAGGGCCGCCACATACACGAGATCAGGGTTGGTCGGATCTATGCGAATCTGGCCAATCTGCTGAGTGTCTTCGAGACCTGCATGGGTCCAGGTCTTGCCCGCATCGACCGACTTGTATACTCCGTCGCCATGGGAAGCGTTGCCGCGGATTGCGCTCTCTCCGGTGCCCACGTAGATTACATTGTGATCGGAGGAGGCGACCGCAATCGACCCGATCGAGCCGAAGTTGATCTGCCCATCGGTGATTGGCTCCCAGGTGTGGCCGCCGTTGGTCGTCTTAAAAACACCGCCGCCTGTGCCTCCGAAGTAGTAGACGAGGGGCTCACCGGGAACGCCCGTTACAGCGTCCACGCGGCCACCGCGAAAGGGGCCGATCTGGCGAAGTTTAAGAGTCGAAAAACCGTCGCCCAACCATGATTCTCTTTTGGGTTGCTGTTGGGCGAAAGAGGTGTGAGCAAGGCTGGCGAAAACATAGCCAATCACAGCGAATCGGACGAATGCTCGTAGAGAGTTGGTGGACCGCAAACACAAGAAACAAGACATGGCGGTGCTCCTGGAATCGAAATCTTCAGACTTGCTAGGCTGGCATCGGAGTTGGTGGGGGAAAACAATACTAAGATACATTCGCCGCGCGCATTCTGCGCAAAATTTCTCCACGTGCGTGGTGAACGGCCCTTCCGAACAAGACGGCATCGCAGAACTGCGAGGGACGTTTATACTAGTTGATACGGCTGGTTTGCTTTCTCAGCATGTAGCTGGCCGGCTCTAGTCGCGTCGTATCCTTTGCCGCAAGTTTCCAAAATGACTCTGCTGGATTTTTGTGCATACCTCGGACTAGGGGCAACGGGTGCGGCCGCTCTCAATCTCCTGATCGGCCTGCTCATTTCTCTGCGCTACAGTCCTGTTCGACATTGGCCACATCTGCGACTCAATCTCTTCGGCTTGCATCAGTGGACCGCATATGCCACGGTAGCGCTCACTCTCGCTCATCCGCTCATATTGCTTTTCCTTGACAAGCCGCGCTTCCGGGTCTTCGACATACTTGTGCCCATCCATTCACCGTTGCAGCCGCTCGTCAATGTTGCCGGCGCCGTTGCTTTCTATCTGCTGCTGATTGTCTTTCTCACCTCTCTCCTACGTTCACGCATTGGACGTCCGCTTTGGAGGCGGTTGCATTACCTGGTTTTTCCAGCAGCAGTTCTCCTCTTTGTGCACAGTATTCTCACCGATCCCAACCTGAAGGATGGTCGCCCAGACCTTCTCGATGGCGGAAAAGTCTTCGTCGAGATCGCTGCTCTCCTCTGCTTCACCGCAACTGCGTTGCGAATTCGTCTTCGCGGCAGGGGGCTTCGGCCGATTGTCCCATCGACCGAAGCAGCTTCAGCGCTTTCGAAATCAAAAAAGTAGATTGTCTTCAACGATCCGTCGACTACGCCAGTAACTGCAAAGCTCCAATAGCGGCACCGAGAGCACCGGCGCAATCGCCGTTTGGAATTACGTGGATTGGGATATCTGCCTGCTCGGCTCGCTGGAGAGGCATGCCGGCACGAATCTGTTGGATAAACCACTGCCGGAATTCTTCTGTGGCCTCAAGCACGCCACCGCCGATGATCAGCGCATCCGGATCGAACGTATTGATCATCTCGTCAAAGAACAGGCCCAGCGCATGTGCCTGGACTTTGAAGATTGTTCGGCAGAGAGGATCACCCTTCGCTGCTAGCCCGCGTGCTGCGTACGCAGCCTTGGCTATATCCATCTTCGCCAGCTCGTGTTCTGGATGCTGCTTTAGCAGGTATGGCAATACATTCATCCGGATCGATGTAAGCGAGCACAGCGATTCGAGATCGCCAATTCGCCCGCAGTTGCAGACCGGTTTCAGTCCTGCAATCTCAGGAATCTCAGAGTAAGGAACCAGCACATGGCCCAATTCGCCGCCGAAGCCATTTTTGCCCTCAATGACTTTGTCATTCACGATCACGCCGCCACCGTTTCCGGTTCCGACAATAATGGAGATCGACGTCTTGCCGCTGTTCGTGCCGAATAGCGCAAAATGACCCCACAAAGCCGCCGCGTTGGCATCGTTCAGGTACACAACCGGCTTGCCGAGTCTGCTTTCAAGGGCACCGCGAATGTCAAAGCTTGCCCAGTCCTCGTGCACAAAGTTTGTGGATCCCTTGGCGCTCAACACGCCCTTGGCGCTCGCTGGACCGGGTGTGTCCAGTCCCACCGCGACGACATCATCCATGGACACTCCCGCCTGGGCCAGTGCCGGCACTGCACCATCCGCGATCTGGTTGATGCAGATTGTGGGACCCTCAACTGAGCGCGCTGGATGTTCACACAATCCTTTAACCAGGATGTTCTGCTTTTCGTCTACCACGGTGTAGTTGACGGCGGTTCCGCCAAGGTCGATACCAATTACATAGCGCATGCTTGTCTCTTTCAATTTTGAGGTTACCTACAAATGTACAGCGTGCATCTTCAAAGCGCTTTTATTCCGAACGATGGCCGAGACCGCCAAATGAAATCAGATCGATTCCACGGTAGTCCTTGATGGCGACCAGCGCATTACGCTCAATTTCGCGGGATTCCAAAAGCCGGGTGTTCGAGCGCGCCAACTGATCGTCGCGATAGCCCGGATGAGAAACGAACTCGTAGGTTCCTTCGGGCATAGCGTTGATCAGCGCATTTACAGTTGCGAGATTGACAGTGCCAGTGGCCAGAATCCCGATGGCTCCGTCGGTCGTCTCGAAGCCCTCTTTTTCGACGATGCGGCGAAATTTCGCTTCGAACCTACGAAGTAACACAACTTCCGCCCGCCGCATCTCGGGTGCATTGGCGGTTGCGTTTAGACTCCAGATTGGCTCGAACGGATTGCGGACCGCATGAATCCCGGCAGCCTTTGCTGCCCGAAGAACCGGGCGCAGAATGAGAGGAAACATGTGCATGTGCTTGTGTGTATCAATATGTGTAAGCCGAAGACCATAACTTTGTAGCAACGCTATCTGCGCCGCGGCCTCCGCTTCTACCTCAGCGCTGCGAATCCGCGCCGTGTAGAGCCGCTTCAAAAAATTGCCTGGGGAGGAGTGAAACGCTCCGTTATTTCGATCGACTAGTGAGCGAATACTTGTTCCTGGAGAGACGGGAGTACCGTCGACCAGTACGACGTGACAACCCACTCCCAATGTGGGCATCGCCAAAGCCATGCGCACGGCCTCGTCCGTGGCTGCTGATTGAGCCATCATCGTGGCGCTTGTAAGCACCTCGGCCGCGTGAAGTTCCAGCACCGCCCGGTTTACACCCGGAGCGAGGCCAAAATCATCGGCATTTACGATTAGGCGAGGCACGAGGATTAGCTTATCAATCCGCCCTTTAATTCCCTGTGGTCGAGCGCACGCAGCTGCCCAGCGAGTCTTCCCGGAAGCGATTTCGCTGTTATCATTACTAAGGGCCAAGGAATGGTCCAGTTTTTGAGGGCGGTTAGCTCAGTTGGTTAGAGCGCCTGCCTTACAAGCAGGATGTCGGGGGTTCGAGTCCCTCACTGCCCACCAGTCCCTCAATGTCAGTTGCAACTCAACAAATTAAACCTATTGCATTCTGGCCTTATTGCCATTTCTCACGCCGGCTTTCCCGCGCCCAAATCGCGCTTCGCAATATGCTAACGTGTTCTTACACCCAGTGCTCAATGGGTTCGGGGCGCGACGGTTCTGGTGCCAGCTAATTTGGATCGCCGGCTTCAGGCGTGTACCGCATGAGGGCGGATGGGAATCCAGGTTGCACTGAAACATCGGACTTACTACCGGTATGACCAGGCAGTCTTGCTTGGTCCTCAGATCATACGGTTGCGTCCCAGCCTGCACTGCCGAACACGCATCCTCAGTTATTCTCTCGATGTATCACCCGCTGAGCACTCGCTGCGCTGGCAACTTGATTCCTCCTCAAATCAACAGGCACACATCCTTTTTTCTCAGAAAACGAGCGAGTTTGCCGTCGAAGTAAATCTTGCCGCGGATTTGTCTACGCTTAACCCCTTCGATTTCCTGCTTGATCCGGGAGTTGAAAATTATCCATTCCAATATTCGACCGAGATTGCAAGGGATCTTTATCCCTATTTGCAAGTCGATCCGCCCAGCCCCTTGCTTCGCGACTTCGTTGAAAGCTGTCGTGACCAGCAAACTACCACGGTAAATTTTCTGCTTCTCATCAATCGCAAGGTGCGGGATGAGGTCGGTTACGTCACGCGCTTGGAGCATGGAACTCAGACGTCCGAAGAGACGTTACAAAAGCGCTCTGGCTCATGCCGCGACTCGGCGTGGCTGTTAGTCGAATGTCTACGCAATTTGGGAATCGCCGCACGTTTCGTTTCTGGTTATCTCATTCAGCTTGCAGAGGCGAAAACTGAGCGGAACAGTCTCGATAGCGGCCCCCAATCGGACTCTGCGGATCTTCATGCGTGGGCCGAGGCGTTCCTGCCCGGCGGCGGCTGGATTGGATTGGACCCGACTTCGGGTTTGCTCGCGGGAGAAGGGCACATTCCGCTCGCCTGCACCTCAAGCCCCGCCCAGGCTGCTCCAATCTCGGGAACTGCCGAGAAGGTCAGCATCGATTTCACATATGCAATGTCGGTTCGCCGTTTGAATGAGGCGCGGCCGTTATCCCTCGGCGATGCGGAAGACGAATGGATACGCATACGCCAGGTGGCGCACCGCGTGGATGCGGACCTTGAGGCCAACGACGTTCGTCTGACCATGGGCGGCGAGCCCACCTATGTCGGCATCGATGAACCGGAAAGCCCCCAATGGAATATCGATGCGCTGGGCGAGATCAAGCGAACGCGTGGGCTGGATCTCATTCAGGCACTTCGCGAAAAGATGGTGCCCGGCGGCCTGCTTCACTACGGTCAGGGAAAGTGGTATCCGGGCGAGCCTCTACCTCGCTGGGCGCTCAGTTGTTTTTGGCGTGCAGATGGTATTCCGGTATGGGGAGACGTCAAGCTCATCGCCCAAGAGAATCATGATTATGGAATCAAGGCAGGCGACACCTTAAGGTTTATGCGAGCTCTCTCGCGTCGTCTCCAGGTCAGTCCTGAAAACATTCTTCCGGCCTTCGAACCGGATGAGCCAGCGGCCAACCCTGCAGGTTACATTCTGCCGCTTCGTCGCCGCCAACCGCACGGAGTCCTGCGGTGGTCGAGCCAGTTCTGGTTTCCGGCTGTCGAGAGCATCATTCTGTTATCCGGTGATTCGCCCATAGGATTTCGCATTCCGACCGAAGTCGTGCCTTGGGTTGCGCCCGACGAACTTGAATACACTTTCGACGAAGCGCCGTTTGCACGTTACGTCAAGCTGCCAGCCGAGAGAATTTGCCGCATGGAGCTTTTCGAGGCGAATCCAGAAGCTGATCCGCTCCCTTCGGTTTTGTGTCGAAACGAGGACGCGCAGGAACTCATTCGCCCAGCACTCTGCGTGCAGATACGCGATTTTCGGCTTCATGTTTCGCTACCTTACGCGCCCATCCTGGCAGACTATCTCGAGCTCGTCAGCGCAGTCGAAGACACCTGCCGCTACCTGCAGACGCCCGTGTGGATAGAGGGTTATGCCCCCGGCGCCGATCCGCGGCTGCGATCTTTCAGTGTCACTCCCGATCCCGGTGTCCTCGAAGTCAATCTGCCGCCCGCCCGCAATTGGGACGAACTCGAACACGTCAATATGTTGCTGGATCGCGAGGCCCGCCACAATCGACTGGTTTCTGAGAAGTTCAACTTCAACGGAAATCGCGACGCGACTGGAGGCGGGAGCCATATCGTCATCGGCGGCGCGACTCTTGAAGATAGTCCGATCCTGCGCCGGCCCGATTTGCTGCGCAGCATGATTGCGTTCTGGCAGAATCACCCTTCGCTTTCTTACCTTTTCTCTGGAATGTATGTCGGTCCCACAAGCCAATATCCGCGTGTGGATGAAGCGCGCATGGACGCTCTGTATGAACTCGAAGTGGCTTTTCGTCATCTGCCGACGAGAGATTGTGCCCCTTACATTGTCGACGGTCTTTTCCGAAACCTGCTCGCCGATGTAACCGGAAATACCCATCGTGCGGAATTCTGCGTAGATAAGCTGTTTCCGCCGGATGGCCTCGGGCTCCGACTTGGTCTCTTGGAACTCCGAGCATTCGAAATGCCGCCTAATATGCGCATGGGTCTTCTGCAAATGTTACTCGTCCGCGCATTGGTGTGTGCATTTTGGAAGGTGCCATTCGAAGGAAGCCTCACGCCATGGGGCACGATCCTTCATGATCGCTTCATGCTTCCTCATTTTGTGCAACAGGACTTTCTTGAGGTTCTTGCTCACCTGCGCAAATCGGACTTTGCGTTTGATCCTGAGTGGTTCGCTTCGCATTTTGAATTTCGATTTCCAAAGATTGGTTCGATCGGTGTCGACGATGTAGAAGTTGAACTTCGGCGCGCGCTCGAACCCTGGAATGTGCTGGCGGAGGAAGCGGCGTCCGGTCGAACGGTTCGCAATGTCGACTCGTCGGTGGAACGAGTGCAGGTAAAGCTCTCCGGCTTGAAAGAAGATTCACGATACGTTGTGGCTTGCAACGGCCGCCGCGTGCCGCTTCAACCTGCCACCGAGCCGGGAGTTGCCGTGGCGGGAGTAAGATTTCGCGCACGCAAACTTTCAGCGACAATGCATCCAACCATTCCGGTGCACTCTCCGCTCACCTTCACCTTGATTGATCTTCGCGACGGAAGCTCAATCGGTCAATGCTCGTACCGTATAGACCCACCCGAAGGTCGCGAATATAAAGATCGCCCCGCAAACGCAGCTGAAGCAGAAGCGCGACGTCTCGAACGCTTTGTAGTGCTCGACCAGATTGTCCCTGCTACGATCCCTGAAGATGAGATAAACCCGATTTTTCCTGGCACCCTCGATCTGCGCATTCCGCCGCGGAGCGCGTCCGCACGCATCGAAACGCGGGAGATCTTGTCATGACGGTTGATCTCTATCAGACTCCGCTACGCTACGGTGGAGCTTACGACGAACTCTCAGCAGATGGCGTCAATCCTCGTCCTCACTGGGCGCACCTGATGGAATCGCTACGCATGATCGGCCCGGAGGAACTGGGCCAACGTTGCGCCCGCGCCGAGCGTCGCATTCGTGAGAATGGCATCACTTACAACATCTATAGCGACCCTCTTGGTGCCAACCGTCCATGGGAAATTGATATTGTCCCTTTCCTCATTCCGGCCGGCGAATGGAGATATATAGAGCAGGGAATTATCCAGCGTGCCAAGCTGCTAAGCCTGATTCTCGAAGATATTTACGGATCCCAGTCTCTGCTGAAAAGCGGACATTTGCCAGCCGAGCTTGTCTACGCGAATCCGGCGTTCCTAAGGCCATTGGTGGGTGTGTGCGTACCTTCGCACTCTTATCTCCACATGCTAGCGGTTGACCTCGCCCGTTCTCCCGACGGTCAATGGTGGGTGCTCTCCGATCGCACTCAGGCTCCTTCGGGCAGTGGCTATGCGCTTGAGAACCGCACCATCGTCTCCGATGTTTTGCCAAACGTCTTTGCCGATTCGAATGTCCTCAGGCTCGCGCCCTTTTTCCGCGCGCAGCGCGATGCACTCACCTCTCTTGCTGATCGCAGCAACCCGCGTATCGTTCTGCTTACACCTGGCCCGCATAACGAGACTTATTTTGAGCATTCTTATATTGCGCGATACCTGGGTTTTGCTTTGGTTGAGGGAGCCGATCTTACCGTGCGAGACCGTTGCGTCTACCTCAAGACTGTCGATGGATTGGAGCGGGTGGACGTAATCCTGCGTCGAGTAGACGATAGCTTTTGTGATCCACTGGAGTTGCGTAGTGATTCTCTTCTTGGTGTGCCAGGCCTCGTCGATGCAGTTGTTGCCGGAAACGTAAAGGTCGCCAATGCTCTCGGCAGCGGTGTGATTGAGACGGCGGCCATCATGCCTTTTCTTCCCGGACTTTCCCGGCATATGACTGGCGAGAGTCTAAAGCTTCCTTCGGTTGCGACCTGGTGGTGCGGACAGTCATATGCATACGACTGGGTCATCAAGCATCTTGATTCGGTTGTCCTTAAGCCGGCGTTTCCCTCGTGCGGTATGGAGCCAGTGTTTGCGGCAAAGTTGGAGCCGGCGGAAAAGGGAAGACTCACCGCGCAGTTGAAGGCATTTCCGCATGAATATGTGGCGCAGGAGCAGATCGCTTTATCGAATGCCCCGGTCTGGGGTAATGGACACCTTTATTCCCGAAGCGTCGTATTGCGAGCTTACGTCATCAACACCGGTAAGGGGTGGACTGCGATTCCCGGAGGACTGGTTCGCGTAGCCGAGGCCGAGGGGTCAGTGGTGTCGATGCAGCGCGGCGGACATAGCAAGGACGCGTGGGTTCTGTGGGACAGCCCGGTGGATACCTTCAGCTTGCTCCATCCGCGTAATCAACCGGTTGCCTTGCGTCGCGGATCTCCTGACGTTCCCAGCAGCGTCGCTGACAGAGTCTATTGGCTTGGAAGATACGTCGAGCGTGCGGAGAATACTGCGCGAATAACGCGTTCGATGATGTCTCGCGTAGGGCGTGCCGGTCCTGGAGAACTGGCCTGCCTCGTTCGCCTGCATAGTTGTTTGCGATCGAGGCATAGCAAGTTGCCCAAGGCGAAAAAGAGACGTCCAACCGCACTTGAATTCGAAAATGAATTAATCTCGGTAGTCTCTGACCTAAAGCGAACTGACAGCCTTGCCTTCATTCTCTCTGAGGTGTATCGCGTCGGTAACAGCGTCCGCGAACGGTTGTCAGCAGACATGATGATTCTCATCGGCCAGTTACGCACGTCGCTTGAGACGGACCGAGACGTACAGATTCCCGAGTATCCGGCCACACTGACGCTCTGCCTGGAGTTGCTCTCCGCTTTCTCAGGAATGGAACGCGAGAATATCAATCGGGGTCTGGGCTGGATGTTCATGAGCATCGGCAGGCGTCTGGAGCGGGCCATCTATCTCACGCGCATGATACGACAGATCACGCTTCCGCTCAGTGAGCAGGATTGGCCGCTGCTCGAATGTCTGCTCGAAGTTGGAGACAGCACCATGACCTATCGGACTCGCTATTACACCACGCTGCAACCTGTGGCCGTGCTGGATGTGCTGATGGCCGACGAGAATAATCCCCGGTCTTTGGATTTTCAACTTGCGCACCTTGCGGATATCTACCAGAAGCTTCCCAGGCATATGGCTGACGATCTCAAGGCGATGCAGGATGCCTTGACGATGCTTCGTAGTTTCGATTTACGAACTCTCAGCTACAGCCTGCCGCGGGAGGCGCTCAAGGCCAGAGCTAAAGGCTCTGAAGGTCTCGTTCGGCTGGAAAATTTCCTCGGGAGCTTGGAGCGCCTGCTCCCTTCGTGGTCAGATAATTTATCGAGCAGGTATTTCAGTCACGCCCGCACGCTTCCGATCAGCGTTGGCTTATGATCTATAAAATCGTTCACCGCACGACTTACAAATATAAATATCCCGTATCAATGGGGAGCCACGTCGCCTGTCTGCGGCCCCGTTCGCTGCCTCGTCATCGCGTTGCTGAGAGCGAATTGCAAATTGTGCCCTGCCCCGCCGTCATGACGGAGCGTTTGGATTATTTCGGCAATCACCAATACTTCTTTACGATCGAAGAGCCGCACGAAGAATTGATCGTCGAATCGCGCAGCCGTGTTGAGATGCAGGAGACCTCGCTCGATCCAAGTCTGGCATCAACTCCATGGGAAGATGTTGTCAAAGGACTTCCCGAAGATCTCAGCGCCGAGGCGCTCGAAGCATATCAATTCCGGTTTGAATCGCCGCGCATTCGGCTTCGGCCCGAGTTTGCGCGCTATGCGCAGCAGTCTTTCACCCCGGGGCGACCCATGGTCGAGGCGCTCCTGGACCTGACTTCGCGCATTCATCGAGACTTTCGCTTCGATTCAAAAGTGACCACGGTCAGAACTACGATTGAAGAAGTCTTCCGCAAGAAGCGAGGCGTCTGCCAGGACTTCGCACACATACAAATCGCCTGTCTTCGCTCTATCAACCTGCCCGCAAGATACGTCAGCGGCTATCTGCGCACCTACCCGCCTCCCGGTCAACCGAGGATGGTTGGCGCCGACGCCTCTCACGCGTGGGTGTCCGCATTCTGTCCGGGAATTGGTTGGCTCGATGTAGATCCGACCAACGATGTAATTCCTTCAACGGGCCACGTCACGATTGCGTGGGGACGCGACTTCGGCGATGTTAGTCCTCTGCATGGTTTGATTCTCGGTGGCGGTGCCCACACGCTGAAAGTTGGAGTAGACCTCGAATCTGTCGAGCCCTGATCAACCTGGTATCGCCGCTTCCTCGACTTCAGATACGACAAAGAAACTCCACAGGTCAGCCTGTCCAAACGAAGTGGTCATGGCAACATCGGATGCATCTCGACCAGTCGCCATCAGTATCCGCCCCAACCGCGGCTGATTGTTGCGCGCATCAAATGCCCACCATCTGTTATCGAGGTACACCTCGAACCACGCGCTGAAATCCATCGGTAAACGAAGAGGCACTCCAATATCTCCCAAATATCCAGTAGCGTAACGAGCTGGAATATTCAGCGCTCTGCAAAACGTGATCGCCAGATGCTGATAATCGCGGCACACTCCAACTTTTTCCGTGTAGACATCAAGCGCAGTTTTCGTCGGCCGAGCCTGCTGATAGTCGAACGCGATATGGTTGTGAACCCAATCGCAAACGGCCTGCACACGATTCCACCCCTGCGGTAGATTTCCGAAATGGTCACAAGCAACACTGGAAAGCCGGTCCACCTCGCAATAGCGACTATTCAGCAGGTACATCAGCACCTCATCTGGCAAATCGCCGACCGGGATTTCTCGAGCAGACAGGTTCACCTCATCCGGCTCATCTGTGTGTTGAATCAGGGTCGAGCACCAGAGTCGAAGCAGTCCGGGAGGCGCTACAAACCGCGAGCATCGATTCCCAAAGCTGTCAATGTAGTGGCTGACTTTTAACTCCGGTTCCGTCTTCAACTCATCTGGTTCCACAAGCTCGTGCGCGAGAGAAGGATGAACGCTGAGCAGCGCAACCATGGCAACACTGGTTGGAATCTGGAATTGGATGTCATATCCGAGTCGGATCAACATTGAGAGCCTCTTGTCTTGAAGGAGTACGTGCTTGAGTTCGGAGAGGAATGCGAGATGACTTCTCTATCATCTCATTAGTGAGAATGGCGCGGGGAGGAAACGTCCTTCTACACCTCGTCAGCGGTAGCGGTGAAAGTTGTCATTCGAGAGCCACCAGTGCCACTAAGGATTTCAAGGGTGGTTAAGCCACAGCGAATCCGCTGCTTCGTTTTCGCGTTCACACCAGCGTTGTAGGTAGAAAGACTTCAAAAGTCGTGCCGCTTTTTCCAGGCCCCCTGCAGGAGCGGAAGCGAATGGTACCTTGATGCTTGACCACTAGCGTTCTGGAAACCCATAACCCCAATCCCGAGCCCTTCAGATCCTTCGTCGTGAAGAACGGATCGAAAAGCTTGTCTCGAACGCTTTCAGGAATTCCAGCGCCACGATCGTGAATTGTTACACGCGCACCTTCGTTTTTGCCGCGGTGGATCAATCGGACGCGAATCGACACTTCAGATCCTGGCAGCGCCGCTTCTGTCGCGTTGCGCACTAGATTTCCAAATACTTGAGTCAGTTGACCGGGGAACCCACAAATATTAACGTCTGACTCGCGGGATAATGCAAGGTGCACACGACGCTGCGCTGCGGGCCTCTCAAAGAGAGAAATCACGTCGGCAATCAATGCGCCTACATCGATCGCAATAGGTCGATCTGAATCGCGATGGAAGGAGAGAGATTGCTTGGTGACTCGCGAGACTCGAGCAAGTTCCTCGTTGGCACGCGAGAGGAATTCGTGAATATCTTCTGTGTTCGATGATGACGAAGCGAGATAAATCAGATTCGTCACTGCCTCGAGTGGATTGTTGATTTCGTGAGCGATCGCGTTGGCTAGTTTTCCCGTCGCTGCGAGCTTTTCAGCGGTAAGAAGCGCATATTCAGCGAGTTTGCGATCAGTGATGTCATTCAGTATCAAAATCTTTCCCTGCCCGTCTCGCTCACTCTCAATGGGATTTGCCGAAATTTCAACTGACCTCTTGCCGATGTTGAACTCCGCGCTGTACCGCCGCCCGTACTGCTTAATCGGATCGTCGGTACCCAGCAGGCTTTTTAGAAAAGAACCTGCGTCTCCTCCCGCGACAATCTGAACTTTCGGACCGCTAATTTCCGCAAATGATCGATTCCATCGCAGGAAGGCGCCGTTGCTATCGATCAAGGCAAGCCCCTCGGAAAGGGCATCAAAAGTTGATTGCCATTGGTTGGCAGCCTGGCGAGCAGCGGCCTCCGCTGTTCTAAGTCGCAGAAGCGCCCTTACGGTAGCTATCAGCACCATGCGATCGATGGGATGAGTGAGATACCCATCTGCACCGGCCTCAAGCGCTCGTACCCTGTCATCGCTGGAGGTGAATGAAGCCGAGATTTGCAGCACCGACACTGAAGCGGTCCGAGGATCGCTCTTGATACGCCGGCACACTTCATAGCCTGAGATGTCAGGCAAACGGACGTCCAGAATAATGATGTCGGGTATAGTTTGCGCAGCTTCCAGCGCTCCTAACCCGGTTCCGGTCTGCGTGCAATCGAAGCCCGCACTATCCAGAACGCGCGCCAACACGTACCGGTTCTCTTCTCGATCATCGGCAATCAGGACGCGCGGTCGAAGTGACTCAGGCATTGTGCTCCCTGGTTGCAGGTTCGGGAACCAGTCCGACGGATTTGACCCAATCGAGGAACGGCTTTGCGGACAGGCGGGAGGTCACTTCTTCTTTCCGGATAATCTTTGCGTCCCAATTGTCCAGTTGAACCTTTTCAGAATCTGTGAGCACTTTGGACGTGTAGATCAGAACGGGCAGGCTTTTAGTTGCCGGCTGTGATCTGAGCTGGCGTAGTATTTCGAATCCGCTGAAATCCGGCATCAGCAAATCAAGGATAACCGCGTCAGGAATGCTGTCTTTCAACGCGCTCAAAGCAGCGGTGCCATTCGCTGCCTCCTGCACCTCGAGCCACGGTTGATCCAGAAGGTCGCGCAGGATATAGCGCGCCACCTCGTTGTCATCCACCAGCAGGACTTTTCGTGTTCCTCCATGCAATGTAAGTCGGCGAAGTTCGGTGAGCAGCACATCGCGATCAACCGGCTTTGCCATGAAGATAGTGGCGCCGCTTGCATACGCAGTCTGCATCTCGTTGTGCGAACTTGTTACGATGAGTGGCAAATCGGGCAGACGATCGCGTAGTCGTTTAATGAAATTCCACGATAAGTCGTTCCCAATATAGATGTCAGCCACGACCGTCACAGGCGTATGCCGGGCAATCCATGCTTCTGCCTGTGCAAGTTCTGAGGTCAGAATGGGCTGAAATTCTGATTCCCGCAAATACGTCTCAAAGAGTTCTAATGTTTCAATATTGTCTTCAAGAAACAAAACCGGGGCACGATGGAAGTCTGGCACAGGCAACGGAGACATCTCTTCTGTCTGCGTAGCCTCTCCTACATAGATTGCAGGAAGCCGAACGACAAAGGTTGACCCAACGCCGAGCTCACTCTCCAGCCATATCGTTCCGCCTAGCAGCATCGCGAGATTCCGGCAAAGCGGTAGACCGAGCCCGGTGCCGCGATACTTTTCCTGAAGTGGATTCTCAACCTGACTGAATTCCCTAAAGATGTCTTCGTGGTGCTCTTGGGCAATGCCGATTCCGGTATCTGCAACCGTGAATTCGATGTCCTGATTCTCGATCATCCGCGCGGATACGGTAACCTTGCCGTTCGGAGTGAACTTCAGAGCATTCGATATCAGGTTTCTGAGAATCTGCGAGACTTTTCCCTCATCCGTGCGCAGTGCGGGTATCTCTGTCGCATCATCGAAAATGAGATCGACAGAATTGTTGTCGGCCAGGAGCGGCTTCAACATCCCCTTCAAAGCACTGAATAACTCATGAACCTCAAAGCGCTTCGGCCGTATGCGAATCTTTCCTGCCTCAACCTTGGCCAGGTCGAGAAGGTCGTTGACCATCTCCTGCAGATCACGGGCGGAGGACTCGATGTACCGAACCTGCTTGGCTTGTTCGGCGGTAAGATCGCCATCAATCCTCTCCAGCAAAAGACGAGCCAGCGAGATGACCGAATTCAGTGGAGTCCGAAACTCATGCGAAACATTGGAGAGAAACTTAGTCTTAAGTTCAGAGGCTCGTCGCAGGTAGTCCGCGCGTTCGTCCAACTCTGCGTAGAGCGCGACCACTCCGCGATTCGTGTCCTCGAGTTCGTGGTTGAGTAATTCCAATTCTTCCTGCCGCGAACGAAGTTCCTGAAGAGTCTTCAGCAACTCCTGATTCTGTTGTTCAATCTCCTCATACGGATTCTCAGGAGCGCGGGTCTGCATCTTCCGGCTTAGATCGTGTGCAGTCCGTTGTGTCCAGGTATCGTGGTGGTGGGAAATGCGCTTGGCCATGCGCACGGTGGTGCCTTTGGATGATGTTTCAATGTGAAACTCATCCATCAGTCTACGTGTGCCGATTAATCCCATCCCGAGCCCAGTCTCAGACTTATATCTGCCCTCGAATATCTGGTCCAGATTAGGAATTCCAGATCCTGAATCCGATACGGTGACTTCCAGCCGTTGCGGAGGTTCCAGAATCAGAGAGAACGTTACCTTTCCGTTCCGCGCGTATCGGAACGCATTCCGGGCAATCTCAGAGGTAGCAGTCGCCAGTCGAATCTGATCCTGATTGTCCAGCCCAAGTTCCGCTGCTACCTCGCGGGCACGCTGCCTGGTGTGAACGACGTCTCGTTCGGTCAGGAGAGAGAGATTGATGATGGGAATCGACACTCGTCACGCTGCCTTCGTTACGACAACGCTTACATCATCGCGTTGACGGCGGAAATCACGAAGCAAGGCGCCTCCGATGACTGCAGGATGTCGCGCTATGAGTCCTGCATACGACGAGAGATCCCATCTTGATTGCAAGCCGTCCGAATGCAGCACCAACGTTGAGGCCGGTGACCATGCGGAGCGGAACTCCTGAATCTTAGGGCTCATCATTCCCAGCGTGCCATTGTGCGACACAAGGCTGCGCGAGGCTCCATTCTCCAACACAACGCCCGCGACGTTCCCCACTCCGGCGTAGATCAGCGCACCCTCAGCTGGGCGAATCTCCGCGATTGCCGCTACGGCTCCGCGGGTTTTGCGCAACGCGTCGTGAATATAACCGAGTATCTCGCCAGGACTTAGATCCGCCCGTTGCCGGAAGGTTGCAACAGCCTCTGCCGCAGCCTCGGATGCTCCCCATCCGTGCCCAAGTCCGTCTGCGAGTAGAATCACGGTCCTATGCGGTGTCTGATGACTGAACCATGCATCGCCGCAGACGCGCTCCCCGGGGTAGGGAACCGCGAAGCCGGCTACATGCATCCTGCCATTCGTCCTTGTCTCCTTCGGAATTGGCTCCAGCAATTCAATCATCACCACGGTGCCAGTCCGCCCTGTGAAAATATCCAGATTGGTGGCCATTCTTTTCATTGCTCCGAGGCCGCCGCCCATCGTACCGGCCGTCGAAAAACCATCGGCCATTGCGTCGGCAATATTAGCTATGCCATTTCCCTTATCGATAGCCAGAATCCGCGCGAGCCGGACATTCTCTTCTTTGACGCCCGATAGCACCACCTGCCCTCCACCGCCATGCACCAGAACGTTCCGAGTGGCCTCGGTTGCCAGCAATGCGAGCTTGCCCGATAGAGTCTCGTCAAACCTCAATCGGTTAGCAATGGACACGGCCAGCCGCCTCGCCTCGCCTATCGAACTGGCGTCACTTACCGAAACCCATTCTGTGCAGGCTATTTCCATCGCGCGATACTGATTCTCGTTCCCTTGCCAACTTGTGATTCGATGCTGAATTCGTTCACCAGGCGCTTGCTCCCGCCGAGACCTAGTCCCATTCCCGATCCGGTGGTGAATCCATCCTTGAGTGCCTGGTCGATATCTGCGATTCCGGGACCCTGGTCTTCGAAGATTAGACGCAATCCGGACTTCGTTCCATTGACTAGCGATTCGATCGTCATTTGGCCGCCCTTGCCGTGATCCAGGGCGTTGCGGGCCAACTCGCTGGCTGCTGTCACCAGCTTGGTCTGGTCAACCAGGCTAAAGCGCAGGTCGACGGCCCATTGCCTGACCTTCTGGCGTGCCAGCACAACGTCGTTTGAAGTTTTTAGCGGGAGTTGTTCACGCTTGAGAACGCTCATCACCCATTCCAGACTGCGTTCCGGGGACATCTCCGAAAAGGAGTTCCATTCCCGCTTCCACGCTAAGCGCCGTGCGAACGCCGGGTAGAGACATACCCAGTTCCACGAGCGTGATAGCCACTGCCGGCTGCATACCGACGACAACGGTGTCGGCTCCTAACACCCGGGACATGGCAGCAATATTTGCCAGCATTCGCCCAATAAATGAGTCGACGATCTCAAGAGACGAAATGTCAATCAGCACTCCGGTGGATCCCCAATCCGAAATGCGCTCCGTGACATCGTCCTGCAATTGAAGAGCGAGTTTGTCGTGCATGTCCACCTGGATCGTGATCAGCAGGAGCGAACCCATGCGGAGTACTGGAATTCGTTCCATTTACTCCTCCCGCTTTGCAAAGAGAGCGCTGATCGGGCTCGCCGGGGCGTTGCCGTCTCGAACAACTTTCCTGCCGCTTTTTTGCAAGGCGAGAGCGAACGCATCCGACAACCTGGCTTTCGTGATCACATCCTCGAGATTGATACCTAGGTGAACGATGGTCTGCGCGATCTGAGGCCGTACTCCGCTGATGATGCATTCGGCACCCATCAGGCGCGCTGCCGTAATCGTCTTGAGGAGGTGCTGTGCCACCAGCGTATCCACGGTGGGAACGCCGGTAATGTCGATAATCGCGTACTTAGAATTTGTGGCGACCACCGTCTCCAGCAGGCTCTCCATCACTACCTGTGTTCTGGCGCTATCGAGAGTTCCAATAATAGGCAGTGCGAGGATGCCATCCCACAGCTTTACAACTGGCGTCGAGAGTTCAAGAAGCTCCTGTTGCTGGCGAGAAATCAGCTCTTCCCTGGCAGACATGAAGGACTCCGTCGTGAGGAGTGCCAGTCGATCCAGAAGTTCTGTCGCTGTCCAGATCGCGTCGAAAAGCTTGTCTGGGGTGCTTGCCATCTCACGACGAACTGCCGTGAAGATTGGACGCTTCAGTGAGAACACAAAGGTCGCGACATCTGAGGACGAAAATCCCTGGCGGGCGCGGGACCCTGAAATCTCTTGCAGAAGTTCGCGAGCGGAATTCCATCCAGAAGACGACGTGTCAGTGGGGGAACTACTCCGAAGTCCGGTTATGATCGCACTCAAAAGCGATCGACATTGTTCCTCCAGCTCGTCTTTGCCGATCAGGTCAGCGCGTTGAACAGAACTTCCCATGTCCCGGATCCACTCGGCCCGCAACTTGTCTTCGTTCTGGGAAATAACTCCAGCTAATTCATTCACATCGCTCTCCTTACGAGCCATCGGAAGAGAACTAAAGCCCGTGGTTTAGTTGTCCGGGGATTGACCGCTGTGCGGGAATTCCTTAGGTTGCATTGATGCAATTTGCAGTGAAAAAGATGGCAGCGCTCGCCGTCAGAATTCTTCGGGGCTTGACTGCGTCAAATTGCAGAGCGCCTCACGAAACGCACGTTCGCCTTCCCACTTGCCTACAAAGCGGGTGACTTTAAAAAGACGGCACATTTCGCGCTGCTCTCCCAAAATTGACCAGACAATGAGAGGGATTGCGGCTAACTGTGGTGTGGAGTGCCAATACCGCAAAAGTTCATATCCACTTTCGTATCCCAAGTCCAAATCCAGAACTATCGCGTCCGGAAGTTCTCTTTCTCCTCGAAGTCCGCTGTCGAGATACTCACGCGCGCCCCGGATCGATGTTCTGCCCTCCACATCCGCAATCCCCATCGATTGGGCAGCACTCGCCGCGAGTTTCATTTCCTGCGGCTGATCTTCAACCACCAAGAGACGCTTCAGACTCGTCATCAACGATTCCATGGACCAGTTTCACCGCAGTGTAGCGTACGAAATGGATAAGGTAAAGAGTTTGGTATCCTCGCTTTTTCGCGTGGCCAAGAGGCGGTTCAACGCGATCTCTCAAGTAGGCGAACGTCGCTGTCGGGATGGGGTTGGTTTAGAGTTAAGCTCATGGCATTGTTTTGTGCACACGGCGGCGTAGATGTTGATCTCGGCACAAAGGAGATGGGCGAGCTTCTTGTCGAAAGTTTCGACAAGCTCGGCCAACGCGCGCGTGTGCTGGCGGTTCCGCCGGACATCACCCGTCTCCATTCGCAGGCCGGGGAGTTGACATGCGCGGCCTGGGCGCATTTCGGGGACCGGATGAAGGCCGTGCTGCCTGCCATTGGAACCCATGCGCCTATGTCAACCGCTCAGATCGACCATATGTTTCCGGGTATGCCGCACGATTTGTTTCGCGTTCATAACTGGCGGACAGATGTAGAGACTCTGGGCGACGTACCTGCTGAGTTCATCCATCAACAGTCGGAAGGAAAGCTGAACTTTGCCTGGCCTGCGCAGACCAACAAGCTTATTTCGCGGGGTGATTTTGATCTGATTCTCTCCATTGGGCAGGTTGTGCCGCATGAAGTGATTGGCATGGCCAATTACAACAAGAACATTCTGGTTGGCGCAGGGGGAAGGCAGGGAATCAACCTCAGCCACTACCTGGGCGCGGTCTACGGCATGGAGCGCATCATGGGTCGGGCGGAGAATCCCGTGCGGGCGGTGCTCAACTATGCATCAGATCATTTTTTGCGCGCGTTTCCGATTATCTATGTGCAGACGGTAGTGGGCAGGCGTGCCAATGGCGGGCTCGCGGTGCGCGGCCTATTCATCGGCGACGATGCTGAGTGTTTCCATCGCGCGGCGGCACTGAGTTTGAAGGTGAATTTCGAGTTAGTAGGCGAGCCAATTCGAAAGGCCGTTGTCTATCTCGATCCGCACGAATTTCATTCCACGTGGCTCGGGAACAAGGCGGTGTATCGGACGCGCATGGCGCTGGCGGACGGCGCGGAACTGATCATTCTTGCTCCAGCCGTAAAAGAGTTTGGCGAAGACAAGTGCATTGACGGATTGATTCGCAAGTATGGATACAACGGAACGCCCGCCACCCTGGCAGCGGTGGATGCGAATGGGGATCTGGCTGCGGAGCTTGGGGCGGCCGCGCATTTGATCCACGGCTCCTCCGAAGACAGATTCAGCATTACATGGTGTCCGGGGCAGTTGAGTCGCGAAGAAATAGAAGGCGTCGGTTACAAGTACGGGAATTATGCTGAGATGTCGGAACACTACAACCCTGATAAGTTATCGCATGGTTATAACCGATTGGATGGGGAGGAAGTTTTCTTTGTTTCCAATCCGGGCCTTGGTCTGTGGGCGCATAAGTCTCGACTGACTTAGCAAGCATCTGGCCTTCGCGGAACCTCTTCGACTCTACTTGTTATGGTTTTGAGGACGCGGAGGGGACACCTGCGTCGAGCGCCTCGTGCGGTCCAAATCCTTCATACACGAGCACAACCGCCGTTCGTACGGAGACGTTTTTCCCGTTCAGTTTCGCTGGTTTGTATTTTGACTTCATCAGGGAATCGATCGCGACCTGGTCTAACGAAGACTTGTCGCACTTCAACACTTGAGCGTTCGAGGGTTTGCCTTTGCTGTCGATGGTGAGCAACACATGACAGGTGGTCCCATCGGGAGCGAACATGGCTGCGGCAGCGAAGCCTTTGCTTACGAATTCAGATATCTTCGGCATCTCAAGTCTTTTGGAGAGCGGATAAATTCCCTCCGCATCGGGCTCAAGCGATGTGACGCCCGGTGGAGATGAAAAACCATAGCGGAGTTGTGCTGGAGGTTCCATAGAACCAGACAGCCCGTCGCTGAACCGGAAGTTGATCTCGATGGAAAGCTTCACTGCAACTGGAGTTCCATCGGCAACTCTTACTGCGGGCTTGAATCTGTACTTCTTCACCGCTTCCATGCTGTTAGCGGCAAACATGGAATCGGAGCACCGGACGACTTGAGGATTAACAGGTTGCCCGGTGGCGTCGACAACGAGGGAAATCAGGCAGATTCCATTCTTTTGGGTTAGACGAGCCTTCTGAGGCATCGATGCTTCAGGTGTCGAAACAGGAATTGGCGCGCGTACGGTTGGACCGACTTTTTGAGGCTCATCCGATTGAGCAGGCTGTTGCGCGGCAACGAAACCTGGAACTACGCAAATCATCGCAACAGCCAGGAATTGGCGCATGATGTCCCCGCTGAAATGTTGAAACTCTCATACTATTCCGAGTTCTCGCAACAAGAAAGCAAAGTCGAACGCAATTTCCTTCAGATAATCGTAACGTCCGCTCGCTCCGCCGTGGCCCGCTTCCATGTTGGTAACAAGCAGCAGAGGATTGCTGTCGGTTTTGAGCGTTCGCAGCTTTGCTACGTACTTCGCGGGCTCCCAGTACATCACCTGACTGTCATTCAACGAAGTTTTCACTAACATGGCCGGGTAACCTGCTGCCTTCAAATTATCGTACGGCGAATAACTCAGCATGTACTTGAAGTAGGTCTCGTCGTTGGGGTCGCCCCATTCCTCATACTCGGGAACCGTCAGCGGAAGAGAAGCGTCGAGCATGGTGTTCATTACGTCGACAAACGGCACATGCGAAAGGACGACTCGAAACAGATTGGGGCGGAGGTTCGTGACGGCGCCCATCAGCAGTCCGCCTGCCGACCCGCCTTCGATGGCCACGCGTGCAGGATCTCCGTAGCCGTTCGCCGTTAAATGTTCGACGGCCGCAATGAAATCCGTAAACGTGTTTAGCTTTACCAGCATTTTCCCGGCGTCGTGCCATGGTTTACCCAGGTCGCCGCCGCCGCGAATGTGAGCGTAGGCGATCACTACGCCGCGATCAAGCAGACTCAGGCGATTGGAGTTGAACCCTAGCGGAAGCGAGTAGCCGTAAGACCCATATCCGTAAACATAAAGTGGATCGAAGCCGGGCTTACGCGTGTCTTTTCGATAGACAAGCGAAATCGGAACTTCCACACCGTCGGGCGCCTTGGCATGGATGCGTTCACTCGCATAAAGAGTGCGGTCAAATCCGCCGGGGACTTCCTGCTGCTTGAGGAGTTTGGATTCGCGGGTTTCGAGATCGTATTCAAAGACAGAACCTGGGGTGACCAGAGATTGATAACCGTAGCGGAACTTCGTTGTCTCGAAGATGCGGTTGATTCCAGGCGAAGCGTTATACGCGGGCTCTGGAAAAGCAATTTCGCCTGCAGGATTAGCTTCAGGAGTGTCGTTCTGAAACTTCCACATGCGCAGCCGGGGCAGGCCGTCTTCTCGTTCGCAGGCGACAAAGAATTTAGCGAATAGATCGACGTCCTCGAGCATGACCGAATCACGGTGCGGAATCTGCTCGACCCAGTTTTCTTTGGCGGGCGCGTTCACTGGAGCGGTGACGAGGCGAAAGTTTCGACCGCGATCATTCGTGCGGATGTACCAGTAGCCGTTGCGATGATCCACCGAATACTCGTGCTCGTCTTCGCGGGGACTGATGACGAACCACTTCCCGGTGGGCTGATCGGCAGGCAGCACAAGGCACTCGCTAGTGATATGGCTGGCAGATTCGATGACCAGAAATTTGCCGTCGCGCGTTCGCCCGGCGCCAATGTTGAAGCGCTCGTCGTCGTCCTGATACACAAGCACGTCATCGCTATGCGGCGTCTGAAGCGTATGGCGGAAAAGCTGAAACTGGCGCTTCTGCTCTTCATCTTCGACGGAGTAAAAAAGGCTGGCATTATCGGCTGCCCAGGTCACCGAGCCTACGCGCTCGACTTCGCCGACCAGCGTCTCGCCGGTGTCGAGGTCCTTGATGCGAAGCGTGTACTGCCTGAATCCGGTGGTGTCGACGGTGTATGCCAGCCAGCGTCCGTTGTCTGAGATGTCGCTCGCGCCGATCGCAAAAAATGGCAGACCCTCGGCCAGCTGATTTCCATCGAGGATAATCTCCTCTGGACCGTCAGGCGAGGCAACGGACCCACGATTGCGGCAGAGAATTGCGTATTGCTTGCCTTCCTCCGTGCGGACGTAATACCACCAATCGCCTTCGCGATAGGGAACTGACTCGTCAGTCTGCTTGATATGGCTTAGCATCTCCTCATAGAGCTGGTCGCGCAAAGGGGCGAGGTCGGCGGTGACGGCTTCGGCATAGGCGTTCTCAGCGTTCAGAAAGGCTGTGACTTCGGGGCTGTCTTTTTCGCGGAGCCAGGCGTAGTCGTCGGTGAGGGTAATGCCGTGAAGAACTGTTTCTTTGTGTTCTCTTCGAGCGATGGGCGGATTGAGCGAGCTTTCAGTCATACAGTCTCAAGTGTAGTGGGCGAAGTGACGGCACGAGCCGTTTCCACAGTTTCAAAGATGGCTCCTTTGATAGAAGCCTTGTGAAGGTATGTTATTGAAATAACGAATGTTCGAAAGATTTAGAACGCAAAGTGTGGTAATTCTTGGTCGATTTTGGCGGTATTTGGCGTCGATAAAAGCACTAATTGGTCTTGCCGGGCTGTGAAACTGTGCAGCGACTGAATTCGAAGATCCGCTTCTTTTCCCGGCGGGGAAGACTGTATTGTCGGACGCAACTCCATTCTGCGACGTGGAGCAGAAATTGGATGCAAAGCGATTGCATGCTTTCTCCCTGTGGAATGTGCTGCTTGAGGCTTCTGTGAAGGCGTTGAGGGTTGATTGACGGGGGAGTGGACAAGATCGCAACGAAAACCGTCTTGTCGCATCTCAACAGTGTCGTGATAACCCATAAAGAAGAGGAAATGCGATGGCGAACGTCAGGAATTGTCCGGCATGCGGGAAGCCGAATCGAGTTCCAGCAAAACATCTGGCCGATACAGGCAGGTGCGGCGCTTGTAAGGCACCCCTTCCGGCTGTCGCAGCGCCGATCGAGGTCACGGCGACTGAGTTTGACGAGATCGTGCGTGAAAGCAAGGTCCCTGTGTTGGTCGATTTCTGGGCGGCGTGGTGCGGGCCCTGCAAGATGGCGGCGCCGCATGTTGCGCAGACGGCACGTGATATGGCAGGACGCGCGCTGGTTCTGAAGGTGGACACGGAGCGATCTCCGGAACTGGCCTTGCGTTACAAGGTGCAGGGTATTCCCAATTTCGCCATATTTGTTGGTGGCAAGATGCGATTCCAGCAGGCCGGCCTGGTGGACGCGAACACCATGAAGAACTGGATTGCGAGCGCTCTGTGATTGCGCGGGAATCGCTTGCAGACGCCGTAAAAACGGCATCTAATTGCGCATGGAAAGCAGCGAGACTCTGCCGCAGCCAGGTCAGGGCAAAATCGAGCCCATCACGGCCCTGCAATTCGAGGTCGTGCGGCGGGCGGAGTTCGTCTTCGAGCCATTCCTTGGGTCGCTGATTCAACTTCCCGAAGTGAGAATGCAGCGCGCGCAGAGTTCAGAGTTTTTCCTAGCCCAGGCGTCAACGAATCCTCAAAAAGATCAGGTCGAAGCACCTCTTGTGTGGGAGCGTCCCCGCCCGGTTGCGCAGTCCGCCGCGCCTCCAACGCACATTCCAACCGAACACCGTCCCCCAATGCCAGCCGATATGCGTAAGGCGAAGCTGCAAAAGCCTCCCAAAGATCAGGAGGCCCCCCGGTTTTATCAGCCGCCCATCGTGCGCTTTTTTGATCCCGTAGCCGCTGCCGCAGAAGATGGGGAAGAAGTGGACGCACCACTCCCCGAACCGCGCGCTTCTACCCAGCTCTCACCGGAACTAAAAGCGGCGATTCTTCGCATCGATGAGCAGCGCCGGCAGATGCAACAGGATGCAAAACAAGAAAAGCCGACTAAGGGCAAGAAGCGGGGACTACTGAAAGCGAAGTCCGCGAATGCCGCCGGCAACTCGGACGTTCCAATCGAAATCGTGAAATCACGAGAAGTGGAGCTCACCGAACGTGCGGCACGGTGGGAAGAAATCGCCATCCCACCGACACGGTCAGCCAAACGCGAGGAGCAACAACCCGCAGCTCACATCGATCAGGCACCGGCTGTGACGACATCCGCCACGGATGATGTCGAGCGGGTCGAAGCGGTCAGTCCCGCAATTGCACCCGCTTTGAAGATGCCACCGATCCCGGCAGCCGAACCTGCGCAGCCCGTCGCCTCATCTCTCGAGATCAATCCAGCGCAGGAAGCAATTTCGATTGATGCCGCCCTAGCTTCGTCGCATCCAGCGCAGCAGCAGGAAATGATTACAGCTATCGCGCAGGAAGCTGCCGCTGCAAACCAAATCGCTGCGATGCCGGAGTTCAACCAGATCCACGATTCGCTAGGCGAGACAGAAGCACCTTCTCACGAGGAAGCAGATTCTGCATTCAATGCAACTCCCCTTGACACACTACCCGCTCCATATCCGCAGGCAACACTCGCCGATGCCCCGCAGGAAATCTCCGCCGCAGCCGAGTTCATTCCCGCGTCTGAGTTTTCTTCGACTCACGAAGATCTATCCGAGTCGGAGATAGTGGAACTACACGAAGTGGCTTCAGCGCCAGAAGACATCCCCGCAGACTCAGCTGTCGCTCCGCCGCTGGCAACGCAACGGGCCGAAACAATCCCAGCTCCCGGACACGAAGCCATTCCTGAAGAAGTGTTCGTTTCATCTCTGGAATTTGCCCTGTCCGAAGAGGACCTGCATGAAGCCGCGCATCCGACGATGCCCGAGGCGGCGCTCCCTCTGCCACCGGCAGTTGCAATGCCGTCGTCATCCGTTGCGTACGTTGCAGAACCGGCGCCGATCCCTCCGGCGCCACCAGCCCTGGTGAAAGAAAATCATCCGTTGCCGTTGACGTTCGAAAGCGATGCGCCAATCACAAAGCCAGTGGAAGACGCAACTGCAGAGCCTCTGTCAACTAAGAGGCGCCGCGGAATCGCCGCTGCAATCTCTCGACTCAGGCGAGCCGATCTGGTGCAGGAAAAGATCGAGACTTCTATTTTTGAAGGACCTTTCGAAGAAGAGTCGATCGATGAAGCAGAATTGCCTCGCCAGAAAGAGAAGCTTCCGCTGGCAATGCGGCTCCAGCGATGGCTGGGTGGCGAATCGCCAAAGCTCGATGGAAACCGCCGCAGGGCAGAACGGACGATCATGCCGGGACTCGTGGCCTTCTATTGGAGCGGCGGAAGTCCGAAGCCCCATGAAATTGTAAATATCAGCAAGACGGGCTTCTATGTGAAGACGACAGAGTTCTGGTCCGTCGAAACGCTCGTGCGGATGACCTTGCAGCGCCCCGCATCGGAAACGAAGCGTAAAAGCGAGTCGATCAGCGTGCTGGCCCGCGTGGTGCGGATCGATGAAGACGGTGTAGGCCACGAGTTCGTCACCACAGAAGCCCTGATACATGCGCGCAGCATGGACGTGATGCCCAGTCACGGAACGGACACCCGCGCGCTGGACAAGTTCTTGCAGATCCAGTGACGTGACGGCCAAGTCTTACACGCTATACAACAGCGTTGCATGACCATCGCAGGACAAGTATTTGCAGTTCATACACGGGCATTGCCCTTCCTCTGCAGATTCGAGAAGTTATCCGTCGTCGCAAGTGACGGATGAGCAAATGTCGGCATCGAAGTTTCTAATGAACAGTGGGGACATCCAGCCTCAATCAGAATCGGGCCAAATCGTGTCCGAGGGTCGTGATGTCCTGCGCCGGAACGAGTTTGATTTCGATCCATTCATCGCATCACTGATTCAACTGCCGGAATCCAGGACTCGAACTGACGGGGACACGAAGTTCTTTTCGACATATCCACCGTTGCCGGAGATCGCAACGGCTTCAACTCACCCCGAGTTTGGCGAAGACGTTGCGTATGACTCGTCCACGGAAAATCCTCAATCAGTGGAGAGGAAATCAGATCCATCGCAGGTTGCAACTCCGCCGCCCGCGAGTTTCCAGGAAGACATAACACCCGAGGCGACTATCCGAGAACGGAATCCTCTGACAAAACCGCACAGAGCGAAGGATCGGTCTCCGAAACTGCAGGCGCGCGCGCGGTTCTATCAGCCTGAAACGGTCCGCTTCTTCGATCCTGTGGGCGCCGCGGCGGAGGATGGGGGTGAAGGTGCGAATCCGGCTGAGCAAATGGGGCCGCGGCCATCGACGCAGCTCTCTGCAGAGTTGAAAGCGGCAATTTGGCAGATCGATGAACAGTTTCGACAAAGGCAAAAGGAACAGAAAGAAAAGGAGCGAGAAAAGCCTGCCACGGAGATCAAGCGCGGATTTTTAGCGTCAAGGCTGGTCCAAAAGTCCCCGTCAACGGGAATCAGGAGCCACTCCCCAAAACCCGAGGCACCCCCAGCTACGAGGAGCCCGCGGTGGAAAAGGGTCGAAGCGAGATTGGCGGCGGCGCTGGGCTCTCCCAAGTTGCAATTACGAAAAGCGGTCGTTGCACCTCTGCCCGAGCGCGTTCATCCATCAATGCTCGGATCTCTTGAAAAAAATCCTGCGACCGCTGAAAGGCAGACGGCCCTCAGAGTTGAAGAGCAGGTGCCCGTTGAGCAACTGGCACCGCGGACTATTGAGGATGCGTCGACGGCCGCAAAGAATCTACAAACTGGGCCAGTCCAGGCAACAGCCCTCGTCACGTCCGCAAGTGAGAGTCTGCCTCCTGCAAAGCGCAATCGTGCGATGGCGGTTGATTGTGATTTGATTGCGGATCAATTGGCTTCTCCAGTCATTCCCGCTCCTGCTGCTGAACAAGTTTCAACTCAGGCGGTCGATATTCGGACGCACGCAGCTGAGTTGATAGCACCTGTCACATCGAAAGCCGCGGTTGTTGCAAAGCCCGCTCGTGGGACGAAGAAGTCCGCGAAGGCAAAACAGACGGCAGCGCCACCTAAGCCGCAGGTCGACGAGCGGGTCAGAGCAAAGTCTGTTGCACTCTCACAGGTGCGGCTCGCAGATTTGCGCGCCCAGCGGGACAGCCTCTTGCGAGCGCAAGTTCCCGTCGCAGAAGTATCACCCGAGATCGCCGAAAGGCCACTGAAAAAGATCGAGAAAGAGAAACCGTCGTTGACGATGCGCTTGCAGAAGTGGCTCGCAGGAGATGCGGAACCGAAAGTAGAACCAGTGAACGACGGGAATCGACGTGGAGGGGAGCGTAAAACTTTGCCCGGACTGGTGGTGTTTTACTACAACGGCGGCACCCCACGGCCACGCGAGGTTTTGAACATCAGCACGACAGGTTTCTATCTACATACCGATCAGTTCTGGTCTGTTGACACGATGGTGAAAATGACTCTTCAACGGCCAAGCCTCGTAAAAGCCGGGAAATCCGAGTCGATCAGTGTGCTGGCGCGTGTGGTGCGGATCGACGAGGGCGGAGTAGCGCACGAGTTCGTGACCACAGGCTCTCTGGATTCAAAAATCTGGCGCCCAGAGGTCAGGCCAGATCAAGAGACTGACCGGCTGGAACTTTCACAATTTCTTGGCGCAGGAGACGCAGTGGTCGGCGCGACTTCGTTACCGTATTTCAAACAGCCGTGAGGGGATGCAGGCAGAACTCATGGTCGCTCTGACAAGGTTGCGCCGGCTCTGAGGATTGCAATTCGAATTTGTCAAGGGAACTTCCAGCTGCCCCGGAACGTACAATTGAGTGCGATGGAAGGCTTTCACCGCACGACCTCATTGATTTGCCGGCTGATGCTGGCGGCTCTTTTCCTCATTCCTCTTTCGGGTGCGTTGGCCGAATCGGTCAGCAGCCTTCCCAAACCAACCGACTATGTGAATGACTTTGCGCACGTGCTGTCGCCGGACGCCGTGGCTAAGCTTGACCGTATTTGTGCGGAGCTGGATCACTCCCAGGCCAACGCGCAGGTGGCCGTGGTCACCGTGCACAACCTTGACGGCGACGACGCAACCGACTGGGCAAACCAACTTGAAGACAAGTGGAAGATGGGGAAGAAGGGATCAGATCGCGGAGTGCTGGTGCTGCTGGCCGTGGACGATCATAAGTACCGCATCGACGTGGCGTACGGTCTAGAAGGAATTCTCAACGATGCAAAGGTAGGCGATTTTGGGCGCGCAATGGTTCCGGCGCTGCGAGCCAAGGACTACGATTCGGCAATTCTGGGCGCAGTGGGTCAGGTGGCGCAGGTCATCGCGAAGGATGCAAACGTTACGCTGAGCGATCAACTGCCTGAACCGCCGCCAGTGCCGCAGCGGCATAACTCAGGAGGGCTGGCAAATCTAATTCCGTTCATTTTCCTCATACTGATCTTCTGTGGCTTCGGCGGCCTGCGGCTGCTGTTTGCAATGGGTCTGCTCAACAGCGCTCTTGGCGGCCGCCGGTACAACGGCGGGGGTGGGCCGTTCATCGGCGGAGGCGGATTTGGCGGAGGATTCGGAGGCGGAGGCGGCGATTCAGGTGGTGGCGGGTTTGGCGGATTCGGCGGTGGCAGTTTTGGCGGCGGCGGTGCGGGAGGAAGCTGGTGAGAAACAAGCTGGAGGAACAAGGGAATTGAAACTAGGCAATTCGATTAAAACAAGTTGGGGCTTTCGCGAAGCGAAGCCGGAGGAGAAGGGAATCGTATGAGCAAGGGAATGCTAGTTGGGCTGGGCGTACTCGGCGTGATCGTGCTGGCGCTATTTCTGGTTGGCGGCAGTTATGTGAGCGCAAAAAACCAGATGGTCGCGAAAGATCAAACCGTTAAGTCGGCGTGGTCCGAGGTGGACGTGCAACTGCAGCGTCGCGCGGATTTGATTCCTAACCTGGTAGAGACGGTCAAGGGATTCACCAAGGAAGAGAACTCAGTGTTTGCGGAGATCGCGAATGCGCGCGCGGGGATGTTGAACGCACAGACTCCACAGTCGAAGATTGCCGCCAACGGGCAGCTGGATGGCGCACTTGGCCGGTTGCTGCTGTTGACCGAGAACTATCCGCAATTGCGTTCGAGCGAGCAGTTCATGCGCCTGCAAGACGAACTGGCAGGCACTGAAAACCGCATAGGCGTGGCACGCAAACGCTACAACGACGCGATCCAGGATTACAACACTTTCGTTCAGCAGTTTCCCAACAGCATCTGGGCGGGGATGGCCGGATACCACACAAACGACGCGTACTTCAAGGCCAGTCCAGCGGCGCAGCAGGTGCCGAACGTGAAGTTCTAAAGTGCAGTTATCAGTCGTGAGTGACCAGGATCGGGTCGGAGTCGCACGGCGGCTTCGGCCCAATTGTTTTGCGGTGACTTGGGTACCTTGGATTGGAACGCAGTGCGATCGATCACCGAGAAATACGGAGTTTTGAAGCAAATTAGAAATATTCTCGGAGTCTGGTGGTCGCTGTGTTCCGGTTAGATTATTTGTCGTGTTTGCTCACGGTGCTTTCGACAATCCTTGTAGGGCGAAAGCGGTGGACGGGCCTGGTTGTTGCCAGCGTGAACAGCGTGATCGTTTGCGGGATCGGGTTGAAAACGGGGCAGCTAGGGTTTATTCCCGCAAACTTGTTTTGCATAGCTGTATATGCCTTCAGCATCCGATCGTGGGTTAGGTCTGAGATCAGTTCGTAGCCTCTTTGCATTTCCACCTTTGCTCCGCAATTGATGGTGCACCTAGCCTTATTTACGGCAGGATAAACCTGCGCCATGAACGAGCACATCGCATATTTGAGGAACGCAAAAGAGCCATCCCAGTGAGGGATGGCTCTGGATAGTGTGACATAGAGACCGGCGCGGGTCGCTTCATTAATAGCTTGTGCGCGGTTTCGAGGGAGATCGCGAGGTGCGACTCACAGGCGCTGCGCGTGCAGGCTACTTGTAGGAGGCGATGGCGCTGGCTTCGTCGTCGTAGATGTCAAAAACGGTGTAGAGCTTGGTGAGCTGCAGAACGTCCTTCACCTTGCGGGTCAGGTTGAGCAGCTTGAGTGCGGCACCCTGGTTTTTGGCGGTGGTATAGGCGCCAACGAGTTCGCCCAGTCCCGAGCTATCGATATAGTTCACATCGCCCAGATTCAGCAGGATATTCTTTGATCCTTTGCTGATCAGGTCGCGAATTGCTTCGCGCAGCTGAACACTGCCCTCGCCCAGAGTGATCCGCCCGCTAAGGTCCAGGACTGTAACGCCGTCCAATTCACGGGAAGCAATAGTAAGTGCCACGGAAATTCCTCCTTTGTGAGTCATACAAGTTATAGCATCTGACACCCCGCAAACAACGACCGGCTTGCGGGAACCCCTCAGCGCTCCACTGCAAAAAACAGGTCTGACTGTGGAAGGTGTTCCTGACCGTTCCACAAACAGCGTTACGAAGATGCTTCGGTTTTTTCCGTTGCCGGGACAAGGTGCTTGATCAACGTCAATTCTGTTCCGGGCTGGAGTTGACGAAAATGGACCTCGTCCATGAACGATCGGATGAGGAAGATGCCGCGACCGGTGCCGCGCAGAAGGTTTTCAGGAGCGAGTGGATCGGGAAGATTCTCCCAGTCGACGCCTTTGCCCTGATCGGCGACCGAGAAGATCAGTGATTTTCCGTTATTCTCAAAGCTGGCAGTGACCTGCTTGGCAGGGTCGTAGTCGTTGCCGTGGAGTACCGCATTAACTGCTGCTTCACGGACGGCCATCGTGATGCGAAAGCGCTCTTCCTCGTCCACTCCAGCCTCTTCGGCCAGCTTGTCCGCGGCAGCTTCAATCTCGCTGACGCTCTCCATCGTAGAGGGTAGCGAAAAGGTCCGCTTACCTGGTTTTGAATCGATCAAAGGCTTCGTCTCCGCCTCTTCCGGGAATGGCAAAGCCCCGCCTTACCGCGAGAGGAAGTGGTTAGTTTTCCGAGGAAGACGGGAAAACGCTATAGACGGCAGTTTCGTTGCTGAAGCCCATTGTGTCAAGAACTGCTTTGAGTTAGGGGTAGTTTGGCTGCATACGGTGTGTAAGATTCGTAGGGGAAAAGCGATTAGGACAAGTTTTTGCATCGCGTCAACAATCGGGGTGCGTTTCAGTTGAATAAGTGATCGCAATCGAAAAACAGGCAAAGGGCATCAGCATTTCTCGGTCAGGAAATACGGCAATAGTTTCGCTGGATCACTGAATCACAGTATCCGAAAGTTGTGAGCCTCAATGTATGAAGGCCGATTGAATCGGTCGTACATTGAAAGCCGAATTTTTCTTCAAGCTGTGTGGAAAAACCCGAATTTGAAAGGGGGGAGGGGGTACCCCTCTCGTCCCTTTAGTGGCGAAGACAGCGTCCGGGGATCATCTCTGAGTTGCGTGCGAGTTGGATGAACATTCTGCTGCCACATGATTGTGTTTGAAGCGGGAAATTTCCTGCAAACCTGCGCGGAAATCTTCACGCTTGGAAGGTGCGGGTTGGATGGTGGAGTAGGGATGGTGAACTTGACAGGGCATGGGACATTCATGGGCGCGTTGTGGTGCAGACGATACGTCGATTGAGTTCGATCCGGCGCAGTACACTCAATTTGTGAATCATCGCGTCACAACCCGCGTAAGTTTGACCGCGCTGCTGGGGACCGCGGTGACAGATGCGCAGGGAAACGTGCGCGGCAAGTTGAAGGATGTTGCTGTCGCTACAGGCGCGGAGGCGGGTCAGGTTGCGGGACTTGTGCTGAAGACTCGCACTGGTCTGTTAATAGTTCCTTCGCAGGACGTGCGCGAGACTGCGGCAGGAACACTGGAACTGACGTCGACAGAGACGCTGGCGCCGCTTCAAGACCAGGGCAACTACATCTACCTGCAGCAGGACCTGGTCGATCGCCAGATCATCGACATTCACGGGCGCAAAGTGGTGCGCGTCAACGACGTCGACCTGGAGTGGAAAGCCGACGGAGATCAGCATCTGTTACGCGTGGCTGAAGTTGAAGTGGGGCTGCGGGGCGCTTTCCGCCGGGTGTTCAAGGGGCTGTTGCCGAGAGCTTCACTTGAGACGATGTCGTGCAAGTTCAAAGAGCGCGGCATTCCATGGCAGTTCGTCGACGTGATCGAAGTGGATCCGGCGCGCCGCGTAAAGCTGCGCATTGAGTACGAGCGCCTGGCCGAGATGCATCCTTCAGACCTCGCCGAGATTCTCGAAGATCTTGCCCCAGCAGAGCGCGACGCAGTCTTTACGTCCCTCAACGAAGAAGTGGCTGCCGAAACCCTGGAAGAAGTTGATCCCAAGCTGCAGCTCTCTCTGCTTGAGAAGCTTGACGAAGAAAAGATCGCCGACATTGTCGAAGAAATGGATCCGGGAGCTGCGGCCGACCTGCTGGCGGAACTGCCCGGTTACCGGTCGGACGCGATTCTGGAAGAGATGGAGCCGGAGGAGCGGCACGAAGTCGAGGAACTGCTCGAGTTCGACGAGCATTCCGCGGCTGGAGCCATGACCACCGACTTCGTTTATCTTGGCACTGACGCAACCGTATCGCAGGTCGGACCCGCCCTCCGCAGCTTCGATGGCGACATTGAGTCGGTGACAGAAATTTATCTGCTGGATGATAAGCGGGTACTGCGCGGCATCGTTCCGCTGTCCCTGCTGGTGATGGCATTGCCGGATACGCGACTTTCGGTGCTGGCGGAACCGAGGGTGCTTTCCTGTCCAGCTGATATGAAGCAGAACGACCTTGCCGAGATGTTCGACAAGTACAACCTCCATGCACTGCCGGTAGTTGACTCTCAGGCGCGGATGGTGGGCGTTGTTCATGCCGATCACGTGATCAGCTTCCTTCGCGAAAAGCTCTAGATCAGCCAAGTCGTTCCTGCTAATCTGCGGGTGCCGTTCTCACAAAGAAATTTGTCGCCGACGTCGGGCCACCGTGTGCCTCAGGTGGCTTTGGAGGAAAGCGTGCCACCAAGAGACCCGATCAGAACTTACGTACCACAGGAGCAGAAGAAGGGCCCGTCGCGGGAGCGCGGCGACTATGTGGAGCGCAATCCGCTTCCGGCAGCGATTCGCTTGTTTATCTGGTTGCTGATCTTCCGTTCTGCCGCGAATCTGATTTTTGCTCTGATCGTGGGCCTGGCGCCCGATTCGAGTGTGGCTGTGTTTGTGGCGACGAACTTCGATGCGTGGCCGAAACAGATGCCGGCCGAGGGCGTTTTCTATGTGAGCGCATTCCTCTATGGGCTGACGGCATGGCGATGGGCAACCCGGGACTGGCGGGCAAGGTGGGTGGTCATGTTCCTGTCGGGGGCGACTGCGTTGAAGATGATGGCGAACTTTGCCAGCGACCACGCTGTGGGCACGCCGACCCCGATGACGCCTCAACAGCAGCTTTCATTCACCTTGAGCGTCGGCATCAACCTGCTGATATGCGGATACCTGGCGTTTTATCCGGGTATGGCGCAGGCCTTCAAAGAAACTCCGTGGGATTAATCGCCGGAGACTCGCTCTCCTGGCATCAACAAGTTAGCGGTTCGGTCGAAGCTCTCAAGTCTATGTCTGGTGATGCAAGGGTTAACTGGCACACCGCAGTAACCAGCTTCAATGCCCCTGCCAAATTAAAGACGGGTATCGAACAGAATATGTGAAACAATTCAGGGATGGTCCAACTTCCACGGATTATTCAAGGCGGAATGGGTGTCGGCGTCTCCAACTGGAGACTTGCGCAAGCGGTCTCGAGGTTGGGTCAGCTCGGAGTTGTCTCGGGAACAGCGATCGACCAGGTGCTGGTACGCCGGTTGGCCGACGGAGACAAGGGCGGATACATGCGCCGCGGGTTGGACGCATTTCCGTTTCCCGACATGGCCAAACGCATCTGGAATGACTACTTCGTTCCGGGCGGCAAATCCCCTGAAACGCCTTATCCCGCGACTCAGATGCATCAACGCCGCGACTCCCGCAACCTGATTGAATTGCTGATGGTAAGTAACTTTGTTGAAGTATTTCTTGCGCGCCAGGGACACTTGAATAAGGTGGGAGTCAATTTCCTCGAGAAAGTCCAGTTGCCGCATCTGGCTTCAATTTATGGCGCCATGCTGGCGGGCGTTGGTTATGTACTGATGGGCGCGGGAATTCCATTACATATCCCCGGAGTAATCGACAACTTCGCGGCAGGAAAGGCTGCAGAGTACAAGCTGGCTGTCACCGGGGCCGTTCCCACACAAGACACTATGATGCGATTCGACCCGGCGGACTACGTGGATGGACCGCTGCCGGTTCTGGATCGTCCGCGGTTTCTGGCTATTGTTTCGTCGAATACGCTGGCGACCACCATGCTGCGCCGTGCCACTGGGCCGGTCGACGGGTTCGTGATTGAGACCCCGATTGCGGGTGGACACAATGCGCCGCCGAGAGGGAAGTTGCAGCTGAACGAAGCTGGCGAACCGATCTATGGCGAGCGTGACAAGGTAAATCTCGCGGAGATGCGCGAGCTGGGTGTGCCGTTCTGGCTGGCCGGGGGCTATGGCAACGCCGATAAGGTTAAGGAAGCCGTCGAGCAGGGTGCGGCCGGAGTCCAGGTGGGCACAGCGTTCGCATTCAGCGAAGAGTCTGGCATGCGCACCGACCTGAAAAGGACTTTGCTGGCGCAGGCTACTGCGGGGACCGGCAAGGTATTTACCGATCCGCTCGCGTCGCCTACAGGATTTCCATTCAAAGTGGCGCAGCTTGCCGGTTCCTACTCCGATGAAGAAGTAGCACAGGCGCGGACGCGGGTTTGCGATCTCGGCTATCTTCGCGAGCCTTATGCGATAGACGAGCAGAAGATTGGCTACCGCTGCTCCGCGGAACCGGTGGCGAATTATGTGGCCAAAGGTGGAAAGATCGAAGACACTGTTGGTCGCAAGTGCCTGTGCAATGCGCTGATGGCCAACATCGGCCATGCGCAGACGCGCAAAGACGGGACCGCGGAACCGCCGCTGGTGACGATTGGCGACGATCTGAATACCGCAGCGCATTTCCTCAATCCCGAGCGCGAAAGCTACTCGGCTGCGGAAGTGGTGAGAGAGCTTCTTAGCAAAGTGGACGTGGAGCAGGCGGTCACCGCGCCATCGAAGGTGGAAGTGCTTTCAATGGAACCCGTACTTGCCGCGACAGCATAAAGCAGCGAAATCTTAACGCAGGTTCTGCCCGACGTGCTTAACGTCGGGCAGATTTGTTTCTCATTCTTGTTTGTTCGACTGGAACATCCATCGAACACCAAACTTGTCGTTAAGTGCGCCATAGGCGCCGAAGAACATCTCCTTGAGCGGATCAGTGACCTCGGCGCCATCGGAGAGTTTGTTGAACAAGGTTTTCAACTCGTCGAAGGTTCCTCCACTCAAATAAAGACAGACTGTATTGCCGGGTATTCTGGGGCGGTTGAGCATCAGCCAGTCCGACGCCGAAATCTCAATCGCGTCGCTACGCAGCCGAGCATTGATGGTCTTCTCCTGTTGGAATGCGGGCATGTGGTCCTTGGCAGGCGAATCCTTCACTTTGATAGACGTGAGGTTGCCGCCGAAGACGGTTCTGTAAAACTCCATCGCATCGTGGCATGTGCCATCGAATAACAGGTAAGGGGTCAGTGTCATCATTTGATCTCCTTTGGCGGCGGACGAAGCGGCTGCAGACTCTGAAAATGTAGGCAGACTGGCCAACAGTGCTGTAGGGAATGTCGTGGCGACAAATTGACGTCGCGAAAGTGCGCTGATTCTAGACATAGGTCTCCCTTGCTCACTCATTTATTGCAGGTGAGGAGTTTCGTTTTCTCACCCTTGCTGCGCAAGGATGGCTTGGTCATGTATTTGAGGTTCGCGCGGAATTTCCTTAGCCGGTCTCGTCTTCTTCCGCTAGCATTTCGCCGAGCCGGTCTAGCTTGCGCTCCCACGAAGTGCGATGATCACGAATCCACTGCTCTAGAACGCGCCATCCGGTGGTTTCAATGCGACACGTTCTTACGCGGCCAAGCTTTTCAGTGTGCACAAGAGCAGCTTCTTCTAAGATTTGCAGGTGCTGCGCAACCGCCGTAAGCGTCACACCTAGCGGCTCCGCGAGAGTCGAGACCGACATTGGGCCACCCGTCAGCCTGTCGAGAATCGCTCGACGGGTAGGATCGCCCAGTGCGTGAAACAAGTGATCGATTTGCGGGTTCTGCTCTGGCATATCCGGCTCGATTTTGCTGATGACCTGCTAACTTGCCAGTTCTTTGCCGAGGCGATCGAAAAGTGCGCGCCAGCCGTGCTCAATCATTCCCGGACCGTCCGGCCAATCGATATACGTGCCTTGATTCGTGAATACCAGGTCGGTCCCTGTGGCTGAAGGGACGAACTCAAGCGTCAGGACTGCGACCAAAATCGGCTTTTCATTCAGGGACATTCGTGTGGTGGTGACGATGCGTTTTTCTGGCACAATGTCTTGGAATTTGGACTCGTTCGCAATCGCGGAACCAGCAATCGGGTGGCCTGCTTTGAATCGATAGCTGAAGCGTTCAGTGCCTCCGACGCGGAACTCCATCTCGAATTCCTGAATTTCGTGGTCGCCCTCGGCATACCAGCGCCTTTTGCGGGCAGGTTGTGCGAATGCAGCAAAGACGCGCTCTGGGGGTTGGGGATAATTGCGCTCAATAACGAATGTGCTGTGGATTGTGACTTGATCTGCCATTTGAGAAGTCCTCCCTCGGCTTTGTAATAGTGAAGCAACTACTTCAGTATTGAGCGAGTTTTCAAAATAGTCAAGTGAATACTTCAGTATTATTTTTTTTTGAGGCAAGAGCAGTCTCGGGGGCCGTCGATGCCAAGCAATTGAAGATTCTTCGATTGGCTGTTTCTGCTCAGGATGAAGGTCGGTCGGGAAGAGGGGTGCGGTTTCCCCGATGCAAGGCGAGACCGTTCGACTCAGATCCGGGCATGCTCTTGCACCCTCGAAGAGCGCTCTGGAGAGATATGTCTATTTGAATATCAGGACTGAGACCCTTATTCGGAACGCAGGGCGTCGACGGGATTGACCGAAGCGGCGCGAAGGGCGGGGATCGTGGCTGCCAGGACCGTGACCAGGACTAGCGCGGAGATGGAGATTGCGAGTGAGAGGGGATCGGTGATGTTGGTTTGAAAGAGTAGGCCATTGATGAGGCGAGCGGCGAGGAAGCCGGCGACAAGACCGGCGAAGATTCCGATGCCCATGGAGCCGGCTGCCTGGCGCAGGATGAGCTGAAGAATGTCGCCTCGATTGGCGCCGATGGCCATCCGGACTCCGATTTCGCGGGTGCGCTGGGCGACCGAATAGGAGAGCACGCCGAAGGATCCGATGGCGGCGAGCACGAGCGTGATGAGTGCGAAGGAACCGAGGAGCGTGGCCGTCATGCGTTGGCGCGCGACGGAATCGGCGAGTACGGCGTCGATGGTTTCGATGTGGTACACGGGCTGTGCGGGGTCGGCGGCGCGAACGGCATTTCGTACCATGGTCGCAGCGTCGTCGGATGAAAGCGTGGTGCGCACGAGCAGAACGGCGTGAAGGCCGTATCCGGGAAGATAGATCTCCGGCTCAGGGTCAGAGTCGATGCCTAGATCGCGCGCATTCGAGACAACACCCACCACGGGAATTTTGCTGGGAGTGGGACTCATGACGCCGATGAGAATATTGGCGCCGATGGGATCTCTTGAGGAGAGGTAGTGGCGCGCGAATGATTCGTTCACTACGAAGAAGCCTGTGGTGCTGTCGATGTCGCTGCGCGTAAAGGTTCTGCCTTTCAGAAGGCCGATGCCCATGGCGCGGAAGTAGTCGGGACTGATGAAGCGAATTTGCGCATAGGGGAAGGTGCCCGGGGCGAGAGCGGGTGCGCCCTCGATGAGAAAGCGCGTCATTACCTGGGAAGGCCGGAGCGGAACTTGCGTGGTAGTGGCGGCGGAGAGGACTCCGTGGGATTGCACAATGTTTTCGAGGACCTGTTCGTAGAAGCGATTGGTGAGGGGGCTGCTATCGCCATAGCGGGGAGTCGGCAGCGTGATTTCGGCAGTAAGGATGTGATCGGTGCGCAATCCGGGATCGATAGCGATCAGCTTTTGAAAGCTGCGGACCACTAAGGTACTGAGAAAAACGACGACGACAGCGATGGCTATTTCGGTGGTAACGAGAATCGCGCGGCCGCGGTGATTGTGACTGCTGCTGCGATCGCCGGAACGGAGAATATCAACCAAAGGAGCGGAGGTGCGGGCCGCCGGGAGAAGTCCAAACAGAAATGCAGTCAGCGTACATACAGCCAAAGTGAAGAGCAGCACCGGGAAGTTGAGGCTGATGGAGTGGAGGAGCGATTCGTCGAACCCCTCGGTATGCGTGAGCGCCACGCGCAGAAGAGGAAGAGCTATCGAGGCAAGCAGGATCCCGAGGGACCCTCCGAGCAATGAGAGCATCAGCGTTTGGGCGAGGTACTGGCGGAAGAGATGCTGGCGGTTGGCGCCGAGTGCCTTGCGAACAGCTACGTCGCGTCGGCTTTCGGTGGCACGCACGAGGAGAAGATTAGCGACGTTTACGCACGCGACAATGAGCACCAGAACCACCGCTCCCATGAGGCACAGCATGGCGGGGCGAAGCGTGCTGACCAAGTTGTCGTGGAGCGGATCAAGAGCGATGCCCTCATTGCGGTTGGTGGCGGGATAGGCGGCGGAGAGGCGTTGCGCGACGGTCTGCATGTCGGAGCGCGCGGCGGAGAGGGATACGCCCGGGCGCAGACGGCCGAGCACTTTGACGGAGTGCCAGACGCGCGATGCCCGTGTCGGTTGGTCGAGAAGTGAGAGAGGCAGCCACACTTCGCCTTCCGCCGGAAACGAGGCGTTTGAAGGAAGCACCCCAATTACGGTGTAGCTGGTGCCATTCAAGGAGATGGATCGACCGATAGTGCTGCGATCACGCCCGAAATAGGTTTGCCATGCGGATGCACTGATAACAGCGACGTTGTTTTTGCCGGTGATATCGTCCTGATTGTCGAAGAGGCGGCCCGCCACGGGAGAGACTCCGAGAAGCGAGAAGAAGTTGCCGGAGGCGAGAACGCGCTGAATCTGTGCGGGCTTGCCGTCGATCACAAGCGATACGGAGCTTGGATTGACGGTGGAGTAGGCGGCGACCTGGCTGAAGCTGGTCTGCTGGTTTCGCCAGTCGAGGTAGTCGAGATAGGTGGCTTCGCTCGCGCCCTTTACCTGTGAGTTCGTTTCGGAGAGGGTGATGATGCTGCGCTCATCCTGGAACGGGAGGGACTTAATGAGCAACCCGTAGACGCAGCTGAAGATGGACGTTGTGGCTCCGATGCCGAGCGCGAGGGTGAGAATGACCGTGATGGTAAATCCGGGAGATTTGCAGAGTTGGCGGGTGGCATACCGAAGATCGCGCAGCAGGGATTGCATGACCTCTCCTGACAAAATCTCTGACGTTTCTAACGTTAATTGAGCGAAGCCGCTGTCTGTACAAATGTGACACACAGTAGCTGGAATGAGGTGAGCAGTGTTGGGGCGGGGGACTGAGCTTTTTCTGCTCAGCAGGTTCCGCTGGGGCGTACCGGGCTTCCGGCTTCCTGCGTCGGCACAACCTGCGGCGAAGGCAGCGTGTATCCCGCAAAACCGGCGAGGTTACCGGCGCACTCCGTGATGATGGTGGGAATGGCGGCGACGGTCGAGGGCAGTGAGGGGATCGACGTGTCCGGCTTGGTGAAGTTGAACGCACTGGTCATATCACCGACCGTCGCTCTTCGCCATGCAGAGAGATTCGGAACTTCTGCTCCGAAGCGCGTCTCGAGGAAGCGAAGGACCGACGTGTGATCGAAGAGATCTGAGGAGATGAATCCGCCGCGGCTGAATGGCGAGATGATCATCATAGGAACACGGAAGCCCAGTCCGATGGGACCGTTGATTGAGCCTTGGACCGTCGGATCGGGGACTGCGGCGGCGGTGATATATTCGCCGGCCGTTCCTGGTGGCGGGGTGACCGGCGGGACGTGATCGAAGAAGCCCCCATTCTCGTCATAAGTTGAAAACAGAACGGTTTTTGCCCATGCCGCTGGGTTGGCGGTAAGCGCGGCGATGATGACAGAGAGTGTGTTTTCGCCGAACAGTGACGGCGACGGTGGATGATCGGAAGTAATCACCGATCCGATGATCCACGAGACCTGCGGCAGGTTTCCGGAGAGCGCGTCGGCGACAAAGTCAGTGGGGAACTGCGGATTGAAAGCGTTCTGATACAGCGTCGTTGTGGGGTCCTGGAAATTTTTGAAATAAGGAAGTACGTTGTCGGTTTCGAGCGCGCCGAATGCACTGGAATCGGGCGATGAATAAACCTTCCACGAGATACCGCGCGCCTGCAGTTGCTCGGGCATCGTGGTGTAAGTCAGTTTGCCCAACATCGAAGGCCGATTCGATACCAGAGTCTGCAGCAGCGGACCTCCGTTTTTGCCGTCAGGATCAATGGATGCGGCCATCGTATAGAGGCGATTGGGATCGGTAGGGCCGATGACGGAGCAGCAGTAGTTGTCGCATAAAGTGAATGCATCGGCGACGGCGTAGTAATAGGGCAGATCTGCGCGGTTGTAATAACCCATGGACAACAGGGCGTCGTTGGCGTTGATGGGAAGCCGCGACGTGACGAAGCCGTCCATGGCACCGTTGTCCCAACTCTGGTGCTGCGGAATCCAATCGTGCGTGATGTCGTGGGTGCAGGCGGCGTTGGTCTGCGTTGTGTCGAGATGGAAGGGAAGCAGCACGCCCGCCGGGGAACTAGAAGTGTTTCCAGGATAGGGCTGATTGAAGGCCGAGCTTGCGTCTGAGAATCCGCGGGCGCCCTTGTAGCTGCCGAAATAGTGATCGAACGAGCGATTTTCCTGAATATAGATGACGACGTGATCAATATCCGTGACCTTGGCGCAAGTCGAGGTTCCGGTTGGCGTAGGAATCGCGGGGCGCCCGCCGCAACTGGTCAGCATCGAGCCGGTAAGGCCTGCTGCTCCGGTTGCGGCAGCCAATTTCAACATTTCACGACGGGTTATTCGCTTTGGTGGCATGGCAGAATCGACGTCCCTCGTAACTAGGATGCAGATTCGACGCACCACAACGGAAAGCGATACGGATTTGCGCTTTTGCGCATTTGCCTTATCAAATTACGACGACTTTCTGGTTGTCTAACCAGCGCGATTAGCTCGACATCACTACCTTGGGCACGCGTACCTCGGAAGGTGGAAGCGCGGGGAATTCAGCATGGGGCTCGGTCTGGTACCAGTAAGCGACAGAATAGAAGTTGTCGGCGCGATCGTTGGCATGGCCGTGCTCAATGGTCGCCTTGATGGATTTGTCAAAGGTGATGAAGCTTTCTGTGTGCCAGCGGTAGAGGCAGTAGCGGCCACCGGTGCGCTCGGGATCAACGATGTATGGCGCGCCCTGCCGCATATTGGCGAATGCGCTGCCATAAAAGTCCCATGCACCGTTGTAGTAATCCTCAGTTCCGGTGCCGTTAATGGTGGGCTGCGTGTCTCCGTCAATGAAGAACATATCGTCGCCTTCGCCGAACCAGCCGTCGGCGTTCTGCTCGACTGCTTGCGTCACGCCTACAAAATGACCGCGACCGGTAGCTTCGAGGAAGATGTAGTTGTCCTGGCCGTTTAAGTTTTTGTCGCCATTGGCTGATTTTTTGCATGGTGCAGCCTGGCGATATTGGGCATGGAAGCGGCCCAGCCCGGCGGGCAGTGTTTGCACCGCGGTGTAGTCAATGGCGTAGTAGAGATTGTTGGTGCGGACCTTGCCCTCATTAGTGAGCGTGATTTTGGCGGCGGTGTCGAAGGGCATCTGGAAGTAAGCATTCAACGCCTTCATGGGAGCAACGACGAGCAACGCGGATTGATACACGAAGTATTCGCCAAGCCCAAGGCCATAGAAGTCACCGATGGGAGCTTCGATGGATGGCGAAGTTTCTCCGTCCCACCATGCGCGCAGAACCAGGTTTTTCAGGTGCATTGGATCCGGCGAATTGATGGTGAACCAGATGTGGGTGATTACGCCGGGGCCTTTGACGTCGAGCAGAGTGGCCGTCGCACCGGGTTCCACGGGCATGAAGTCTGCATTGCCGCCGGTGCGATCCCAACTCGACGAGCGCCGGCATTTGTAGTCGCGCAAGCGCGCCATGGAGAAGAGCGCTTCAGGTGCGGGCGGCGGGGTTGGAGCAGGAACTTCGGGCGTTTTCTTTGTTGTTGCGGCTGCTGAGCCGGTGGCGTTGAGGCCGAGGAGAGCCCCAGCAACGGCTAGGTTGCCGAGCATTTTGCGCCGGGTCGGAGCGGCGTTGGACTCAGTGGCGATGAGTTTATCGGAGAGATTTTCGTTGGGCATTGTGCTGCTCCTTAGTTGCAGGAAAAAATGGAGTGCTCAGCAAAGACTCTCCAATATAGCAGGGCTGAACCGTCGTTGATTTGGTGTTTTAGACCATCAAGGAAAGGTTCGTTGCGGCCCTACGTGACGGGCGGGCCCGTGCCGGAGTGATTGCCAGGATTTTATCCTGAGCTATTTTCGATTGCTCCCTACTGGAGCGGACGTTAGCGCGGAATGCCGCCTTTCATTTTCGAGAAGCAAGATATGCGTCGATGGCTTTTTGCCAATCCTGCGCGGCGGTTTTGTCGGTCGCGGTGAAGGCGGTAACGTGGTCGTTTCCTTCGGGCGTCAGAGCCGTCCGTGTATAGACGACGTGGACGCCGGTGCTGCGCGTGCCGGTTGGCGTGAAGCGCACATCGATAGTGGTGACCATGATATCGGGGATGAAGTAGGCGTATTGGAAGTGATGCGCCTCGAGATCGAAAAGCGTGTTGACCCAGACAGCGGCCACGGAGCCGTGACGGATTGTGAAGACGGCTCCCTGCTCGTCGTGCGCGGGTTGCGGGTGGAGAAACTGTGGATCCCAATGTTTGCCCGCCCAGGGCCTCTCGCCTTCAGGCCCGAACAGTGGGGCGGCTTCCGCATAGGGTAGCGAAACGACGATGTCGAATGCCGTCTGCGTGCGGAGGAGTTGCTGTGCAGGTGCGCCGGATTGACTTACAGCGCACTGACCTAAAGGAGAGATTCCAAGTGCCGTGGCGGCAGCAATGCATGCTGCGACTGGAGTTGTCAGCGGAGATTTCATCGTTTGCGCTCCTTGAGGTGGTGGCTGTCGGCGGCTTTCAGGGTCATGCCGTACAGCGATTTGAACTGCTCGATTTCTTTAAGAGTTTGCGGCGAAAAGGGCGCTTTGCCTTCGAATGCGTGAAGCACGATGCCCTCCAGCAAATCGCCAAGAGTCATGTCTTTCTGCTCGGCAATGCCTTTGAGGACCTTGAGCATGCGTTTTTCAAGGCGTACGCCGGTCTGGACGCGCTCAACTTCGACGACGGTGTGTTCTTGTTTTTCCTGTACCATGCGTACCAATGTACCAAAGTACATAAATAAACACAAACATATTTCAGAGCGGGCGATGGATGCCGGGTCGTCACTCGCCAATCGGCGCGATGCCTGTTATGGTCGTGGAGGCAGAAGAAGAATGACCCCACCATAGGAACCCGAGGGCATGTGGAAGCGCTGGCGAATCCGGATACTGCTGTTTCTGGCCGTTCTCGGCCCCGGATTTATTACAGCGAACGTTGATAACGACTCCGGCGGGATTCTCACCTATTCCCAGGCAGGCGCGCAGTACGGCTACTCCCTGCTCTGGACCATGATTCCCATTACGCTTGCGCTGATTGTTGTGCAGGAGATGTGCGCCCGTATGGGTGTCGTCACTGGCAAGGGCCTGAGCGACCTTATCCGAGAAGAATTCGGATTGCGGCTTACGTTTGTGCTGATGTTGGTGCTGGTGTTTGTGAACTACACCAATGTGGTGACGGAGTTCATCGGCATCGCTGGATCGCTTCACCTGTTTCATGTCGACAAGTTTTTCAGCGTGCCGATCTGCGCCATACTTGTGTGGTTCATGGTCGTGAAGGGGAACTACAAAAGCACAGAAAAGATCTTTCTAGTCGCCTCCGTGGTCTACATTGCTTACATCTTTGCGGGCGTGTTGTCGCAACCGAGTTGGCATGATGCACTGCTGGCGACAGTAAAGTTGCCCGACAAAAGCGTGTGGGGCCAGAAAGCTTACATGTACATGGCGATCGGGATCGTGGGCACGACGATTGCGCCGTGGATGCAGTTTTATCTACAGTCCTCCGTGGTAGAGAAGGGGATTCGCGTCAAGGATTATTCAGCGTCTCGGCTCGACGTAATTGTCGGAAGTATGTTCACGGATATTGTTGCGTGGTTCATTGTGGTGGCCTGCGCGGCGACGCTGTTTGTGCACGGGATGGGGGCAATCACGGTAGCGGCGGATGCGGCCGAAGCCATGCGGCCGCTAGCGGGCGATTATGCATTTATTCTCTTTGCGTTTGGGCTCTTTAATGCGTCATTGTTCGCTGCGTCGATTCTGCCATTGTCCACGTCGTACACGGTCTGCGAGGGGCTGGGCTTGGAGTCGGGAGTCGACAAGAATTTTAAAGAGGCGCCTACTTTTTATTGGCTCTACACGCTGTTGATCGCCGGCGGCGCTCTTACGGTGCTGGTATTGCCGGATGCGCAGCTGATCAACTTCGCGATCCTTTCGCAGGTGTTAAACGGCGTGCTGCTGCCGGTGGTGATCATCCTCATGCTTCTCCTGATCAATCGCCAGGATCTGATGGGCAAGCACAAGAACTCGTTTTTGTGGAATGTGGTGGCGTGGAGTACAAGCCTTATTGTGATCGGCATGACGGGCGTGATGCTGTGGGGCATGATTCCCGGCCACTAAGGACAGTTCGCGGTTCAAAGTTTACAGTTATGCCCCAGTTGCGACCAGCTTTCTGCCTGGGTCTGCTGAAAAGCATTGGAGCGCTAGGGCGCTTTGAGCATCGAAAGGCTAGGAGCGAACAATGAGTACGGTTTTGGTTACGGGCGGATCGGGATTTATTGCGAGCCATACTATTCTGCAACTGTTGGCTGCTGGTCACCAAGTCCGCACGACGGTCCGCAGCCTTTCCCGCGAGGCAGACGTGCGTGCCATGCTGAAGCGCGGAGGAGCCGAAACCGGCGGCCGGCTTCAATTCGTCGCAGCAGATTTGACGAGCGATGCGGGTTGGCCGGCGGCCGTAGCAGGCTGCGAGTTTGTGCTGCACATGGCATCGCCGTTTCCGGCCTCGGTGCCCAAGCATGAAGATGAGTTGATTGTTCCCGCGCGCGATGGAGCGTTGCGGGTGTTGCGCGCGGCGCGCGATGCAGGAGTGAAGCGTGTTGTACTAACGTCCTCGTTTGCGGCAGTCGGCTATGGGCATCCGTCGCAGGAGGTGACTTTTACCGAGAAGGACTGGACCGATCCCAACGGGGCCGATGTGATGCCCTACACAAAATCGAAGACGCTGGCAGAGCGTGCGGCGTGGGACTTTATCGCGCGCGAGGGCCGCGGACTTGAGTTGTCGGTTGTGAACCCCGTTGGAGTTTTTGGGCCTGTGCTGGGTCCGGATTATGCCACCTCGATTCTGCTGGTCCAGCGCATGATGGATGGCGCGCTGCCGGGCTTGCCGCGGATGTGTTTTGGCGTCGTCGACGTACGCGACGTGGCGGACCTGCATCTGCGAGCGATGACAGATCCAGCGGCCAATGGCGAGCGATTCCTTGCTGTAGCCGGAGACTTCATGTGGATACAGGAGATCGCCACCACTTTGAAAGCACGCCTTGGCGATGCAGCAAAGCGTGTTCCGACGCGGCAGTTGCCCAACTGGCTGGTGAGGCTAGCAGCTATGCGTGATCCGGCCGTGAAGCAGATTATTCCGGAACTCGGCAAATGGAAGAATGCCACCAGCGAAAAGGCGCAACGCATTCTGGGATGGAAGCCGCGTTCGCGCGAAGACAGCGTATTGGCAACCGCTCAGAGCTTGATCGATCTGGGATTGTTAAAGAAGTAGCGAAGGGGTAATTGGGCTTGTTGCTCCGCAACTGATTCTCAGGGTTGAGATGAATCTGGCGATGCGGCCTTCTTTTCTTCATTGTCTTTGCGGGTCTGCATGGCTTTATGCGCCCACTCTTTTGCCTTGGCCACATCGTCGTCGCGCAGCGTGGGGTTCGGGTAATCGATGTCGGCCTTGCGGCGGTAGACGAGATTCAGATAGGCCATGGCGTCATCGTAGTTGGGTCGCTCGTCGATTGCCCGAGTGAGGTACTGAAGACCTTCTTCAACCAATGCGCTGTTCTGGCGGGCTATCGATTCGAGCGCCTCAGGCGGCGCCGTGCGGTTGCCCTCACCGTCATCCTGCAAACCGACTGCGGTGAGTGCGGCTAATGCATGTTGGTGGGCCTGGGTCCAGTCGATTACGCCGATAGTGTACGCAGCTTCCCAGTCTTTGGGATCTTCGGCCAGCACTTTCATTTGCCATTCGCGGGCGTCGTCGAACTTCTTGATGCTGAAGTAAACAGCGGCCACCTGTTTAATGCTGTTGATGTCGTGCGAATTCTGTGCGAGCACTAGCGCGAAGTTCTCGATGGAGTCACTGGCTGTTTTTAAATTTTCGGGCGTATCAAGACCGGGCACCACATTCTGCGCCAGCGCGGTGGCCAAATAGGCCCGCGCCATGGTGAGACACGGCGCCACCTTGGTGGCTTTCTGAAAATGATCGATTGCCTCGGAGTAGCGAGCGCTTTTGTAGGCTTCGACTCCCAAATTCATCTCGGTTGTGGCTGCTTCATCAGAGGAGCCGAGACAGTTGGTAGTTTGTGCCGACGAGAAGATGCTGAACATCAAAAGCGAAGCTGCAGCGATCAGAACAAATCGCAACCGAAATTTCATTATGCAAGCCCTCTGGAACAGATGGTCTATATTTCGACGGAACGAACCATCATATTCCAGAAATTCGGGCGGTTGCCGTGAAGGGGATGTTGTGGACTAGAGCAGCTTGCCCGCGGCAAGATCGCGGATGAGTCCACGGTCGGCCGCGAGGAATTCGTACTCGGGAAGTTCTTCGAGCTTGACCCATTTGAATTGATGGAAGATTTTGTTTTCGAGCTCGCCCTCGAAAGAGGGAATCGCGAAGAACTGCAAGTCGACGGCGCCTCCATGACGGTAGTTATGGCGGATGTGGGTTACACGCGGTCCGATGGTGGCGCGAATACCAAGCTCTTCCTGCAATTCGCGGACCAGGGCTTGCTCGGGGCTTTCGCCTGATTCAATCTTTCCGCCAGGGAATTCCCATTGCAGCGCCATCGGCTGGTCGGCGCGGCGCTGGCAAATGAGGACCAGCCCGTCGCGAACAAGAAGCCCCGCGACAACAAAACGAAGCGCTGGACCCGCGGGGCGCGAATTTGGGATGGGCTGCGGTTCTTCCACAAATCTAGTGTAAACGGTTGCTTCGATCGAGGAAGTGACGGCTAACGCTCCGGATTTCATGCGCTGAAATGACGGCAAAGTAATTTTGTGCAGTGAGTTAGAGCGAGTTTTATTCTCCGGCAATGACAGGCGGCGCTTCGGCAGCTTCGCGCGGACGAAAATATCCCCAGCCGCGTTTCGCGCATTCCGTAAGCAGAGCAGACGATGGATTCACAGGAAATGCATTTGCTGCAATCTCCAGCATCGCCAAGTCATGAAGGGAGTTTCCGAACACCGCATCGGGGCGGGGAATGCCGACGCGCCGCAAGGCAGTCGCTTTTGCGGGACCGGTAGGCACGTCAACCAATTCTGCGGTAATCAGGCCATCAAGGACTTTGACTTCGGCGGCTAGGACGCGCTCCTCAGGGATGCCGAAGGATCGGACGCCTTCGCTCACGACCCATTTGTTGGTGGAGCTGACGGCCCACAGTTCGACGTTGGCATTGCGCAGCTTCGCCACCAAAGCCGCAACCTCGGCGAAGATATGAGGTTGCACGTGCTCGTTGAAGTAGCTCGCGGCAGCCTTGCGAAGTTCCTGCTCTCGCAGTCCGGAGTAAATCTGCACCATCTCGCCGCAGATCTGCAACTCACTTACCTTGCCGGCGACGTAAGCGCGATAGCGAGTGTCCATCCAATCCGTGGTGGAGCGCGATACAAGACCCTGTTCGAGCGACCACACCATAAATCCGTAACCGGAGTCGCCGTTCCAGAGGGTGCCATCGCAATCGAAGATGGCGATTTTGGGCTCGGCTTGGAGAACGAGCTTTTCGAGTTGTTCGGCGGTCCAGCGAGTGCTTTCAACCTGTTGCGTAGATGACAAGCGTTTTCGATCCTTTGTTTAGTGTCCAACTCTATTTTCGTCGATAAGCCCTGCGAGAGGGCACAGCGTTAGAATGAATGGTTACCCCAGGAGTTATGATGCGTCTTAGTTTTTCGTCGAAGGTTATTGTCTTCATTGCGTTTATCGGCTTGTCTCTGGCAGCAGGGGCCCGCGCTCAATCCTCAAATCCTGTGCCTCTCAGCGCCACCACCGTTCCGCAATCCGACCTGATCCAGCCGTCCGAACTGGCGCGCCTGGTAAAGCCAGGTTTTGGCGATCGCCCTGTCGTGCTTCAGGTAGGTTCGTTCGTTATGTTCCAGCAGGCGCATATTCCCAATGCTGGATTCGCGGGCCCGGGCTCACAGGCAAATGGGATGATCCTGCTGAAGAAATTTTCGGCGCCACTCTCAAAAAAGCAACTCATCGTGATTTATTGCGGTTGCTGCCCATGGAGTAAGTGTCCCAACATTGGGCCAGCCTACAAGCAACTCCACGATCTCGGGTTCACCAACGTGAAGGCACTCTACATCGCGAACAATTTCGGCGACGACTGGGTGGCAAAGGGCTACCCGACAGAGAAGGGCGAGTAGCGGTTGAACGATTGCCGCCGTCCGAGCATGGGCTTTCTCAAATATCTTCGATGGACAATCTGCATGGCGATGATGGTCGCGCACTTCTCCGGCGCCCAGGTGTCGCGGGAACTTGTTCACAAGCCAGCTCCGGTATTTGTTCGCAATGATTTGTCGGGGCGAAAAATTGCTCTGGAGCAGTATCGCGGCAAAGTGGTGTTACTCGATTTCTGGGCGACGTGGTGCGCAGGTTGCCAGGTTGAACTGCCGAAGTTTGTAGCCTGGCAGAAGAAGTATGGAGCCCAGGGATTCAACGTGCTGGCAGTCTCAATGGATGACACCGCGGCGCCGGTGCGCAAAACCGTCCGCCGGTTGCAGCTTGATTTTCCAGTTGTGATGGGCGACGCGCAGCTCGGAGAAGAATATGGCGGCCTTCTTGGCCTTCCTGTGACTTACCTGCTTGATCGGGAAGGCAGGGTCCTCGCAGAGTTCAAGGGCGAGACCAATCTGAACGCAATGGAACGCGCAATTCAGTCCGCCCTTCGTCAGTGACGAGCAACCACGAAAATGAAAAATGCGTTAACGAACTTGATGCCTTGATGAACGAGGTTCGGTAACTCCGCGAGAAAACTCAAGTCACCTGCTTACAAGCAGATAATCAGACCTGTGGGCGTTGAAAACAACCTCGGGCTCTTGAAGGACTATCAGGCATATCTTCGCGTGGAAAAAGGGCTGCGTCCACTCACCTGCGAGGCCTATGACGGCGATCTGAAGACGTTTGCCGAGTTCCTTGAGGGCAGGCAGGGAGTTTTAGTCACCGCGGCGCAGCAGGACGTTGCAGCGTTCCTCGAACATCTGAGAGAGCACTCAATCGACTCGCGAAGCGCGGCGCGAAAGCTCAGTTGTCTGCGCGGATTTTACAAGTGGCTGCTTCTCGATAAGCGAATCCATCACGATCCCACGCTGAACATCGAATCGCCCAAGGCCTGGAAGGTACTGCCGAAGTCGATGGCGGAGCCCGAAGTGGCGGAGATGTTGGAGCGCGCTGCCATGGTTGCATCGCATCCGCAGGCGCAGGCCACGGCATTCCGCGACCAGGCAATTCTGGAACTGCTGTATGCGGGCGGGTTGCGCGTCTCGGAGATTACCGGGCTAGGCACCAGCGATCTGGCATTGGATGCTGGTCGCGTAATGGTGCGTGGCAAGGGCGACAAGGAGCGGATTGTTCCGCTGGGGCGCACCGCCGTACAGGTATTGGAGACTTACCTGCGTCTGGGGAGACCGCACCTCGCACGCATCAGTACAAAACGGAAAACAAATTTGACCCGCCAGGATGCGACGCGTCTTTTTCTATCACTGCGAGGAATGCCGCTGACACGGCAATGGGTCTGGCACCTCGTCAAGATGGCGAATAAGGATGCGAGCCCGCACAAGTTGCGACATAGTTGTGCCACGCACATGGTGGAGCATGGCGCGGATTTGCGCAGTGTGCAAATGATGTTGGGGCACGCGGATATTTCCACTACGCAGGTGTATACCCACTTGGCGCTGGGCAGGTTAAAGGCAGTTCACCGCGAGCATCATCCCCGCTCAAAGGCAAAGATACGAGCCGAAGAGACCTCGACGGACGTTGCCGTGAAGGGTAGCTCACTGCGCATTATTCACGGGGGCAAAGGCAAGAAACATGTCGAGCTCAAGGATCATGCGAGTCACGAGGAACAGGAATGATCATCAGCGACGCTGAGCAGGACTTGACGGTTCCGACCACTCCGCCGCCGCTTGCCGGTCTCGTGGACGAGTACCTGCGCATGCTTCAGAATGAGCGAGGCTCTTCAGAACACACGCTGCGTGCGTATCGCCGCGAGCTGATGGATTTTGCGGTGTACCTTGCGGAGCGTCACGCTGCCATTGTTTCGGCGGATCAGATCGAACATCTCCACATTCGTACCTACCTCGGCTTGCTGCTGGAACGCGGATTGTCGAAAGCTTCAACCGCACGCGCCCTTGCAGCAATTCGCAGCTGGTTCAAGTGGCTGGCGCGCACTGCTCATGTTCAGCAGAATGTGGCCTCGCTGGTAGCTACGCCGCGATTGCCCAAGCATCTACCGCGCGTGCCGTCGATTGAACAGATGAATCGCGTGATGGACACCGTGGATGACGATGCGGCAAGCTGGCCATCGCGCGATAAGGCCATTCTGGAACTGCTCTACGGATGCGGCATCCGTAATGCCGAATTAACTGGTCTCAATTTGAACGATATTCACTGGGCTAACGAAGCTATCCTTGTCCGCGGCAAAGGACAAAAGCAAAGGCTGGTACCGCTCGGCGATGCGGCAGCCCAGGCGCTTCGCGCGTATCTCGGCGAACGCGCTGCGCGATTAAACGCTAAGTCGGAAGCGAAGTTCGGGACCAAAGGGCCAGCGACTCCAGCATTATTTGTCAGTCTGCAATTGCGCGGGCTCGGCAAGCCCGGTGGAGAAGCGCGTCTGACCACGCGCAGCGTCGGCAGAATCGTGAAGCGGTTGGCGATTTTACGGGGCCTGTCGGCCGACGTGCATCCTCATACGTTGCGTCACGCGTTCGGCACGCATCTGCTCGAAGAGGGCGCAGACCTACGTGCCATCCAGGAACTGCTCGGGCATGAGCGCCTGTCGACGACGCAGCGGTACACGCAGCTCACCACATCGCAGTTGGAAGCGGTGTACGACCGAACTCATCCTCGCGCGCGCTGAGCGATCAAAGAATTGCTGCTACGTGCCGCAAAAAGTCTGGCAAACTCGCTCTTCCGGTTTTGCCGGTACTGAGTAACGAGCCATGTCAGAGCGGTCTTCGTAGGGCCGGGAGAGCACATCGAGAAGCTCCTCGAAGGGATGGAAATCCTGCCTGCTGATTGCAGCGTTGAGCGCCGCTTCTACCATGTGGTTGCGCGGAATGAATGCCGGATTTGCTTTGCGCATCGCCTCGACTCGCTTCTCCGCCGTGATGGATTCTTTTTCCAATCTTTGTCGCCACTTCGTAGCCCATGCATCATAGGAATCGGAATCAGTGAACAGCTCACGCACTCCGGCATCGTTCTTGACACCGCCCGCCGCATCGCACAGTCGCCGAAACGTCAATGTAAAGTCAGCACCGTTAACTCTCATGCGTTCCAGCAAATTCTCTGCCAGCGCAGCGTCTTCCTCGCTCTCGGTAAACATGCCGAGTTTGCGGCGAAGGCCCGTGAGGCGAGCGGCTTCAAACTGGGGCTCGAAAGCAGCGAGCGCTTCGTTGGCCGCGGCCACGGCGGCTTCTTCGCTGCCAGCCTCCTCTGCAATCACCGGTAACAACGCCTCAGCCAGCCTCGTCACGTTCCAATGAGCGATACGGGGTTGATTGCCGTAAGCATAGCGTCCATTCGCGTCGATCGAGCTAAACACCGTAGCGGGATCGTATGCCTCCATAAATGCGCATGGGCCGTAGTCGATGGTCTCCCCGGAGATCGATGTGTTGTCGGTATTCATCACACCATGGACGAAGCCGATCATTAGCCACTGCGCCATCAATTTGGCCTGTCGCGCGATCACGTTATCAAGCAGTGCGCGGATCGGGCGTGCTGCCTTCGATGCATCAGGGTAATGCCGTGCGATTGCGTAGTTGGCCAGAGTGCGCAACCCGTCGATGTCCTGTCGTGCGGCGAAATATTGAAAGGTGCCGACGCGCAGGTGGCTAGCGGCAACTCGCGTAAAAATGGCTCCCGGCAACACCGTCTCGCGTAGCACGCGTTCTCCAGTGATCACTGCAGCGAGGGCGCGCGTGGTCGGCACGCCCAGAGCGGACATTGCTTCACTTACGATGTACTCCCGCAAAACCGGTCCGAGCGCTGCTCTACCGTCGCCGCGCCGCGAAAAGGGTGTCGGCCCCGAGCCTTTCAACTGGATGTCGTAGCGCTCGCCGCCTTCGCCTACTACCTCGCCAAGCAGGATGGCGCGGCCGTCTCCAAGCTGCGGTACAAAATACCCGTACTGGTGACCCGCGTAGGCCAACGCGATTGGCTCCGAACTTTCGGCGATCTTGTTACCTGCCAAAATCTCGACGCCTACCGTGCTCGACAGCGCATCGGGATCAATACCAAGGCTCCGTGCCAGTTCTACGTTCACCTTCACCAGCTGCGGCGCAGCCACCGGGGTCGGGGCCAGCCGCGAAAAGAACCGCTCTGGCAGGCGTGCATAGGTGTTCTGAAAACCGAAATGGACGGGCGCCGCGCTTCGATTTGAGTCGGTTGCGGCCTCGGAAGAGAGCTCCGTTAGGGAGTTGAGGGAAGCGGCGTCGGGGAAGCTCATATCCATTGGATGTGGATTGATTGTATTGGGCTCAAGCGACCGCCAGCTGCGTGCGATTATTCCGGGTCTTCTTCAATCCCCTGGCTGAGCCGGAAAACGTGGCCATCTGGATGGCGTACGTGCATCTCGCGCACACCCCACGGCATGTTCGTAGGAGGCCAGGTGACTTCAATGTTCTCTGCCTGGCAATGCTGGAACGCGGCATCGACGTCTTCGATCCAGATCGACATCCAAACGCCTTTATCGCCTTCTTCGTCGCCGCGCGGTCCGAAGGTCATGGCGACGGCGCTCTTCCCGCGGCCGCCTTGTGCGTTTTCGCAGAGAAAGATTTCGCACGCGCCCGAGCAGACTCCGCCGAAGGTCGGTGGATCACCCCAGTCCCATCCCTTCTTCCAGCCGAGCTTTTCAAACCAGCCAAAACTCTCCTGGATGTTCGACACATTCAGGATCGGGACTAGTCGGTGGGCAAGCATGCAGAAATATTAGCAACAGGCAAATACGACGGCTAGATTCAAGAAGTGATCGACCCGGATAGCGCTTGATCCGGGCCAATGCGACGGGTTGGTATCAGAAGCTGACCTTGCGTTCGGGGAACCAGGTAAGCTTGATCGTTGTGGTGGTCACGGTCTGCTGCCCCGGCAGGTAGATCGGCGCCTTCCAATGTTCGAGCGCGAAGTTGCCATTGATTTCGAAGTCCTTGCCGATGCGCTTCACGGCCTGGAAATTGATGTCGTTCAAGGTAGAGCCACCCTCTATCGGATAAGGCGTACCGGGTTTTGTCAGCGTTGTCGATCCGGGAATAAAGTCCTTGGCGGTTTTCTGATTTCTCAGGCCGACCTGGATCCATTCATTGCCGCTGAGATGGTAGGTAAGCCATCCCTGCCCACCTTTGCCTTCGCGCCCAATCCAGTCGCCGAAGATTTGGCCGTTGTTGGTGTAGCCCTGCACCTGGATGGTCTCCCAATACATGAAGCGGCCGTCTACGCTTGTAGAAACCGGCGGATCGGTAGTGGCGGCTTCTGCACGGATATCAAGCTTCGGCACACCGGGAACATGCGAAAGATAAAGTCCTGGACGCCAGGAGGCGCGGCGCGGCGCATCGATGGGGGAAATGTCGTCGTGTACCTCGCCATCGGTATACAGGGTCAGCCATTTGCGCATACCCGGTACGCGATAGGAAAAGTCGAACGATCCAAAACGAGCACCAGGATCGTTGCGACTGAATTTTTCCGTTGCATTCACAGCGGAAAAGCTGAAAAAGCTCTTGAGAAAGGTGTGCAGGGTGATGGGAGCGTGTCCCTTGCCACCCCAGATCACGGTGCGTTCAAAACCAAATTCGAGATTCTCCGTTGGCCGGAAGCTAAGTTTCTCCACGTGAACCCACGGGTCGTTAGGCAGACTGTGGCCTTTGAGAGAGCCAACCAGAAAGTCGTAGCGGAAAGGTCCAGTGAGATACGAAAGACCGGGGATGTGCAGGGGCTCAACTCGATTGATGCGGAAGGAATAGATATTCTCAGCGTTGTTGGAATATGCGAAAGCTCCTCCCATTCCGGGTCCAGTCCAGTCGTCCTGTTTGCCGAACGAAATTTCGTGGTTCAGCACATGCGCAGATGCATAGGCTTCAATTACGCGACCTCGCACCTTTGAGTCGATGGGGCCCATGGGAATGGTCGCCTGGTTATATGGAAGTCCAGTAACAGGGTTTAGGAACGGTGCATTGTCGACGCCCGAAAGAATCTGTGCCATTGCTGGTGAATAGCCGGTCGCTGATGGCGATCCCTGAAACTCCCCGCGTGCGTAAAGCGTGAACCGGCCAGCCGAAGCGTATCCACTAGCGCCGCTGTAGTTGTTGAATCCATTTTGAAATGGACGTCCGTAGTCATTGATCACGGTCTGACCAAGGTGAAAGCTGTCATCCAGCGGAGTTCCCGTAATGTAACGGGACGCTGAGTAGACTGACTCAATTCGCGTCTTGCCCTGGAAGGTGCGGCAGGGTCCCTGCACGTCGGGATGAAGCTCACCGTTGATCGCCTCATAGATTTCCTGCGCTTCGTTCGTGGCTGGATCGTTAGAGTCTTGTGCATCGTCAATGCGTGCCCCGACCTGCTCAAGCATGTGGTCGACGCTGGCACGCGTCCACGGTCGCAAGCCCAAAAAGACGTTGTCTACGTAGCCCAGGCCGTAAAGCCGCAGAATCGCCGGATATATCCAGCTGTCGACGGGGATATAAGGCGAGCCAAGCGATGCCGGTTCACATACTGGTGCTGGACGGCTGGAGTCTGACGCGGCTTGCTCGGCTGCGGGTCTTTCGGCTGCGATAGGGGATGGGTTGAAACTTAGAATTCCTGTCAACACGATCGCGCTTGAGATGACAGAAGCAGTGGCTGCGCGTTTACTTACGCTCATTTCCTCACTTTACCATTCGGGTTCGTCCGGGCGCCGCTATGTCCTTTGTTGCCCAGAAGATAGACAAAGAACGTTTCTTCGATATTAATTTGACTATTGATCAAGGAATCGGGTAGCCAACTCGAGGTCGCGATTGAAGGATGTGACCACCTCGCGGTTGTGCCCCTTTGGTTCGATGCCTTTGCTCTCGAGGTAGATTTCCATGGAGGAAACGGGATCGTTAGAAATCGCATGAATTCCCGATTTCCCGCCGCTCTCAGGCTTAGCGGCCGTGGATACCGCCGATCGACCGACACACCGCAACAGGGTTGCTCCACGCCCTTGCCTTGCGCGGATGATGGCTTCATACGCAACGCGATACACGGCCACAGCGTCATCGGCGTCGACAACGATAGCCGGCAAGCCGTTGACCAGCGCCTCAGGATTTTTCGACTTATCTTTTGGCGCGCTGTTGCTGCCTTCGCTCTCGATTCCTACATAATGTGCGAATACGATGGGGAGTTTTTGGGCAGCGGCCGCTGTCATTACCGTTTGCCACGGCTTGAGCGACTTTGCCGTCGAAGGGAGAATCGCGACAACGATGGCACCTTCTTGCGCCGCCTGCGCTTCAACGGCGCGCTCGCGGACGGTTTCTGGCACCTGTGCTTCATCGCCCGTGAGAATATTTTTCAGACCCAGATCTCCTGCAGCCAGCGCCTGCTGACCGCTGCGTTCCGCGGCCGTTGGAGCCAGTGTCCGAAAGAGATTGTCGAGTGTAACGCCCTTTACAAATGCGGGAAGCCATTCTCCCGGCAAAATGCCGAGCGTGTCATTGGGCTGCAGATCGATGGCGATGCCTGCCGAGGCCGCCTCGCGTCCCGCCGATGCGTGCAGATCAGAATCCAGCTTGCCTTGCTGAAACAGCAAGGTGGCACGCTGCTCAAGCATGCGGCACTTCACCATCGCTGTATAGATGGCGAGCAGTTTCTCATTCGACACCAGCGAGAAACTCTTCTCGGCGGCAACAGGCTTGGCTTTGTGTTCAGTTTTTGCGTTTGGGGTCTTGGCCATGGGCAATTGTGTGGCGCTGCTTTCGCGTTCGAGGATGAATCAACTGCAGATGGGTTAGATGCTAAGTAGTGTAGTCGGCGTTGATCCGAATGTATTCGTGCGTGAGGTCGGTAGTCCAGAACTTGCAGGAGCCCTCGCCCTGGTGAAGATCGATGTTAATAGAAAACTCGGCCTGCTGAATGTAGGCATGGGCAGTTTTCTCATCGTAATCCGCCGCGCGGCCTCCATTACGGCAAATGGCCAGATCACCGAACGAAATGTCGATAGCCTCTGGATCGATCTGTGCACCAGAGTAGCCGATGGCAGCCATTAGCCGTCCCCAGTTGGGATCGCAGCCGGCCCACGCAGTTTTCACAAGCGGCGAATGAGCGATGGCTTTGGCAACACGTAGTGCATCAGCATCGCTGGTGGCGCCGTGGATGCGGAGTTCAACGACATGCGAGACGCCTTCGCCGTCTGCAACGATCTGCCGCGCAAGTGACGTGCACACCTGGTTCAACGCCTCTCCGAATTCGCGATTTCCAGGCCCTACCTGCGCGCCGCTGGCCCCCGACGCGAGCAGAAGCACGGTGTCGTTGGTGGAGGTATCGCCGTCGACGGAGATGCGGTTAAAGCTGACGTCAATCGCTCCGCGTAGATATGAATCCAGCACGTCCGGTTCCACAGCTGCATCAGTCAGGATGTACACCAGCATCGTGGCATGCGGCACGAGTTGCGGATGAATCATTCCCGAACCCTTACCCACAGCGGCTATCCGCACTTCCTGACGGATATCACCCGGCCCATCGATCTCGGGAGTGAGCACTTCGAACCGTGCGAAGGCGGTTTTCTCTATCGTATCGGTAGTGATGATCGCCTCTGCGACTTGCTGAAAATGGTCGGATTGCGAGCCGAGCGTGGATGCCAGGGCCGGCAGTGCTGCGACGAGTTTCTCCGCTGGAAGCGGAACCCCGATAACGCCGGTGGAGGAAGGAAAGACTTCCTCAGGCTTGCAGCCGAAGGTCTCTGCCGCAGCCTTGCACGTGGCACGGGCGGCGTCGATTCCGGCTTGGCCTGCGGCGCAGTTGGCATTTCCGGCATTGATGGCGACTACGCGAACGTAGCCCCCTGTGGCGCGAAGATGCTCTGCGTCGATTAACAGCGGTGCAGCTTTGACGCGATTTCCCGTGAATGCAGCCGCTGCTGAAACAGGTGCATCCGCGACGATCAGCGCAAAGTCAGTGCGGCCGCTCTGCTTCAGTCCGGCTTTGGTTGCTCCGAAGCGGAAGCCGCGGGGAATCACGAATTGTGAGAGGTTGCTCATTAGTTGAATTCTGGTTGGATCGGCTGTGCTGCGGCTTTACCAAAACAAAGGAGTCAATCCATTTAATCTAACAAACGGGGGCACGCGGGGAGGATCGATGGCCGAGAGCCAGAATGAAGCGGCTGGGAATGGCGAGCAGTTTCTAGAACTGGCTCAAGTCAACGTGGCGCGCGGTGATCACGTTGTGCTACACGATGTGAATCTCTCCATACGTGCCGGTGAGCACGTTGCGATTTTGGGCCCGAATGGATGCGGCAAATCCACCCTGATTTTTACCATCACCTGTCAGATTTATCCCATCGTACAGCCGGGAATGCGGGTCCGCATCTTCGGCCGAGAGCGCTGGGATCTGACTCAACTTCGCAAGCACTTCGGCATTGTTGCATCAGGGCTGATGGGCGCGGAATTGCCAGGTGAGCGGACGGCCGTAACGACAGGACTGGACGCGGTCATAGCAGGTTTTTTCTCTGCGTCCACTCTATGGCCGAACCTGCATGTGACGGACGAGATGCGCGAGCGTGCTGCTGAAGCTCTTGAACGGCTCGATGCCATTTACCTCGCAAACCAACTGGTAGGAGAAATGTCGGCAGGCGAGAAGCGGCGCATTTTGATTGCGCGGGCGCTGGTGCATCGTCCGCGTCAGTTGCTGCTCGATGAGCCTTCGAATGCACTGGATCTTGCGGCGCAGCGCGAATTACGCGAGACGCTGCGCCGCCTCGCGCAGGAGGGAACTGGCCTGGTTCTAGTGACGCACCATCTGGGCGACATTCTTCCAGAAATCGAACGCGTAATCCTGATGAGTGGTGGCCGCATTGTAGGAGATGGCCCGCGCGCTGAGATGCTGACCGCGGCGAAGCTGAGTGAACTCTTCAACGCACCGGTGCGAATTGGACGCGATGAAGAATGGTTGCACAGCTGGTGAAGTGGCAGAGACCAATAACTAGAGACTAACGGCCCTCTACGCAGCGCCCCCTGAGCCTGAATCTGGTTTGGCGCCGGGGAGACGTTTACGCAGCAGGGCAATCTGGCCGGTATGGTGTGCTTCGTGCTCGCAAACATGAAACCACTTGCAGAGATTGTTGGTCGGCCCCCACTCCATGTTCTTGTCAACGGCCAGAAACCATGCGTCATCTTTCTTGCGGAATTCCGCCAGGGTCTTCTCGCGGACATCGTGCAGGATGTTGACGTAGTAGTCGCGATCGTGACCCTTGATGGTGGCGCGACCCGCGTCGCCCAGATTCATCGCCGCATCCCATTTCTTCTTGATGTCCTCGGACCATGAATCCCACTTCATTCCGTCAAAAGTATTCATCTGGTAGTACTTTTCAGTTGCGGCAAGGTGAAGCATTAGCGCGCCAATGGTGTTGGCGTTCTTGTCGAACAGAGAATCCAGATCAGCTTGCGTGAGTCCTTTTGTCGCGGCGAGCACGCCATTAACTTCGCGCATCCACGTAAGCTGCGAGACGAATGTGCCAATCTGTGGCGCATAGCCCGGCAGTGGGCCAAGGACGTTGGGTCTGCTGGTGTCGGCGTATGCCGTATCGGGCAGGACTTCGCAAAATCCTACCGCAAGCGCCGCGGCTCCCGCGCCTACGAAGGTTCTGCGCGTGGTAATTGATTTCATAAGGGATCACCTCAGGAGAATCTGGCTCTACGTGTTCCGCGCGGTAAGCAGCGGAAGGCCAGTTTAAATGACACCTGGTGCTCACACGCAAGAATTGAGGTCAGGAACGAACGTCATAGCTGTGCCGCTTTCAATCCCGATTGCTTGCTTTGAGGTTCCTGCTCGTCCGCGTGCTTTGCAGTCAAGATGGCTGCACCCAGGCAGAACACAATCAGCAATTCTGCGATTACGGGACCGGAAAAGAAAAATGTGTATGAGTTCAAAGCCAGCGCCAGATAGCCCATCAAAAAGACAGCCATAATGGGCCGGAGGCATGCCGAATCTGACTTGGCCAGCGACGCCAGCAACCACAAGATTGCAGCGTCCATGGTGAGCGCGACAGTGATGCCCAGACCCATTCCGCGATAGAAGTCGGAGTAACTGCGCATTACTCCAAAAACCTCGAAGCGATATCGCATTGATGCAGCAATCATTGCCGCCTGGCCGGAGGGCGGCTTCCCGAAGACGCCGCCGATGGTGTGGAGAATCGAGTGGATCAACGTGAGAATCGATGCAATGCGCAAATAAAGGACGGACTTCATGCTGTCTCCAATCTGGAATGAACTTGCCGGCTGGATTTGCCCTTTGTTGCGAATCCAGCCGCAAGAGGAAATGCTAGAGCGATTCGATCCGCTTGGCGAAGCAGTCGAGAATTCCTGACCACGCACCGGGACCATCAAAGAGGGCACGAAGCTGCTCGGCTCCTTCGCCATGCCGCTCGATCTTGCGATGTTCGAGTTCGACGCGAGTCCTGTCAGAGCCTTCCGCGCAAAAACGAATCTCGACCTCGCTCGCCTTTTCCATGTCCGGATCGAATGTCCAATCGGGGGAATCATGCCCCGGACCCACATGCCATGAAAGGCACACTGCATTCGGTGGGTCCCACTTGAGTACCTTTCCCCAATCGCATTGCACACCTTCCACGTTGCGTTCGTACCATCGGCCGCCGACACGCGGCTCAATGAAGATTGCCTCGAAAGGAGTCTTGCCAATGTGATGGGTTGCCGGCCACCAGGCCTCCATCTGTTCGACGAATACCGCGAAAGCGCGTTCGATTGGCGCTTTCACGTGAATGCTCTTAAACACTCTTAGATCGAGTTCTTCTGCCTGTTTTTGCATGACGGCCTCCTCCGCTGTCTTTTTCTGCTGCCTGCTGAAAGGCGCCTAGCGCCCTCGTCCACATCTGATCGAAGTGCGCTCTCAACCGGGCCACGCCCTCGGGATCGAGTTGATATAGCCTGCGCGTTCCTGTCTTGGTATCGGTCACGAGGCCCACATCCTTGAGTACCTTGAGGTGTTGCGATACTGCGGGACGCGTAACGGGGAGCATGCTGGCAAGCTCGTTCACGGCGATCGGGCCGGCAGAGAGCTTTTGAAAGATCGCCATGCGGGTTGCATCGGCGAGAGCATCAAGTCCGGCCTGTAGGTAAGCGTCCACTAACGGTAAGTTAGCACGAACCGTTGCGCTGTCAAGAGGAATTTTTGCCATCTGATGCTCTCTATCGCCGGGGCCTGCGATTTTTGCGCGCTCATGCTACCATCTCCGCTAATGGCTGCGTTCGCAGCCCAAATCCGGAGGTCCCCATGAGCCAATTGAATCGACGCGATTTTCTGAAAACCACCATCGCCGCGGGCGCGCTCGCGGGCACGCTTCCCCTGCATGCGGCTCGCAGGACCGCTACTGACGTGGTCACGCTGGGCAATTCAGGACTCAGGGTGACACGGCTCGCCTTCGGAACAGGCAGCAACAATGGGCACGTGCAGGCGGCGCTCGGTCAGAAGGAGTTTTCGCGGCTGATTGCGTATGCGTACGATCACGGTATCCGGTTCTTCGAAACCGCCGAGGCGTATATGACCCCGGCGATGCTTGGCGAAGCCCTCAAGCCATATCCGCGCGACAGCTACCAGTTGATGAACAAGGTGACGACGGATTCGGGTGTCGATCCTCAAAAGAGATTCGACGATATGCGCCGCGTTTCCCAGACAGAATACTTCGACATCATGCTGCTGCACTGGCAACATACCAGCAACTGGATGGAAGAGACCAAGCACTGGCAGGAAGGGATGCTTCAAGCGCAGTCAAAAAACGTTATCAAGACACGCGGTGCCTCCGTGCATGGCTTGCCCGCGCTACGCCAGGTACCGGGTAACAAGTTTCTTGAGGTTGCCATGATCCGCATGAATCACAATGGCACCCGCATGGATGGCCCGATTCCGGACACACCGGAAGCCGGCAACGTGCAGGAGGTTGTGTCGCACGTCAAGCAGGTGAAGAGTGAGGGTATGGGTGTTATCAGCATGAAACTGTGCGGCGACGGCACGTTTACGAAGCACGAAGATCGCCAGGCTGCGATGCGATTTGCATTTCAACATGCGGGTATCGATTGCGCCACGGTGGGATTCAAGAGCACGCAGGAGATAGACGAAGCCATCGACAACATGAACCTCGCGCTCGCTTAAAAACAGCGGACAATGAACGCCTCTCCTGGATGTCCGCGTAAGGACACGTCGCATGCTGAACAAGCGGTTTACCGCGAAGCTCGAAAAGAGTCCTAGCAAAGGCGGCTGGACGTATGTGGTCTGGCCTGAATCTGCGGAGTTTTTCGGAACGCGCGGGCTGGTGAAAGTGCGCGGGAAAGTCGACGGCGTTCCGTTTGAGAGCTCATTCATGGCTCTCGGCGACGGGAGGCACAAGCTGCCCGTGAAAGAGGAGACACGCAAGCGGATCGGCAAGGACGTTGGCGACACCGTAAGCGTTTTGCTTGAAGAGCGGATCTAGCTCGAAGTCGAGCGAAGCTCCAGCTAAATAACAATACTGGTCATAATTGACCAGAGTTTTCTTTTGGATTGGCTCAAGATAGGGGTTCGAACCGGCCAAGGGCCGAAATTCAAAGGACCCCTCATGACATCGTTTCAACGGCTCGCTTTACTCGGCCTGGCGGCCTTCTCCACAGTAGCCATCGCGCAACAGACCCCGACCAATACGCCTCCACCTCAGCCCGGTTCCCAAACTACCACTACTACGACTACCACGCAGGATTCTGCAGCCCCTGTTCCGAAGCACGATCAGGACATGGTGACGCCGGCTCCTATGCACGACCAGTCGCTCGATGCCCCAATACCGTTGACCAAGCGGGAGTTGAAGGAGCAGAGGCGGCGTCAGAAGCAGGAAGAGAAGTCAGCGCGCGCACATGCTGATGCCGAGAAGCACAGTGCCAAAGCGGACAAGGAAAGCGCCAAGGCGATGGAGCAGGAGAACAAAGCTGCAAACGCAACGCAGAAGGCCAACACCCCTCAGTAACCACAAACGAATCTCCTATTGTGCTCGCCGACGCTGATGGAATTTCCCGATCATCGTCGGCTTGACGGCTTGCGCCCGTTGATTTAGTTTGAGGCTACACGGGAAAGGAGGTTGATCCAGCCTATGCAAAATGACTGTTCGAGTAGTTTTTTACGTGAGGTGACTGAGGCCTAGGGCATCGCGCCCCAAGCCCCAAGTAAGCCCCAGCGGCAGTTTCAACCGCCGGGCCCTGGCAATCGCTTTCAGCGCGATGGCCTTAGTCCAATCCCAACAGTTTACCGAGGAAGAATCCCCGCATAAACAGCGGGGATTTTTCTTTGTCACTGAGTTTTGTGCTAATTCTGTGCTATCGTGTGTCCGTAATCCAAAGAGGCACAAAGAATGAGCACGTCCATCATCACTATCTTTGTCCGGCACGGCAACGACGCCAAAGGGAACCCGTGCAAGTATTCTGGGGATGAGTTTTCCCGTCGCTGCAATTGCCGTAAACATTTCCGCTGGACTCAGAACGGCACCCAATACCGCCGCAAGGCCGGGACACGTTCTTGGGAGGAAGCAGAGGAAATCAAACGGCAGCTCCAAGACCAATTAGCCGGACGCATACCGGAGCAAAGACCGGAAGACAATGTCCGCACCGTTACCGAGGCCATTGACCTATTCATCACGGACAAGAAGGTGCGGGGCGTGTCTGACGGTGTGGTTGCTCGGTATAGAAGTGAGCTAGGCCGCTTTCAGGTGTATTGCGAAGGAGAAAATGCCTTCACCGTCACACGCATCACGCGAGAGCTGCTCACGGGGTACGCTTCAACGTGGGAAGAGCACTACCCCTCCAGCAACACGCGGGCCTCAGTGCGTGAGCGCCTCCGTAGCTTCTTGCGCTATTGCTTTGAGTGCCGTTGGTTGGACCGCATCCCCGCCGTGCCCAAGGTTGAAGCAAATGAGCCTCCCACACTCCCGTTGACTGACGCGGAGTATGCCAAAATTCTTCGCACGATTGACTCCGTGAGGCCCGCGCGGTTTGACGTGAAGGGCGTCACCCGATTGCTGAGCACGGAGACCAAGCAGAGATTGCGGGCGCTGATTCAACTCATGCGATGGAGCGGGCTTGCGATTCAGGACGCGGTGAAGATCCGTAAGGCGGACATTATTCAGGAAAAGCGGGGCGGCATTTACCGCGTGGTGACCGCTCGGCAGAAAACAGGGACGCATGTGTCCGTGCCGATTCCGCCGGATGTTGCCAAAGAGGTGCTTGAGGTCCCGTCAGCGAATCCTGGGTACATTTTTTGGACAGGGAAGAGCAAAGGGCGGAGTCAAGTAATCATGTGGGGCAGCCGGTACGTCCGCCCTCTGTTTGAAGCTGCCGGTGTTCGCTCGGGCCACATGGTCAGCCACAGGCTACGTGACACGTTTGCCGTTGACCTTTTACAGAAGGGAGTGCCCATGGAGGAAGTCAGTAAGCTGCTTGGGCACGAGTCAATCAAGACCACGGAGAAGCACTATGCGCGTTGGGTGAAGGGGCGGCAAGACCGATTGGACGCGCTAGTAACGGGGACTTGGGACGTGCCTACCTCGCGAAGAAAGAAATAGCGCCGCATCTCATGCTGCTTGCCCGCGATGAGGTAAACCAACGACCGGACGGAAATGGAGAGCTGCCGGGCAGCCTCTTTCCGGTCATATAGGAGTCTAGTTTCCACTGTCGTGCCCCGTTCCTTGGCGTTCTGATGCGCAACGCATGTAAGTTATGTGTGTTCTTTCGCTTGCGAGGGACACGATACAAACTATCGAATTTACTCAGTAAAATGTAACAGTTTACATTTTCACAGAATAAACAATCTATGTAAGGTTCTGATCTGCGGAGGGCTTCAGGGGCTTGCCCTTAGACATTTTGACCCCCGTACCCTTTTGATTCTGTTAGAGTTCCACACCACGTTGGCACAGCGTCAATCAACCAAAGGACCACACTCTCTTTGGTTTAAGTGAGTCAAGTGAGTCAAAATAGTCGTGTGTGTGTGTTAGCCCGTATACACTAAGTTATTGAAAATATTACACATACACATACACATTCATACATCAGCCCATATAGAACACACACAGGGCAGGAATGACTGCTCTTTCCGACTCCCTATTCCTCTGCCTTTGCCCTAACCTACCACCTTGCCGACGCCATCCGGGACATGGTGTCTAATGCCGTTCACCCGTTCGCGCCACCCATCAAAGATGAACTGCTTGCCCTCAACAAGCAGCGCACAAAGCAGCCCGCGCATCACCTCAGCCCGAGAACGATTAATCTCTTCACAGAACTGGTCCAACTGCTCTGATATTTCCGGGTCAATTGGTGTGGATAAAGTTACTTTGGCTCCCATTGCTTACGTCCTTTCTGTCTAACAGGTCCGGCTTTATTCAGGGCACAAATCCAAAACCGTTACGGAGGAGAATGAATGTAATGAAATTCTCCAACGGCGGTCATGGTGGTCATATAGACGGCAGCGTCGTCGTCATCCTCCCCCTATAGGACGACGGTGCAACCACCATCAAATACAAAGGACTTACGTCTGTTACATTCGTTTCAGAGGGGGGCTAAAACAAAGGACTTATCCCTGTGTCAACTTTGCACCGCCCCCATCTGTCCGCACCTCAAGCCGCAGCTTCTGTGACTCGGGTCTTATACTTAACTTCATTGCGTTTAACTCCCTCGAATACAAAAGGCCCTTCCGGTGTGTTGAAAACTGAAAACCGTGGAGTCACGTGGAGTCATGGAGTCATGGAGTCACCACTCTCTGTGTTTATCCGTTTATACTAAGTGATTGAAAAATATATACATATACATATACATTCATCAATCAGGCCATGTATAAAACACACACAGGCAGGAATGACTCCACGGATTAACCCCTTATTCCTCCGCCTTTTGCCCAAAAGTATTTGCTGTCCTCTGTCTCTCCAATGCAACCGCGCTCAACCCGTCCAAAGCCTTGTCCCATTTGCCCGCGTCTCAAATCTCTTCACCTCACGGAACGAAGAGTCCTCTGACTTCCGGGTGGGGATGAGAGCGTCTTTTTTATGTCTGCCTCCCCGTCCCTTTCTTATATAGGAGGGAGGACTGTAAAATATAGACTTAGCTCTCTTCCTCCGTGCTGGTTGAGGCCTCCGCTTCTGGCTTCATTCCGCCAACCCACGGGCCTTGTTTTTTGCCCCTCTTGATGACCGCTTCATGGAACCTTTCAACCAACTCACGAATAGAGTCCTGTGGGTTGGCCTTGATGATGGTCATTGCCTCGGTGTCTCTGCCATCGTGTTCATGATTGCCCCTGCGCATAGCAATCTTCACGCCCGTCAACTGGCAAGCTTGCTCCGCACCAACTCGGAACGTGTGACGCGCTGGACGCGGGCCATTTCGTCCAGCCCGATCATCAACTCCACGGGCACGTCAACACCCAACAACGTTGTGTACGTTATGTCTGACCTTCACTTTCTCTTCCCTACAGCGGCCCGCTATCGCGCTACGAGGCCCGTGGGCGCGTTGCTGAAATCTGCTGGTGGGATACCAGCATGGGTTTTGATTAGCGGTCATTCTTCTCAGCGTGTTCTCAAAGCGGCCCGGTAATTTGACCGCTCAAAGAGGACATATACGCCCGCCATCGGAAGCCGCGCTTTGTCTTGGAAATCATCGGGAAGACATGGAAGCCGCGTTACTCAAGCGGAAGAGCAAGGCACTCATCCCGAAACGATGAGCTAGACATGCCGCCTTCCTGATGTGATCGTGACCACGACCGGCAGTCATTACGTCAAAGACCCAACGACCTCTCACTGCGGGTCAGTGTGCGAACATCGGGTACACCCCGCCTTCAATTAGAATGTCTCCGAAATTCTCTTCACGTTTATGGGCACGTGAATCCTGGGGGAGCAAACTCGGATGTTGGAGTGTCTTGGCGTGAAGAACTGAAGGGGCAAATGAAAACACCAAAGCGCATCACAGAAATTGCGGAACAACTAGCCAACGGTGAACCATCGAGACGGTATAGAGTAAGGGCCATTTTGAAATGGTTTGGAGCCGCCCGCAAGGGGCCGAAGATTGTCCAAGATATTCAAACTGTGCTTTCGATGGCAGGCCTCATTACCGTTCCCGCCCTGAATGAGACGCCAATAGACGACCTAGTTCGATTCCAGTCGTCATCCACTTTGACCGCCATCATCGGCGACGAAGTCAACCTTGATAGTTCCTACGCTTCAGTACCACCAAAGAACGATCCAATCCCGACTGAACCCGTCATATCGAATGAAGTCAATAATGGAATATCCCTCGGTCCGTTAATGTCATCCGAAGACCAACTTGAACCTGAGAACGATGAGGAACAGCCAACAAGCAAACCCGATGACCACCCAGTAACGAGCGAAATACGGGATTGGACAATCTCTTCCCTCAGAGAAAAGAAGGAGAAAGGTCAATTGGTCCTTCAACCTCACTTTCAGCGAGAGTACGTGTGGGACCTTAAACCCGAGTTACCCTCCCGATTGATAGAGTCCGTGTTGCTGAAGATTCCGATTCCCCCGATCTATTTCGGAAAAGCACCCCAAGGGCATTTGGAAGTGATTGACGGGCAGCAGCGCCTCACCACCTTGATGCGTTTCGTCGGAAACGAATTTTCGCTTCGTATGCTCCACGCCATGAGCAGTCTGAACGGTAAGTTCTTCAAAGACCTTTCTACGCAACAGCAAGAAAGAATCCTTGACGAACCTATCCGCACAATCGTGATTGACGCGGCGGAGAATACAGAGCTTCGATACGAGATATTCGAGCGGCTCAACCGTGGATCAATGCCGTTGAACGAGCAAGAAATTCGGAACTGCGCGTACAGAGGCCCGTTCAACGAACTTCTTGCGCAGCTTGAACGCGAGGACAATTGGCGCAAGGTCAAAGGGGGAGTGGCTCCTGAGCAGCGTTACAAAGAACGCGAAATGATACTGCGCTTCTTTGCGTTCGCGAATAGATTGCAACAATACACGGGCAAACTAAAGCAATTCTTAAACGAATATATGGCTCAGTATGCCCCTAAGGAGCCACAGCAACTGAAGGCTCATACAACACAATTCCGGCAGACAATTCAGAACATCTATGCGGTCTTCGGCCCCAAAGCGGGACGACTTTATGATGTCGACCCGCATACGAACAAAGGAGCGTGGGATAGTAAGTTTTCGATTTTGGTTTTTGAAATTCAGGCGTCGGCACTTATGAATCGACCGATAGTTAAGGTCCAGCATTCGGCGGAGCAGATTCGGGAGTTGTTCCTATTTACAATGCTCTCCGACTCCGCATTGCAAGACGCAATATCGAAGCGCACCGGAAGCACGTTACAAACAAACGTTCGGTGGACACGATTCCGCGATTTGGTTGATCCGATCATCAATGGCACCCAAGTTGAGCCTAGGTTCTTTGATTTTGCGTTTCGGCGTGCGCTATACGACAAGTTCCCAATTTGCTTGCTATGTAAGAACCAAATTCACTCATTCGAGGACAGCACTGTCGATCACATTACGCCGTACAGCAAGGGAGGGAAGACGGCCCGGGAAAATGCTCAACTTGCGCACCGCGGATGCAATGCCCGCAAGAACGCCACTACGCCCGTGATTGAGGCCACGTAGGCGGCACCTTGCCTGGCCAATCCAGGCATACTCCGTCGAAGTAAGTAGCGTTGATGATGATGGCTCTGTCTCGGCAGACGGTCACGCGGCTGTTTGAACGGGAACGGGCGTCATCATTCTTAAGCTGCCCAGAGCGCATACACAAGCGGAGCTATCGAAGCGTCCCATACCACGCGCCAGGACACGCCACAATCTCGCTTGAAGAAGCGTAGACACATTTGTGCTTCTGGCGGATCCGCTTATGAAGCGCCCTTTTGACCCAATCGAAAGCGTTGTAGTTGCCACCAATTGCGGGCAGTTCCAGCCGGTCGCACGTTTGGAACGAATCAGCCTCGGTCTAGAATGCTCAATAAGGAATCTTGATGCCAACCTTTTCGCGGGTATTCGGCTTGGGAAAATCCCAGCTTGAACTCGATTTTGTGGATGTCTCTCTGCAACGGGACAACAGCCTGTTCATTGATCCGTTCGGAATCGCTCAAGCACTAGACCGTTGGTCCTTAGATGCTGCTACGACTGTCGGGACGTTCTTCCAGCAGGTCATAGATGACATCCGGGCGGGACATGAAGACAATGCGAGACAACTTCTTCTCAATTTGCGCGAGCCAAACGAGACGCGGTTGGGGTACTCCGCAAATAGGCCTAAGGGAGCCGGAATTGGGGAGCAACAAGCGGAAGAGATTTTCGAAGCCTTGAGAACCTCTTCGGCGGTAAGGCACGGCTTCATTACTGCGCTGGAAGAATGTGAGTTGATGATTCCCGGTATCAGTCACGACAAAATCTCAGACTTAACAACGAATATTCTACGTGGTCAACTAGTTGAGTACACAAGAGCGCAATGTGGACTTCACAACGTTCCCATGCAAAATGTTCCAATTGATCCCGTCTTCGACACGGACACGATGCGATGGCAAGAGGGTTATGCGGAATTACCAGTCTGGCGAAATCGGCCAATACTCCTTGTGCCAAAGTCCGCTGTTCGATACTCTCCGGCATATCACGCCGAACGGTACTATCAACATTACGTTTTGAACTTTCTGAAAGAACGCGAGCTTGCGAACCCCGCTTCGAATCTTGTGCGTTTGATTAGGAATGAACACAAAAAAACCGAGCGTCGCGTCGTTACAAAGAAGGATCTGGCCGCTCGGTATCCAGGTGCAAAGAACTTTCTTTTTGAGTTTTCGCGCCAGAATCCCCACGTGCTCCGTGACTACCGGGAAGACCTCAAGCGAATGGAGGCAACCGATACCGGCAGCGATGTTGACTCAGACGATGAAACTGTCATTGCAGATGCCCTAGCAGCGGTTCTGCGTCAGACTCCGACAGGCGACGATCACGCGACGGCGTACCACAGACTCATGATAGGAATAGTGGAGCTTCTTTTCTTTCCGAAGTTAACCCATCCGAAGAAAGAAAGGGAAATACATGAAGGACGCAAGCGGATTGATATTGTGATGGAAAACGCCGCGCGCACCGGCCTCTTCTTCACCATCCCGAATATTCGGCGTCTCCCTTGCGCCTATGTACCCCTTGAATGCAAAAACTACGGAAGAGAGGTCGGGAACCCAGAGCTTGACCAGTTAGCAGGACGGTTTTCCGTTAATCGCGGCAAGTTGGGCTTTCTGTGTTGTAGACACTTTGAAAATAGAGACCTATTCATTCGACGTTGTAGAGACACATTTCGGGATGATCGAGGTCTGGTCCTGCCTCTCGACGATGACACGCTTCTGGGCTACCTAAATGCGATTGCACGGGGAGCTCGAAATGGCCTAGAGCGGGAGTGGTCAGACTTGGTTAACGAGGTTTGGCTTAATTAATTGCGTTGCAGAATGTGCATAATACTCGTATCCCGCCAAATTGACGGCTGACAAGCGGAGCTATCGCAGCATCCGCATCCCGCGCGCCGAGTATGAGCGAATGGTCAATAAGCTGACAGTCCAGTAACACAGGAAGTCCTCGGAGACCCGCGTTGCTGGGACTACTGCGATCCGGCGATGTAGCCCCTACGCTCCGCTAGCAAGTGCCCGAAATCGAGGGGCTCTTAGGGAACAGCTGTCGTTATCAATCGTCACGAGCCCAAATTGATGGAGAATCGGGTGGCCGACTTGGCAAGTAGGGTCGAGTGTTTCCTTGAAGAGGGTGCTCCGCGAGTCATTTCGCGGGCCGACGAGGCTTTTGCCAGCGTTTATTGGCGGCTTTGCGTGCCAACTCTTTGCGCTCTTCAGGCTTCAGCGCAGCCATGCGTGCCTTGCCACCTTTCTTGCCGCCTTTGAGCCCACCTTTCCGGCCCATCTCCCGCATGACTTTGGAAATCTCATCCTCATTCACATCAATAGCTTAAATGCGTCCCGGCAAACTCGACAGAGTTCTGAATGGCGCGCATTTAGCTATAAGTAGTGAAAAGAGTTATACTAGAAGCGCTTCTAGCATACTGATTCGTGAACCAACCCACGAGGGACATTCATGGTGCATTATCATGGCGGACCGTTCAGTGATCCAGGGACCGCGGTCGAAGTCTGGCGAGGCCGACACGCCATGATCAGTTTCGCAAGACCTGAACAGATCAGAATGGCAGCTTACGTCTGCCAATCATTTTGTCTTGACAACGGAGCATTTTCTGTTTGGCGGCGCAAGATCAAGCCCGACTTCGGACGTTACTATTCGTGGATCGATCGTTGGATCCGGCATCCGGGTTGCGACTTCGCCGTTGTGCCAGATTGCATCGAAGGGGCTGAAGACGAGAACGATGAATTCTTGGAATGCTGGCCCTTCGAACGTTGGCACGGGTGTGCGGTTTGGCATATGCACGAAAGCTTAGGGCGCCTTCGACGATTGGCGAAAGATTGGCCTCGAGTCGCACTTGGATCTAGTGGAGTCTTCAATACGCCAGGGAGTGAGCCGTGGTGGAAACGGATGAACAGCGCGATGCGAGTTTGCTGCGATGCATCTGGAATTCCTAAAACGCGACTACATGGTCTGAGAATGCTTAATCCGGAATTGTTTTGCAGGTTGCCTTTGTCCTCGGCGGATTCGACCAACGTCGCCCGCAACGTTCAACTGGACTCTAAATGGAGGGGAACTTACGCGCCGGCATCGAAGCGAGTGAGAGGGCTAGTGCTTGTTGACCGTATTGAGTCACAAAACGCAATAGCGGCTTGGGAGCGAAAAGACGCGCGTTAGCGATCGGCACCGCACGAACACCTGAGAGACGAGGTTACGTCCCTCTCTTAGTACGCCTCGCGCTAACCCCGGAGCACGCGTTCAATACGGCATGCACCCTGCCGCTAAACCTGGGCGGGCGGTACTGGGGGTTCGACCTCGTCTGCCTCGATTTCAGTTGCGTCAACCATTTCTACATCTTCAAACCAAGAGGATCCTGAGCGCAGGTTTCGTGCAATCTGGGTGAGAGATTGAACGATAATTGCGCGGCCAACTTTTGTGTCGTAACTCGACGAGGTCCACGGAACTCGCCAAAATTTTCTCTCTTGAGTATCTAGAATCTCATCTACCAACAGGCCGACCTGCTCTGGGTCGGAAATGTTGAGTCGCCCAAGGTCATAGGAAGAGGTCAGTGCGTCTGTCATGTATTGCGTCATGCAGATGACGCCGACTTTACTTAGCAATCGCGATTGCGCAGTCCACAGCTCTGGCCAGCGTTCATGGATTCGGCGCCAAATTGTGTAAAAGAACTCGAGCAAGACGTCATCACTTTCGAAATCCTTCACCTTCTTCTGTTGAATGTAGGTTATGGAAGCCTCGATGGCCGAGGGAACGACGACCCGATTTTCCTCTGGGGTGGTCGGCCAAGAAATCAGGCCCCGGAAAGGACTATCCTCTCCTTCGTTTACTATTCCGACATACCCTACATTCGGATCCAGGTTGAGACGGGCGGTTTTGAGACGGTTTCTTAACGCACCCTCATCGTAGTGAAGGGCAAGGGCTCTTATGTGATCCTGGGAAACCTTCGAAGCCTTGTTATTGATGACCAAGAATTGGAAAGCCTTCTCCATGTCACCGGCATTTGTGATCGCTACGAGATTCACCTGTGTACCGTGGTTGAATTCGTCGATTCCATAAAGTCGGTGCTGTCCGTCGATCACGAGTCCGGGCTTCGGGTCACCCTCATTCCATTCAAAACGAATCCTCCCGATAGAAGAGGGCGCGAGGGGTTCCGTAAATTCGCCATTCGTAAGGTCGAGGGTAATGATTACAGATGTAGGAATCGTATTTCGTTCGTCGGTTTCTAGGAACCGGCGAATCGCTTTTACCTTAGCAGGACTTGTCTGGCGTTGAGGTGCGCCAGCTTCTTCCTCTAGTCGTTTTATTGCTGCCCATTGGAGGACCTCGCCTGCCGGCGCATGAAAAAGGAGAAAAGTGGGTGCACCAGGCGTGTTGCGCTGGTGGGAAACAAGGCATTCATAGTCAAATATCGCCATATGTGATCTCGTCAGTACAGTTTGTGATTCTCAAGGTTGAAGAAATCTGCGACATCGTCTGCATCAATGAATCGAGTTGTCGTCCAGGGCCCAATTTTAAGGAATGCTTCCTTTAGTGTCCGACCCTCTTTGATCGCAAGGACCTGAGCGGCTCGATAATGCAACGAAAATTTGAAAGATCCGTGAATCTCTTCTAGCCGCTGGTCGTCTGGTGCAATTCCATAAAGCAGGGACTGAATCGGTGGCATCGCCCAGGTGGCAAAATTGGCCTTCTTTTTGCTGTTACACGATTGGCACGCTGGCAGGAAATTGTCCTCGATGCTGTCGCCTCCATATGATTGTGGCCAGATGTGTTCAAGGGTATAACCTCTGACGGGGTCGTTCTGATTGAATTCCAGCGCCTGCCCGCACATATAACACCAATGATGACGGTTCAATGCCCACGCACGCATCTGCTTTTGGAGGGACATCGGAGCGCCTTGGAGCGCCGCCTCAACCGCGCGTTGGCCAAAACGATACATCTCGTTCAGGATCTTTCCGGGTATTCCAACCACGTCCCGCAAATGCTCCTTGAAGAGTCTTTGGAAGGCCACCTCGTAAGTTGGAACATCACCGTTTATTGAGAGACCGGCTGCGACGATTCGTCCCGTCAATGTCACCGCCGCAATTTGTCTGAAAAACGCCACCAACTGGGTAGAGCGCCCAGTCGATTCCAAGAGCAATTCGAGATCGCTCCAAACACCATCGGACAAGAGTCTGTGGTTTACGAAATTGCAGAGACGTTCACCGGATGTGATACCGCCGTCGATCATGCTATCCCTAAAGAATTTCCGTACTTAGAGTCTAACGCTTCGAACCCTTCAAGACGACGGTGAGCAATGTCCGAGATTTATTGCCCGCTTTTCCTCAAGACTGAAACATCGTGCAACATCCTTTGCCGTTGCGAGCGTCGTGCGACACACTGTAGGATCATGACGAGAATTGCAACATGCCGGTTACAATCGAAGGCGAAGAATACTACACAAACTCGGAAGTATCTGATGAGCTTAAGGTTAGCCGTCAGACGCTGTGGCGTTGGCGCGAGAAAGGCAGCATCCCTGCGGGCCTTCGTTACAGAACCCGCCAGGTGCTCTTCAAAGCGGACGAAGTCGAGGCCATTCGGCAGTTCGCTAACCGGTTAGTTCCCATTGAACTAGGGAGCGGCTCGGTTCGCCAACTGGGACTTTTCGGAAGAGGATCCCGGCAGCAGGAGGAATCATGATCGAAGCAAAACCCAAGGCGGTGGTCTTACTCAGCGGAGGCCTGGATTCGACGACAGTCCTCGCGATCGCGAGCGCCTCAGGCTATGAGACCTACGCTCTTTCCTTTTCTTACGGGCAACGGCACTCCTGGGAGCTCGAATGCGCCCGCAAAATCGCGGCAAATTCAGGCGTCAAAGATCATCGGATCGCGCAGATTGATTTGCGAGTGTTTGGGGGATCCGCGCTAACTGCGGACATCAGCGTTCCCAAAGGACGTTCGCTCGAAGAAATGTCTGACAAGATTCCCGTGACGTATGTGCCGGCCCGGAACACGATCTTCCTATCATTTGCCTTGGCTTGGGCCGAGGTGCTTGGATCGAGCGACATCTTCATCGGCGTGAACGCTCTCGATTACAGTGGATATCCAGACTGCCGACCTGAATTCATCGAGGCCTTCGAGCGCCTCGCTAATCTGGCCACGAAAGCTGGAGTCGAAGGCCACCAGAATCTGAAGATCCATACGCCCCTCATCTCGTTGTCGAAAGCCGAGATCGTCCGCAAAGGACGAGAACTCGGGGTTGACTACGGACTGACGAGCAGTTGTTACGATCCGTCCTCCACCGGTCAACCGTGCGGAGCCTGTGATTCCTGCTTGCTCCGACAAAAAGGATTCATCGAGAACGCACTGACCGACCCATTGAAATATCGGGAAGGGCTCACGGAGGTCAGCTCATGAGTTATTCAGTCAAGGAAATCTTCTACACGTTGCAAGGGGAGGGAACTCACACCGGACGGGTAGCTGTCTTCTGCCGTTTTGTGGGCTGCAATCTTTGGTCCGGCCGCGAAGAGGACCGCGCGAACGCGCTTTGCAAATTCTGCGATACGGATTTCCTTGGAACAGAGGGTGCCGACGGAGGAAAGTTTGGCTCTGAAGTCGCTTTGGCAGATCGAATCGAAGGGACCTGGCAAGCCGCCAGCCCAGCTCAAAAGCGTTTCGTGGTGTTCACAGGAGGCGAACCTCTCTTGCAACTTGATCGGCCCCTGATCGATGCGGTGCACGCCCGGGGCTTCGAGATTGCAGTGGAAACGAATGGGACTGTTGCCGCTCCTCTCGGGCTCGATTGGATCTGCGTCAGCCCGAAGGCTGGTACAAAGCTTGTCCAAGTTACTGGGGACGAACTCAAGTTGGTGTTTCCACAAGCCGACGCCAAGCCTGAGGAGTTTCAGAGTTTGGCATTTCGACACTTCTTCTTGCAACCGATGGATGGACCGTACCGCAAAGAGAACACGGAGGAGGCACTCCGATACTGCCTTGGCAATCCGCTTTGGCGGTTGAGCGTTCAGACACACAAGTTTGTAGGAATTCGATAGGGGGAAAGTGATGGAAATTTTCAAGGTATTTACGATTGAAGCCGCCCACCGCCTTCCCTATGTACCCGTCGGGCACAAGTGCGGCCGACTGCATGGTCATACTTTCCAGATCGAAGTCCATGTTCAAGGCCCGCTCGATCCAAAACTCGGCTGGATTATCGACTTCGCCGACATCAAAGCCGCATTCAAGCCGATCGAAGAGAAGATTGACCACCACTACCTCAACGAAGTGGAAGGCTTGGAGAATCCAACCAGCGAGAACGTTGCACGCTGGGTCTGGCAGCAACTTCAGCCGTCGATGCCATCCTTGAGCAAGATCGTGATTCGTGAAACCTGCACTTCGGGTTGCATCTATGCGGGCGAATCGGAGGCTTAGTTGATGCGTGATATTCAAAATCAAGCCGACCACCGTCAGATCGCAATCGATAAGGTTGGCGTCTGCGACCTCCAATATCCAATTGTCGTTCTTGATCGGGAAAATCAAAGCCAGTCGACGATTGCGCGGCTGTCCATGTCGGTGAGCCTACCGCACGAGTTCAAAGGGACCCACATGAGCCGATTCATCGAGGTCCTTAATGCACATCGAGGGGAGGTTACCATGAGGACCCTACCTCGAATCCTGGCAGAACTCAAGGAGCGACTCGCTGCGGAAAGCGCTCACATCGAGGCCGCATTTCCGTACTTCTTGGAGAAAATCGCTCCGGTGTCAGGTGCCGTCGGATTAATGGACTATCAATGCAGATTTGTTGGCGAAGCCAACGGCACTAAGTCCGATTTCATCCTGTCGGTCTCTGTTCCCGTGACGAGTCTGTGCCCCTGCAGCAAAGCGATCAGTGACTATGGAGCCCACAATCAACGGGGCGAGATCACGATTCAGGTTCGGAGTCGTGCTACCGATGCAGGCGGTCCGGCGCTGATTTGGATTGAAGAGTTGATTGCGGTGGCCGAGGCCAGTGCCTCTGCCCCGGTCTATGCGTTGCTGAAGCGTGAGGACGAGCGACATGTCACAATGCAGGCCTACGACAACCCGGTTTTCGTCGAGGATATTGTTCGCAACGTCGCTGCGACGCTACAAGCCGACGAACGCCTCACATGGTTTCATGTCCGCGCACTCAACCAAGAGAGTATCCACAATCACGGCGCCTTTGCGGAGATCGAGTGGGCGCGCCCCTCAGCAGTTTGAACGTTTTGAGAAATGACGTTCGTAGTTTTATCATTGTGGCTGTTTCCGAAACTGCAGTAGGAGTTATCGCTTGGGTCGTGCAGTTAATCTCGTGGTCAGTTGTTCCAGCCGAAAACGCTACGAGACCGCTCCCGGTCTCGCTGTGCGGGAGTTGGTTGGATCTGACGTACGAGCACGCCTTGAGTCCTGGAGGAAACGGCTTAAGACAGTAAAGGCAGAGAAATATCCGGCCGAAGATCTCTATATGGGTGAGCATTGGTCTGTCGCACGGGACATTCCGTCGGACGCCACCAGTCATGGCTGGAATGTACGGCTTTGGATCTGCTCTGCTGGATATGGTCTGATTCGGCCTAGCACGCGCATCAATTCGTATCAGGTCACCTTTGCGCCGTCGACGATAGATTCAGTTGCCAACGGCGCGAAGGATCGCCACGTCCTCCAGAGTTGGTGGTCCGGCGTCTGTTCCTACAGGATTCCAGGGGAACAGAGCAGTCCGCGTTCCTTTGCTGACCTGGCCTTGAAGTATCCGCGCACACCGCTCATCGTCGCGCTTTCCGCCGACTATTTGAATGCAGTTGAAAAGGATCTCCGTGGAGTTCTCCAGTACGCCTTCTTTCGGCGGTATCTCTCCATTATTTCCTGCGGTACACCGAGCAAGCACGTGCATTGGAAGGGTAATCTGCTTCCTTGCGATGGCAAACTCTCGGGAAGCCTTGGAGGGACGCTCACATCACTGAATGCCAGGGTCGCGCGTTTCCTCTTTGAAGTTCAGGCAAATGCTGAGCCCTCGGTCGATCGAATGGCGGCTTTGGTACGGTCCATCGAAACACGGACGGTGGCGCCTCAGCCCCGAAGGCCGCAATCGGACCTCGAGGTCACCAGGTACATCCGCGAAGGCCTGAAAAAGACTCCTTTGGTCAGCAAGACCAAACTGCTCGAAGAGTTTCGTGGGGCAGGAAAGGCCTGTGAACAGAGGCGTTTTGGTGAGCTCTACAAGCAACTAAAACAGGGGATTCGACAGGGATTTCATGGCTAAGAAGAAAGTTTCTACCCTACGACGCCGAGCGCTGCGCATTGAGCAGTGCAAGGGGCACCCGCTCTATCTTTTGTGTCTCACAGGAGATGAAGTACTCAATGTAGCCGACATCTCCCGCGTCTCAAGAGACGAAGCAGGAAAGCTCCTTGGGTATCAGCGCGCAGAGGTGAAACGCCACGTGCAAGGGATCGTCGATTATCTGAACAGCGATAGGGTTCTCTTTCCCAACTCGCTAATCCTAGCTCTCTCTTCGCGGGTCCGCTTCATAGCGAGTCGCGGCCCGCATGTGCGTGATGGACTGGTCGTTGCGGGCACGCTTGAGATCCCACTCCCTCGGCAAGGTGGCCGCAAGCCCGCTTGGATCGTAGATGGACAGCAACGAGCTCTGGCAATATCCAAGTCACGACGGAAAGGCCTCCTGGTTCCGGTCAACGCATTCATCGCGGATGACGTTGAGATGCAACGCGACCAGTTTTTGCGTGTCAACAACACCAAACCTCTTCCGCGAGGACTCATCTCGGAATTACTCCCCGAGGTTTCCTCCCCACTTCCAGCCAACCTCGAAGCGCGCAAGATCCCATCTGCGGTGTGCGATCTTCTGAATAGCGATCCCTCGTCTCCATTCCATCAACTCATTCGGCGTAGCTCCTCGTCAGCGGATGCGCGGGCAAAGGCCGTGATCTCGGATACCACAGTGATCAAGTTTGTCCAGGAAAGCATTACGTCGCCTTCGGGTTGTCTTTTTCCATATCGCAACATGGCGTCTGGGGAGACGGATTTCGAAGGTATCTGGAGGGTTCTGGTCGCATATTGGACGGCTGTCAAGCAGACTTTTCCCGATGCCTGGGGAAAGCCACCGAGCAAGAGCCGCCTCATGCACGGTGCAGGTCTGCGCTCTATGGGAAGGCTGATGGATCGAGTGATGTCTTCGATTGAACCATCGTCGCCGCACGTTTTGAGCGAGGTCAAGCATGAGTTGCGGGTCATTGCCCCGGCGTGCCGCTGGACCAGCGGAAAATGGGAGGAATTAGGAGATCTGCACTGGAATGAGATTCAGAATGTGCCCAGGCACATACGCGTTCTGTCCAGTTTTCTCATACGCACCTATGTCCAGAATCGGGGGCTGGCGCGATGAAATTCTTCTTCCCGGATAGTCAAGATTTTGTCGACGAGTCCTTCGATTTTGAGACTGAGATGCGCTCGGAATCGCGCGTCCGTCAACGCGACGACCGCTATCCTCACGAATTGTTTCGTGAAGCACCGTATGACGGGATCCTGGTGTCGAAGGCAATTGTCGATGGCCTTGGCGGTGGAACGGGTAAATATAGCGGTGCGCAGCGCAATCGATTCATGCGCGTCGGTGTGAGGGAGTATTTCCGACTTGGCAATACGACTCTGGAAACGATGGGCGACTGCGGCGCGTTTACGTACGTCCGAGAGGAACGTCCCCCATACACCGCCGAGGAGGTCGCGGATTTCTATCAGGAATGCGGTTTCGATTATGGCCTTTCCGTGGACCATGTAATCCTTGCGTACCGGGCTGAATGCGACCAGCATCTAGAAGGCCTCGATCTCGTGCCTCCCGACTGGAGAGCGCGGCAAGAGATGACCTTCCAGTTGGCAGAACAGTTTCTCCGATATTGTGAGGTCAGGAAATATCGTTTCACTCCAATCGGGGTAGCGCAGGGGTGGAGTCCAGCGTCCTATGCGCGCGCCGTACAAACGCTGCAGGAGATTGGCTATCGCTACATTGCCTTCGGAGGTTTCGTTCCTCTGAAAACACGCGACATTCTGGCCTGCCTCGATGCATCGAGCGCTGTGCGGAAGCCGGACACGCAGTTTCATTTATTGGGGATCACGCGCTGTGAGAATGTCCAGGCGTTTGCTGAGTTCGGAGCCGTGAGTTTTGACAGCACCTCCCCGCTACGGAAAGCATTCAAAGACGACAAGCACAACTACTACACCCTCCACGGAACCTATTCAGCGATTCGCGTTCCCCAGGTCGACGCGAACCCGGAATTGGTGAGGCGCATCGTCGCCGGACAGGTCCGCCAAGAAGAAGCCCGAGAGCTAGAACAGCGGTGCTTGCGCACTCTCGTCAAGTATGACCGCCGCGAAGCATCCATCGAGGAGACGTTGGATGTTCTTCGATCCTACGAACTGGTCTTCAATGGCGCGGTTGACCGGACGGAAGTATATCGGCGGGTTCTCATCGATCGCCCCTGGTCTGAGTGTCCTTGTGAGATATGTCGTAGGCTTGGAATCCATGTGGTTATTTTTCGCGGAGCCGAGAGGAATCGACGTCGCGGATTTCACAACATCTATATTTTTAATCAGCAGTTAGAAGGACACCTGGAGCAGCGACTTGAATGCGTTTCCTAGTGGAAAGATCTCCCATGGACTTGCCGAAATGACAAATCAGACTGAGTTGAAGTTGCCAGCCCTTGAGATCGTACAGGGGCGAAACAGAACGTTTTATAGCTTTGCCGTGGATGGCAAGTTGCTTTCCAAATTTGCGACGGTCTCACGAATTCGCCGAGACGGGGACGACTTGGTGGCCGGCTACCAACGTCCGGAGGTGTTTTCTCACATCTCTGAAATTAGGAACTACATTGAATCCAGAGACCCCCTTCTTCCGAATGCGATTGTGTTGGCCTTCGACCAAACAGTGAGGTTCGTTCCAGCGGAGGCCGGAGACTCTTCCTACAGCCGTTGGGGCACGCTCATCATTCCGCTCACGCATTCTGATGAGGCGACAAACAAACCGGGACTCATCGTTGATGGCCAGCAAAGGGCTGCTGCCATTCGTGAGGCTCGCATCGACAGTTTTCCAATCTGCGCGACAGCATTCATCGCTAGTGACGACAGAGAGCAACGTGAGCAATTCATCTTGGTGAATTCGACAAAACCGCTTCCCAAGGGTCTCATCTACGAACTTTTGCCCACGACGGAGATGAAATTACCGACCCTCCTGCAGAGAAGACGGTTTCCTGCGCAACTGCTTGCTCGGCTGAATTCCGATGGGGAATCCCCTCTCAAGGGCAAAATCAGAACTCCAACTACGCCTTCTGGTGTCGTACAGGACAACAGCATCCTCAAGATGCTTGAGAACAGTCTGAGTGATGGAGTTCTCTATCGTTATCGTGAGGCGGACGCGAACGATCCGGATGTCGAGTCCATGTTGAAGGTGCTGAAGTCCTTCTGGAAGGCTGCCTCCACGGTCTTCCCAAAGGCCTGGGGTCTTCCTCCGGCAAAATCCCGCCTGATGCACGGCGCAGGCATTGTCGCGATGGGATATTTGATGGATGCAATCGGCGAACGCGTCCGAGACGAGGGCCTGCCCCACGAGGAGCAGTTTCGCCAGGATTTGCTGCCCTTGGTTGACGTTTGTCGATGGACCGATGGCTATTGGGACTTTGGACCCGGCGTACAGCGCAAATGGAATGAAGTCCAGAACACCCCGAGGGATATCCAAATGCTGGCGAATTATCTGATGGTTCAATACAAGGCGTTGGTGTGGAGTCGCCCCCGCGAGAATTTCTAAGCAGGAAATCACCCGGTTTCCCACTTTCTCTGGATGAAGATGCTTTGAAGCGATTTGCGGGTTCATCAACAAATGGTTCGCCGCGGGAAAGGCCTGGATTTGAGTCATAGTAGCTGAAGATAAAGGATCGTGTTCATCATTCCTCTATCAGAGCGGCTGCTAAGATCCCTTGCATGGATACCGAAAAGGGAGTTCATTGCCTTCAAATTCCTTTGTTTCACGCCACATCAACATTGTTCGAAAGTTCGATTAGAGAATACGGGCTCGGGGGAAGAGACCACTTGCGAGAGTTGGGTATCCGGGAGGCTGCCGTCGAGCTTCTCCGGTACGCTGATCGCGCTTGCCCGCCTAGCGGAATCAATGTCGATTCATTGAGTATGTCTGCCCATGAACTTTTAGAGGATTTGATATCCCATTCGTCTGTCGCGCCCGAGACTGATGAAGTGCGACTCTTTATTCGTACCCGACATTACGCTCAATAGTCGTCGAGAATGGGGTTACCAATTGCTTGCGGTCCATTGGAGGCAATGCACGCCAGATTGCGCCCAAGGACTAAACTATGAAGAACACAGATCATTGCTGGACGATCAAGCTGAGGGGAGTTGCGTGCTTTTAAAGGGTATGCTGGTTGCTTTACCCGACAAGAAGGGCGTGGGGAAACTCGAGTCGATCGACGGCGACCTCTGTGCCATCTCCGTGTTTCATTCGATTGCCCGCTCCGAGATGGTGAAGTTGCCAGTCTCAACTCTCAGCCGTTTCTATTTGAGTCCGCAAACCCGCGTGTATGCCCTTGAAGGCGATAGGTTCAAGGTTGGACGAATTACTGACTACCTCGGAAGAGACGACAGCGGACTGCTCGACTACGAGGTCCGATTTCCCAACGGCAATAGGCGCGATCTTCGGGAATCCGATCTCTTCTTGCGCCCGTGGAGCACGCCTGACGATCCAGCCGAAGTAATGGCTAACGGGGGCGCTGAAAGTCAGTACTTGCACGACCGCAGGCAAGCGGCGATCCGACCTCTGTTGAGGCTACGCAGCGCAGCGCAAGGTCTTACAGCATTGCTATCGGCAGGTATCGATTTCGCGCCCCATCAGATTGCTGCTGTGCGGCGTGTCCTAACCGACCCGGTGCAGCGCTATCTACTTGCTGACGAGGTGGGACTAGGAAAGACGATCGAGGCAGGCCTGATCATCCGCCAGCATTTGATCGATAATCCGAACTGCACCGTGCTTATCACTGTACCTCGGCATCTTCGCAATCAATGGCAGCAAGAGCTGAACACAAAGCTGCGTCTTGACCAGTTCGCCAATGCGTTTCAAGTGTGTTCTCACGCTGAACTCGCAAGTGTTGACCGCGCACCCGACGTCTTGATTGTTGACGAAGCGCATCACTTGGTTGGACTTGTAGACGGCCCCCTAGGAAAGGCCGCCGAGCGTTTACGATCGCTCTCTGTATCCTCGCCTGTCCTGCTTCTCCTATCTGCCACTCCCGCTTTGGGAGATGAGGAACGATTTCTCGCACTCCTTAATCTCCTCGATCCTGCGTCGCATCCATTGAAAGATTTGGAAGGGTTCCGAGCCAAGTTGGAGAGTCGTCGTGATGTAGGTCGACTCCTCTTGGCGCTCGACCCGCAAGCACCGGGATTAGTGTTGCGCCAGCGCGGTCTGGAGTTGCAGCGGTTATTCCCGGATGATCCACTCATTGTAGAGTTGGCGCCGCGGTTGGTTGCTGCGACACGCGATGGGCCTGAGACTCTGCCTGAGCTATGCGCAGGACTCAAGGCACACATTGCGGACACATATCGAATCAATCAACGTCTGATTCGCTCACGCCGCGCCGACGCGGAGGGATGGGAGTTCACATCGCGAGGGCCTGAATTAGACGATAAGCCTTCTTTTGCTCATCTGAGGGTCGAGAGCGAAACGCCGGGTTGGATTCAACCGGTATTGTCGGCGCTGGAAAATTGGCGATTTGCAGCCCTAGAAGCTGCGTACGGAGAGGCGAAGGCCGTTGACCAAGCCGCGCTTCGCTACGTCGAAATGCTGGCCGCAGCGGGCGTCGGACGTGCGGCGCTCATCTCGTGGATCGACACAGCAATGATGCTCGAGACTTTTTCCGACGAGCGACCAATCCTCGCTTCGCTCCGGGCGCTCGCGTCCGATAGCGAAGATCACGACAGTATACTGACCTTGGCGGAAAGCACTCGGCGGCTTCTTCGTAGCCTCAGAACTGATTTCCCCCTTCCGAAAGTGGTTGCCTTTTCTTCCTCAAAGGATAGGGCGGTCGAGTTCCTTTCCGCACTCGGGAACAAAACCGAGGGCGCGGAGGTCCTACTCCTTCTCGGAGGGGCAGGGAACGGAAACGACGACCTAGTCGCAACGTTTACGACTCCTCGTAAATCCGCAATCTTGATCTGTGATCAAGAAGGCGAAGAGGGCCTCAATCTTGCCGCTGCTGACGCCATCATCCATCTAGACCTGCCGTTCTCGGCAGCGAGGATCGAGCAAAGGATCGGCCGACTCGATCGTTTTGGTCGTACGCACGGCGTTGTAAGACACCGAATTCTGTTGCCTTGGGAAGAAGAGGCTGGTCCATGGGCCGCGTGGCTGCGCTTTTTGGGGCAAGGGCTGTCGATTTTCCATCGATCAATCAGCGACGTTCAATTTCTCCTTGAACACGTCGAGCGAGAATTCTTTCGAGCCCTATTTCAAAATGAAGGACCTGCGGAACTCGATGCACTCGCGAGCAACGTTCGCGAACGCATATGCCAGGAAAGACGCTTACAAGACGAGCAGTATGCGCTCGATCGAATCGCACTTTCCGAAGAGCCCATTGAGGCATTTCTTAAGAACTTGGAAAAGGCTGAAGAAGATGAAGCTTCACTCGAGACCGGAGTCGATCGATGGCTGGTCGAAGCACTCAACCTTCAGAAACGCCCACTCTCTGCCTCCGAGCCCGAGTCATTTCGATTGAGCGCAAGCCGCGACACTCTCATTCCAAGGCTGCCTTGGCTCGAAGCGTTCGGGATTGAGCGCGACCGTCCGCTGACATGGAAGCGCAGGATCGCGACGCGCCACCCGGGCACAACCCTGTTGCGCCCAGGAACCCCGTTAATTGATTTTGCAGAACGTTTCACGCGCTGGGACGATCGTGGTACTGCATTCATCACCTGGCGAACGGCCCCCGAATGGAAGGGCGAAATCTCGATCTGCTTTCGCCTCTGCTTTGTGATTGAACCCGATATCCAAATCGATGATCTTCTCGACCCATCGAGCAGTGAGCTTGCGGGAGCACGGCGAGCACAACGGTACTTCCCCTTGCGGACTCATACAGTTCACGTCGATGTGAACGGTGATAAAGTGACCGACCCGATGCTCCTAGCAATTCTACGGCGCCCGTATCGAAACAGGGATCGCTACGGCGAGCAAGGACAGGACATCAATCTTTCGAGCCGACCGCGGATTCTCTCCGACGTGATTGATGCTGCCGCTTTTGCATTAACCTGCCGAGCAGTTCGACAAGCGGCCTCCGATCGATTGTTATCGGATGAAACGATCGCAAAGGCGATTCGGGTCGGTGAGCAACTTGCCCAAGCTGATCTTGAACGGCGTCGCAACCGTTTGGGGCGGCGGCATTCGCTCGGTGACACGATGGCCCAAGCGGAGATCGAAGCAATTGAGGCGCTCTTACCGTCCATACAACATCCAGCCTTGCGACTCGACGCGATGGGCTGCTTCCTAGTCGCATCTACTTTGCCGAGGTCAACTGTCGATGCGTGAATTGAATGGCCTTGACGCATTTGGCGCTCTCACAAGGTTGCTCTCTGGTGAAGAGCAAATGCCATGGCGCACGACCGAGCCTGCTCTCGAGCGGTTGAGAGTCGCCTTATCATCCGTTCAACAGGATGCAAGCCCGCTTGATCTGGCAGTACTTCTACGCCAAGCTCTTCGCTACGAGTTCGCTCGACGCGGCCATGAGGTAAGCCCCCGAGTTTATCTGTCCCACCCGCGTTTCATGACGTTCCGTGATTGGGAACAACTCGGTCTATCCGTCGCTAAGGAAGGGAACGGCTGGCGCGTCAGCGCTCATGCTTGGAGACCTAACTGGCTTCGACTTCCCCCATCATTAGGCGTCGACGATGAGGCTGCTGGCGAGAACGTGAAACGGGAGTTTGGGTCTGATGGATGCGAAGGAGACCCCTTCCTCCTGGCGATCGGCCGTTCGACCTACCGTAGTAGTGGCCAAAGAGCCGCAGTGAGAGCAGCGCTCACCACGCCGCCAGGTGCGACCCTTGTGGTGGCTCTGCCGACAGGTGAGGGAAAGAGCATGATCTTTCAACTCATTCATGCCGTCGGCTTTGTTGGCGATGGACCGAAGGCAAAGGCAGGCGTGACGCTCGTCGTCGTTCCCACTGTGGCACTTGGTGTCAATCATGAAGAGGAGGCCGTGAGCGTCTGCGGACTACCGAGACCTCTGGCTTACCAAGGCGGAGCAGACGCGGCCAACGCGGTAATTTCCGAACAGATTTCACAAGGAGTGCAGGGTTTGTGCTTCGCCTCGCCTGAGGCTGCGTGTGGTCGCCTTCGGCAATCCTTGCGGCAAGCGGCTGAGGCGGGTGACTTGCGTGCCATCGTGGTTGATGAAGCTCATTTGATCGACCAATGGGGGACGGGATTTCGGACAGAATTTCAGGAATTGAGTGCATTGCGGCGCGAGTTGCTCGCGATTTCCCCAGAAGGCCAGCAACCACGCACCATGTTGCTTTCAGCGACACTGACCGACAGTTCGCTCGAAACTCTTCGCGCGCTTTTCGGCACTGAAGGCGCGTTCGAGAGTTGTGCCGCAGTCCGACTTCGTGCTGAGCCGGACTATTGGGTGGCCGACTCAAATGAAGAACAGCGTACCGGACGGGTTCTTGAGGCGCTCTATCGTGTGCCGCGACCGGCAGTTCTTTATGTTACGGAGGTGAAGCATGCGGAGGCGTGGCGTCTCAGGCTTTTGGAGGCCGGATTCGGCCGGGTCCGTATGCTGCACGGCAAGACAGGGCGGGAGGACCGGGAACGAATTGTCTCTGAATGGCGCGCTGGCTCTCTTGATGTTGTGATCGGCACGTCTGCCTTCGGTTTAGGCATTGACTTCGCACACGCCCGGAGTATTATTCACGCCTGCATCCCTGAGACATTAGATCGGTTTTACCAAGAAGTCGGCCGGGGCGGCCGCGACGGACGAGCATCGCTGTCGCTCATCATTCCGACGCCGGCTGATCTTCACATCGCCCAAAAAATCAATCTGCGAAAAATCATCACTGTCAGACGCGGACTAGAGCGGTGGGGCGGTATGTTCAGTGGCAAACGCGTGATTGCGGGAAATCGAATAGCCGTTCGCGTCGACGGAAGCCCTGGTGTTAGTGAAACCGATATTGATATGAAGGGCACGCGAAATACAGATTGGAACCTTCGTTTGTTGTCCCTCATGGCTCGCGCAGGGCTCGTACGGTTGCAGGGGGCTCCCCACCCGCCCGAAGAGGCTCCGGGCGAGTGGTTCGCGTTGGATTTGCTGGATGATGGGCATCTTGAAAGATCCACATGGGACAACCGCGTGGAACCGGTTCGCAAGGTAAGCACGGCGGCCAGCAATCTCAATCTGGACCTGATGCGACAATTTCTTCGCGATGAAGGCTGCGCTGCGGAAATACTCGAGAGGCTGTACGGTCAAGACAGGGTAGCGAGAGTCTGCAGTCGATGTGCCATTTGTCGCGATGATCCGTCTCGGCGTCGGCCTTCCGTTGCGCTCGGCGAACCGATTGCGCCTTGGCCATTGCCATTGCCTTCGCTTTTGGCTCGACTCCTAGACGCCGATAGGAGGTTACTGGTTGTTTATGGGCCTGAACAGACGAGATCGGCCGAGTCTCGACGTCTAGGCGAAACCCTAGGACGATTGCAGCGATTCGGTCTTGCCAAGGTAATCGTTCTCGGTCAGTTGCCCTTCAACATGAATCGTGTTCTCCAAAGCGCAGAGAAAACCCCGCTCTTTGTTAGTAACTTGCCTTCGTTCGCTCACTCGCGCCTACCAACCGGTCCCGAATTGGTCATGGTTGGCGCAGGCCAAAGCCTCGGCCAAACGTCTCTGGAAGCTAGGCCAGGAAGAGCCCGCATCTTTCTCGTCCCGAAGGAGCAACTTACGATGGATGGACGCCGCCTGCGCGATGTCTTCGGCGGCCGAGTTCTGACGCTCGACGAGTTTAATGAAAGGGTAGCTCTATGAGTATCATTACCACAATTCCGGCCGTGCCCAGTCGCCTGTTCAGCATCTACGCCGCGCTGTCTGATAGCGCCGATGGCGAACTTCGTGACCAGCTCGAGGCGTGGTCAACGCCGCCGTCGCTCGCCACCCGTGGAAGTGGAGACGAAGACGAAGCGGAGAGTTCACTTTTCATCAGTGCCCTTCAGGAGGCTCGCCGGCTTGGAATCGTGGACGAAAGAGACGGCCGCCTGCGAATTGTGGAGAGTGCGCGAGAGGGGAAGAAGAGAAAGGATCGCGAGGCAGATTTCCGTGCCGACCTGTGCAAAGTTCTCTTTGATCCAGTGCGGGCGGGCCAAGCCGAGCACGGGGCGTTTATGTTAGCCCTCTCATGGTTCCTCTCCAAGAATCCGCTCGAACCGCTGAATTTCTCCGAGGCACCGCAGGAAATGTTGCGTAAAGAACTTGGAGAGAACAGAGACAAGACCGAGCTAACGAACCAAAGTCGCTATCAAAACTTTCTTTACTGGGCGCGTTATCTAGGGTTCGCGACATTTGTCGGCTTTGATACGGTGCGTCGCGTCTTTCCTGATCCTACGCGCGCAATCGCAGGAGTATTGCCGAAAATCTTTGGCGAGGCCCCGCTGCTGGAAATTGAGTCTTTTCTTTCAGCCCTCAGCGAAATTTTCCCGGTGTTCGAAGGTGGAACTGCCCGCGGAGTGCTAGATGGAATGCGAACTGAACCATTCGACAATTCGGATCGCCTCTCGATTGCTACGAGTCTGGCACTCCAACGTTTGGCCGACCGTCGCGAGATAGGCCTAGAGGCAGTCGCGGACGCGCGTGGGCGAATTCTTGACTTTGGAGTAGGGACCAAACGCATTAGTCGAATTCGACGGGGAGGGGCTGAATGATGCGCAATTACCTGTGTTGGGACCCCGCCGCCGTTCGACGGGTTATCAACCCGTTTGCCGAGCACATGCCTGACAGCCTCTTTCGGGCGGTTCATAGTGATTGGGATCTGCGGGTGACACCACCTGTTGGAAAGTCTTTTCAAGAGATCACAGATAGCGCGTGGGCAGAGATGAAGCCAGCGGATTTTCTTCGTGACTTTCTTCGCGAGGAACGTCCCCATTCCCTTGCCGCTATCCTTGGCGAGACCGGGTCCGGAAAGTCTCACCTCGTTCACTGGATGCGATTGAATGTGCGCGAGGACGAGAAGCGGATGATACTCGTCGTTCGCAAGTCCGGCACGAGTCTGCGCGCCATTGTTCGCGACATCATCGGCAGACTGCCAGCAGATCAACAGCAGAGCTTTCTTGATACGTTCAATGCTGCGGGCGATGGGGTGATGAGCCGTGAGAATCGGAAGCACGAACTGCTCAACCATCTTGCTCAAGCCATTCGTGAGGATCAAGTCCCGCGCAACGCTAGCGAACTTGAAGCAGCACTGGTTCTATCCTTGCCGCACCTTCTTCAAGATCCATACATGCGAAAGCAGCATTTCCTCCGTGACGACAGGGTCATCGGAGCGATCGTGGATCACATCTTCGCCGATTCCAATGCAAAAAACCGGCCTGATCGACGCCAATTATTCAGTGCGGAGGACCTGGAACTTGGGGGTATGGACTTCGTGAACGCGACCAGACTCGCGAAGGATGCGATTGATCTTGTCGAGCTAAACCGAGCGGAGAATCTCCCAATTGCAATCGATATTATCAACCGCAACCTCGACCCGGCAGTCGCGCGGACGCTGAGTTTCTCCGGCGATCGAGTCGAGGAACTCATGGCGCGCCTGCGAACTTACCTCAAGACGCAAGATCGTGAGTTGATTCTCCTGGTAGAGGAGTTTGCGCGACTGCAAGGCATAGATCGTGCGCTTCTTCAAGCGATCACCTCCCAAGGTGACGAGCGCCAGTGCCGTATGCGTACCGCAATCGCAGTTTCGACAGGTTTCTTCCAGAGCGTTGCGGCAACCGCCTATATGCGCACTACCCACATCGTAGATATGGATCGCTCTGCCGGCCACGCCGAAGGTCGAGAAGTAACCCCAAATTCACTCGCCGAATTCGCTGCACGATACTTGAACGCGGCCAGAATGGGCCCCGACCGAATTGAGCGTTGGAGTGAGGGTGCGTCACCTCACGATGCGACTCCATCCTATTGCACCGACTGTCAAAACATGCCGGAATGTCATCAGACTTTTGGCGCGATCGACAACTACGGCCTTTATCCGTTCACCAAGACTGCCTTATGGAACGCCGCTTCGCGCGTAGACTTTTCAATGCCCGCGAGCCTCAATCCTCGGATTCTGCAGAACGATCTATTGGTGGAAGTGCTTGACAACTTCGCACCCACAATCAAGTCCGGCGAGTTCCCAACACTGAAACTGCTCGACAAACTGGGAGGCGTAAAGAAGCTACGCCTGTCTGCTGAGACCGAATTGCAGTCCCGAAACCAGCACGCAGCAGGACGCTGGAAGGCATTCCTAGAGATTTATGACGGAAGCGGTGAGATCGTAAATCTCCCCGCTCCGCTGCGCGATGCCTTCGGCGTGCCCGAGATTCCGAACGCCGCGATAGCCGGCGTGCAGGACCCTGCTGACCCGGACCCTGAGGAGCGTCCACAGCCGCCCGTGCCCCCCGGTCCAGCGAACCCAGACGACCTTGGGATCGAGGTATGGATAAGGGGCGCAGGTCTCGATCAGAACATCGCGAGCAAGCTTCGCGAGTTGCTTTTTCCGGCCATCGCTGAAGCAATTGATTGGGACATGCTGGGACTTGCCCGTACGGATTTCGCAGGTAGGACGGGAAAGATCTTTCAGCAAACCGGCATCATCTTCGAGCGACAAAACACCAAGCCTCCGAGTCATCTACAGTTGAGACTCCAGATTCCTGCTGACCCGAAGACGGGTCAAGCTCTTCAAGGTCTGTTGAAGGCCGATAAGGACAGATTTCGTTGGGACTTCGAGGAAGGGGATCGGGCACTTTCCGGATTCCTCGACTGCATTGAAGCTTGGTCCGACCAAGTAACCTCGCAGTTGCGTACCATCAGTAGTCCGTCCGCGAAGTGGAACCAGTCAGTCGCGGCATTACAGTTGCTGTGTGTTGGAGCAGCGATCATAGGGCGGCTGAAGCCAAGTGCGTCGATAGCCGAGATGATCGACGCAGCATTTGCCAACTGGCTCGAAGAGCCTCCGGCCTCGGCGCCGGAACTGCGAAACTTGTACGGGAAAATTGTCAAGCAGCGCGAGTCGTTGTCGTCCATTGCACGGTCACAGCTATCCAGCATGAAAGGCGGACGCGCAGGTTCGATGCTCGAGGCTCGTCTCGTCGTTCCCCCCATTCGTGCTCTCAGAAAGGCTAAGTGGGTTCTTGAGTTAGAGCCCCCTGAAAACGATTTAGGTCCAGTCGCCAAACTCTATCGCGAGGTTCGGACAGGCTTAGAGAGCGCCACGGAGGCGGAACGGGCAGTCCGTCTAAGTTGGATCGCAGACATGGATGCTGCATTTGGTGTGGACGCAAATCGCGCCTCGATTGTGAGTGCGCTCGAAGCGGCCCGCCAGGCGGCAGTAAACGCAGGAGTTGCGACTCAAAATGTCAGTACACCGTTCGCCGAAGCCTTGGACCAGTTCAGATCTACGCAGTTCGACGCTGCCGTTGCGGCGGCTCGGGAGTTGGCCCAGTCCGATACTGCGCTCGCGACTCTACCAAATTATGGTCGTGGAAATCGAAACGCCGTTGACGCAGGCACTTTGCTTCGCGGTGCCACTGAAAAGTTTTTCGAGGCGGTTGAGCGTAGTCTCGAAGCGTATGGCCAGGATCAAAACGCAGGCATCAACGACGTTGAACAAAGTATGAAATCAATCGACAAATCTCTCGAGGATATTGTGGCCGATTTGAAGATTCTCAAACAGCGGAAGGAGCCGATTGATGCTCGTTGAACGCGCTACAGGTCTAGCCGACAAAATCAATCGCTACGAGAAACTCAAAGCGGCCGCAAGCCAAGCAAAGATGCTTCGCACTCGCGGCGAGCAGCTTCGACAGGCCGGTACATCCTTGGCGGACGTCAGAACCATACTTGAGCGATTTGATGCTGCGGGCATCTCGGCCAACTTTATCGCGTCAAATTCCGACGATTTGATCGAGAAGGCGGGCACGCTGAAGGATTTGGTGCGAGCGGATCCAACGGTTCTGGCAGATCCTCCCTTCGACCTAAAATATGCGTTTATCGATCGTTTACTCGGAATCAGCACTTTCGCAGCAGATGTGGTTGGAAAGGCCTGGAGTTCCTACGTTGCTTCACACGGCGCCAGTGGTTCCAGTGAGGTATTGGATGCGTTAGCAAAATTACCACAATTTCAGATAAGCGTGGCCCGCATCCGAAAATCTCGCCAAGGCATTGAAGAGCTCTCTAAACGGACCCCTACGGATCCTCTGAAGGCGATTGAGAATCTAGACGAATTGGTTGCTGAGCATCGGGCCGCTTGGTCCGAACTCAAAGCCGATGGGATTCCAAACACGGTCATTGTCTTCCTTCGTGCCTGTGCCGACAATGGAGCGCTGCTATCAGAGCTAACTGACGAAGTGCGTAAATGGTTAGAGACCAGAGACTTACTGAACGCTTTCCGCGTTAGGATCGGATAGTCTCAAGCCTATGCCGATAACTGCTGAGCAATTGGCGCTGCTTGATTCGATCGAAGCTTTGGAGATGCGCTCGCTCGAATGGGGCTACACCGCTGGTGGTCTTAGTCAGGAAGATGCTCTCGCGCTATGTCCTGACACGGACCGCGCGGACGACACGCTCGAGGCCCTGATCGAAGCAAAGTTGGTGTTCGAGTTGATGGGCAGCAGCGGTGATCGGCGATATCGTTCGAGGTTCGCCGAGATGATGAGACTTCTCGCTGCCAATCGCCAGCTTTTCCCAAACCGACCGTGGCAGGGTGCACCTAGGCTGGTCGCAGATTTTAGAGTCGATCGCCGCCCTCGCCGTTTCCCCCGCCGCAAGCGACTCCCATCGCAAATTCTAGAAATGCACGAGGCTGTCATTGCGCCAACAGCACTTCGGCGAGCAATCTGGGATGCGTTGACCAAACGACTGGCAAAAGGGCTCGCTGCCTTTCAGGAACGCGCCACCATTCGGATCGCACAAGAGGGCGACGACGGAGCCACGATTGTCACGGCGGGAACAGGAAGTGGAAAGACGATTGCTTTTTACTTGCCGGCCATGCTCGCCATCGGCGAGGCCATCAACTCTGAGCCTTGGGTTAAAGTACTTGCGATCTATCCACGCCTAGAACTACTCAAAGATCAGTTTGGCGAAGCCTTTCGCATGGCACGAGAGATTGATATTGTCTTAGAAACTCATCAGCGCCGACCGATTCGAATTGGTGCTCTCTTTAGCGCGACTCCGAACCAAGCGAATGGTAGCGCGCTCAACGATAAACATTGGGCACGACATGGTCGGGATTGGATTTGTCCTTGGATGCGCTGTCCATCGTGCCGGGCAGAGATGCTTTGGCGAAGCGTTGATTTGGAAGCATCCCGAGAGAGACTCTATTGCGCACGCCCTGGTTGCGGTTACGAGGCTAAAGAGAGCCATATTGTCCTCACTCGTCAACGAATTCAGAAAGAGCCACCCGATATTCTCTTTACCACTACGGAGATCCTCAACCAGCGTCTCTCCGACCATTGGACGCGCGGTGTGTTCGGTGTCGGCACCACGCGTAAGCCGTTTCTCGCTCTTCTTGACGAGGTTCATACCTACGAGGGGACAAGCGGTGCCCAAGCGGCCTTGACGTTGAGGCGCTGGAGATATCTTCTCGGTGCACCTGTCAAATGGGTGGGTCTCTCAGCCACTCTGGGAGATGCTGCGCGCTTTTTCTCGGACCTTACTGGCGCCGCCATCGAGCGAGTGGTGGAGGTGACACCAACCACCGACGAGTATGACCAGAGTGGCGCAGAGTATCAGGTACTGCTTCGCGGGGATCCATCCACTCGAGCATCGCTCCTGTCCACCACGATTCAGACATCCATGCTTGTTTCCCGAGTGCTCGATCCTCCAGCATCCACAAATTCGATTGGTGCTTTCGGGCGTCGCGCGTTTCTTTTTACCGATGACCTCGACGTGACGAATCGCCTCTACGACGATTTGCGCGATGCTGAAGCTTATTCAATATTTGGTCAGCCCGACATGCGGCGACAACCCCTGGCGGCTCTTCGAGCGGCGGGTGCCGATGATCGTGTTCGCGATCTAGAAGGCCAGCGGTGGCGACTGTGCGAAGACATCGGCCACAGCCTTAACCGGCGCCTCGTGATCGGGCGAACCACTTCGCAAGATGCTGGGGTTGAACAAGGGACAAACATCGTTGTAGCGACGGCTGCGTTAGAGGTTGGCTTCAATGATATCGAAGTGGGTGCGGTGATCCAGCACAAATCTCCGCGTGGGATGGCGTCCTTTCTTCAACGGAAGGGTCGCGCCGGCCGCACTCGCGAGATGCGGCCGATCATGCTGACGATTCTGTCAGACTACGGCCGCGATCGCGCGTTTTACCAGTCCTATGAACGGCTATTCGATCCGATGCTCGAACCGCAACGGCTGCCCATCCGCAATCCATATGTCCTAAAGATGCAGGCCACCTTCGCTCTATTCGACTGGCTTTCGAATCAATCTTCGGGGGCAGAAAAAGCCTGGGCCTGGGATTTTTTGAGCCGACCATTGGAGTCGGGAAGTCCCGCAGTGGCCAAGGTCATCAATCGGGTTAAGACTAAACTCACGCAACTCGTTCAAGGCGACGGAAAGGCGATTACGAGCCTCCGAGAGCATCTGATGGGAGCTCTCTGCATTGACGAAGAAGTGGCTCAAACTCTCCTATGGGAGGCACCCCGCTCTCTGTTGCTGGAAGCTGTGCCAACGTTGGTTAGACGTCTGTTTCGGAACTGGAGCCTTGCATTTCCTAGCCCCGAACTGACTTTGGATTTCTATGAGCCCTTTCACCCACTTCCGGACTTCGTGCCGCAAAACCTATTTAGCGACTTGAGCCTTCCGGAGGTGCGAGTGTTGATTCCTCCAGCAACGGTCAATCACGAGTGGCGGACCGAGTCGATGCCGATATTTCAAGCGCTCGGACAACTGGTCCCTGGCCGCGTAACGCGACGATTCGCCCACGAGCGAGGGGGACTCTCGCATTGGGTCCGTGTCGATCCGACACGGCCGCTGCAGTCGCGGAAAATCAGTGAGTATGCCGAAGAGCATGAATTCGTGGGCGAATTTGCCGCTCGGTTTAACGACGCGTCCGATGCGGCACAATTTCTTGTCTATCGGCCTTGGACGGTGCGTCTCGCCAAAGCGGATAGAACCGAGGCCCTTCCGACTAGCAATGCACGCCTTAGTTGGCTCACTGATATTGTCGCCAATGGAAATCCGCTATGTGTACCCGTACCGCCGCGGTCACCTTGGCGCACCTACGTCGAAAAGGTGCATTTTTTCCTTCACCGCTTTCGAGCGAGTGTAGGGGTCCGACGTTTTTCGCATACTGCGAAAGCAAATATTCGAACTCTCCAAGCTGAACTTCCCGTCACCCTCAACTTTCGGAGCGACGATGACCGGCCTGCAGCGATTGGATTCGAACTCGAGGTGGATGGCATTCGACTTGACCTGGTCATGCCCACCGGAGAGCAGGTTGGAGCAAGCAGGCTTTCTCTGGCATTGTTAGCCAGTTCGCGGCAGGCGTATTTACGTCAACGCTTCCGCGAAAATGTCGAACTACCCGAAGACCTGAACGTATTCCAGCGTGATTGGCTATTTCAAATCCTTAGCTCCTCACTCTTAGCGGACGCTGCCAGCACCAATAGAAGCATGCAAGACGTGGCCGCTAGTCTCCTCTCTGACGAGCGGATCGATTTCACTTTTCAAACGGTGATGGATGAGTTGTTTGCCGTCTCGTCCGTAACCCTGCCTGATGACGAAGAAAATGCCGGTGAGGAAGACGAAGAGCCCCCTGCGAGTGATTTGGCAAGTCCACCAAGCTCCGGCGGAGGAGGCCGCCTACAACAAGGTCTCGCTCTACACGTCGCTCGTCCAGAGGTTCGTGCGGCATTAAGGGCCGTTGCCCGCGAGTTCGATCAAGTTGACGCAACAGCATTCGACCAGTGGCTTCGAAGGCTAACTCTCGAAACAGTGGGTGAGTCGATGCTCCAAGCTTGCATCGCTGCCGCGCCTCGGTATGCAACCTTCGACAATTTACTCGTGGACGTTCGTGACGATAGGGAGAGTGGCGTCGCCACCATCTGGATTACGGAGACTACTCTTGGTGGCGCAGGGGTACTGGAAGCGTTTGCGGAGCGTTTCTCGAACGAACCGCGTGTCTTCTTCGATGCAGTAGAAGCCGCATTGGCACCAACTGATCTGGAACTTGTCGATAGTGGCTTGCGTCGAATTCTGTTCCTTGCAAATACCGATCCGGAGGTGGGCGGTGGAATTGCTCAACTGCGCGCCACGGACTCACATGTCCGCCGTGCGCAACTGTGGCAAGGCCTGTCGGCGACGATGGCGAAGCGTGGCGGCGTCGATCTTAGTCACGCCTTGGTCGTCTCGCTGAATAACCGCTTGCTTCGCGCGGGAGCTGGACCGGACCTCGACCAAATTCTCCTCGAATTGTATGGGTACTGGGATGAGTTGCAACATCGGTTCGAACTAGCCATCGGTTTACGCGAATTCGCATTTATCTGCAGCCGAAGAGAATTCTGGCGAGACAGAATACGTTCATTTCTCGACGCAACCGTGCCAGCGGAGGCCGTATCGACAATCAGCATTCTTGCAGCGATCACAACCCTGCTCTGGCCTAGAGAGGCTGAAGTGCGCTTGACCAGTTTGCAATCATATAACCCCTTCCGTGAAGTGCGGGCGACCGATCCTGCTGTCGTTCGTCATCTCCTCGTCGATCATTCCTTGGTGACGGTGGAACTAGGTGATCCTGATTGGCGAATTCAACTTGATTCTGCATTTGCGGCCACAGGCACATGTCGACTTGCTGCACCTGCCGATCGGGCAGGGCAATTAAGAGCAGCGTTAGTCCGGTTGTCGGCGACACCTGTTGATGTAGGCGTCCTCCAATTCTTTCCCGTGATCGCTCGGGTGGAGCAATTTGGCGGTCGAATCTTAGCAAACCTCACGCTCAGGGAGCATTCATGACCAACTATCCCTCTCGTGATCTTCATGGACCGGCGCAGGCTCGAGCTGTGCGCGACTTGTTTCAAAGCATATTTGCTGCGGAGCTAATTAGCCCTAGCCCTAAACTCTGGTTGTTCTTTGCGTGGATATCTGATGTTGAAATTCTGGACAATTCGGCTCGTCGATTTGCCTCGCTCGAGCCAGATTGGCCTGCCGCTCCGATACGCCTGTCCCAAGTTCTCGGAGCACTCTTGGCACGTGGTGTTCAAGTGCGCCTCATTATCAGAGAGCACGGTCACAACGAGTATTTCATCGCGCGCCTTCGTTCCCTCAAGGAGAGCTTTGGAGACCACTTGAAGTGGCGGGTGGAGAGGGACTTCCATGCTAAGGGTCTCTTGGGTGTCGACTATTTTCTAAGCGGATCAATGAATCTGACCCTAAACGGCATTTCGGTGAACGGAGAACACCTCGTGCTCCGCACCGATCCGAGCGCCATCGCAGAGCAAGCGGAGCAGTTGGAACTGCAATGGGAGGGACTTCTCAAATGATTGCAGTCGACCTGGAGAAGTCCAAATCTATCGCGACACGACTTCGAATTCTAGATGAATGCGGGACATTTCCCTCCGAGATAAGCGACGAGTGCATCCAGCTTATGTCGACTATCGCCGATCCGGATTTTCCGGGGGCATTGATCCCAGAGGCACGCGTCGGCGGAAGCCTGCGGGTGATTGCGGCGGCTTCACCCTCAGATTGGCGGCGACTGCGTCCTGTGCTTCAGGCATTTGCAGGACCTACCATCACGTCCTTTAATGGATTCCCCGTAGAACTCTTGGACAAGAATGGAATCGGCGCAGTCTTGAGTGAACTCGGACCGCAAGTAACTGCCGTGATGTCAGTACCGGTCGGGGCGCAAACTCGAAAGAGCGCACTTCGCGCACTGATTCGCATGCGAGAGACTTTCGCGCGAGCGCCTCAACACAGCAAATCTGCTCCAGAGCCGACGAGTTGGTTGCTGGCTCGCTTTCAGGATCATCTGAATATTGGCCGGCGAGATGCCGCGGCGTTGTTGCTTGATCGTCTGCGAGATGAATTCAGACTCGATGCACTGAATCTTAGATCACTCCAAGTTCAACTACTCGCTACCTTCGATGACTGGACGGCCATAACTGATCTACGAGGATTCGCAAATCTCGCTGTAGCCCGCAAAACTCCTGCCGTCGCAGCGTTGCTCCTCGAAGCACTCTATCAGGTACATCTTTCGACCTCTTTTGATGGAGACGAACCTCAGTCCACGGAGAGGATCTATTCCCAAAAAGTTAGACCACTCGCACTCACGATGTTGACACTCCCAGCACCGTCCTCTCTTCGGGACGGAGGTTGGCGGTTGTTCGGTCTGGAGGCCCTCGTGTCTCCAGAACGTGAAGAGCTTCAGCCCGCGCTTGATGCGAGGAAGGACATACTGGGCTGGCTTGCAAATCGATTAGCGCCAATCGCGCATAAACCGCTTCCTCCGCTTTCCCCGATCGATCAGGCCCGCGAACTGGTCGTTGCCAGCGTAGATTCCGAGAGCGTAGATCTGTTGGCCGCAGCATTGTCTGCCGTCGCCCGCCTAAATGACGACCAGCGGCTTGAGCTTGCCAGGGCAGAGCCCTTCTCGTCGGCATTGCGGGCCATTGAAGCGGAAACAACGCAGGTCGATCTGCCGACCTCTTGGCTGGCTTGGCTGGCGCGTGCTGCCAATCCAACCTTTACAAACGCGCTCGAAGTGGCGCGCTTTGGTGCCGAAGAGTGGTTAATCGCGGATGAAGCGAGCGATCCAACGTATGTCCGAGCACTGATCGATGGCCTTGGAGCCGCACAGGGTGACGAACTGGCCGCTGAACGGACCTTCCAAGCATTGCCATTCATCGTTGCATCAATCAAACGAGATCCCGGCTTCCCGTCGCCGGCTCTTGCGAAAGTTTATGCCAACCTGATCACACTTCTAGCCCTAGGAGCATCCCGGAGCGGGGCAGTGTATGACTCCAGTCAGATCTTGATCGAAGGTCTACTTGCCTCAGGTCTGGGCGTGCGAGACTACAAGGCGCTCATCGCCGACGTCGAAGAATTGGCTGGCGAAGCTTTGGGCGTTGACATGATTTTCTGGACTCTCGAGGTGATTGAGGCATTCATGCGAAACACTTCTCCGGATTCTGCTGCCCGCGAAGCATTGTTGCATAGAATGCTAGCGCGGATTGCGGGGGTCCGAACCCGGCTGAGCAGCCTGCAACTCGCCGCGCTGAGACGCCTCGCCGAGGAGTTTGGATGGACGTCCGAAATACTGGGTATCACAGCGGATCAAGTCGGCCAGGATAATTTCGCGACTCGTCTCAGCAACAAGAAGGTGGCAATCTACTCACTTTTGGAGGGAGCAAGCCGCCAGGCAAAGGTAGCGCTGGAGGCTGCTGCGCCAGGCGTAGAAGTTGAATGCAACGCCGATCATGTTGGCACATCTCGTCTTCGCGCTCTGGCTCGGAATAGCGACATATTTGTCATCGCCTGGGCGGCGGCGAAGCATTCCGCTACCGAGTTCATCCGAGAACATCGTGGCGATCGCACGCTTTTATATGCGCAAGGCAAGGGGTTCTCGAGCTTATTGAGAGCTCTCGAGGATCACTTCAGGTTGGCTCATAGACCCTTGATCGAACGCTAATCTTTGTTACTCTGTATGGAAATAGGTACCGAAAATACCTCTAAACCGCATGAACAAAAGAACAAAATGGTGTTCCGGATGTTCGACTTCAAGTCACTGAAGTCTCGACTTGGAGTCGAGAATGTAATCGATATTCTCAACAAAATTCGGCCATCGTGAGCGCGACCCAGGTTGCCGAGCGGCTCGACTTTTCTCAAATGTGAGCCATTATGTGTTAAGCAAATGAGATCTTCGGAGTGGATCAGTTTGAAATCCAGAGGGCTTCGATTGCGCCCGCGGGAGGATCAGTTGGCATTGCTATTAGCCTTAGTCCACTTGTTATATTCGGGCCTAAGGACGTCTCCACTGCAGTCCTCCAGCGGTATGAATCGTCCGTTCGGCCCATTTGTTTCGTCTACGATTAGATAGTAATCGTGCTCAAATTCATGTCTCTGGCCCGTCTGAAAGGAGGCGAGTTCATATTTGAATTGCTGACCAAATGCGTCTCGTATGTTGAGAGAAATTTGACCGCTAAGGTATTTCTGATCTCTAGACCAAGTTCCTTGGTCGAGCGCGAATCCGCATTCCCTGGTGTTCGCGTAGTAATAGGCGGCCCCGAACGGACTAAGATCATCCAGATCTTCCTGCGCATGATAAAAGCCCGATAAACCGATGGTAATTCCCGTTCCTGAAAAACCGAGAGTGTCTCCCCTCGTGTGTTTGGGATAAAACACTCGAAGCTGCTCATTGCCCCCTTCTTCATCTGTAGCAATTAATGCCGCATCAAGTATTCTGCCGTGTATCTTCAGAACCTCCGCAGCAGTCTTGGCTTCGGGTGTCCTCCGGCGGACCCTCGTAAGAAACTCGCCGCTGCCTGGATCCTCAAAAATTGCTCTAGATTGTCCGGACGTCAGAAGCTTGCCATCCACAACGACAAGAGACTCTACCCATGGATTGATTATCGGCTCAAGGAAAGTCGGGACGGGCGGTTTGTTTTGAGGCAGTTCGCAAACGCTTAAGTTCTCATTGGTCGCTGCTTTGCACCGGCGATGTACTTCAGCCAGTTGAACGAGATATTCGTTAACAGGATTCTGCAAAGCCCTCAGTTGGTCAATTTCAGGCTCGCTATAGACTCCCGCACGCGGATCTTGCTTGCTTAAGATTGACTGGATATCAACACGTTCTCTATACAACCGCCTGTACGTATCGACGAGGACTGACAGTCGATCTTCTTTTTCGATCCCCCACAAATCATCCTGGGATTGCGAGTAATTCAACATCGGCCCAACGTGAAAACCAAGAGGGGCCGCGTTTGCAGGCGTGAATGACTTAAGGTAATCCCCGAGGGCAGCCTGTAATTTTTCAAAAATGGCGGTCTTGGAATCGGTCGTCTGGCGAACAACAGTACTCAAAGCCGCAAAGCCTTGGCCGCCAGTTGATACCACCTCGATTGATAATCTTCCTTCTCCAGCAGCGCGGTCGATTTCGCCTGCAATTGTCGACTTGAGATCTCCACTTAACACGCCAAGATCTACCTTTGCTCCCAGACTACCGGCGAGCTTTGATTTCGCAGTTGCATTTACACTTCGTAGTGTGATAATCGTCGAAACTGAGGCCCCTCTCCGTTCGATAAGCACTAACTGATCACCGCATTGGTTGTGAAACTCTGTAAGTTGATGCTGATCGAGAAGGGTTTGAGCAAAGGGATAAAGTTGCTCGTTCTCAATGCCAACTCTCCCGTATTCATTCGTAAAATTCATAACCAAGTTTACGTCGTCATTGGTAGCTATATTCTCTTGGGACATACTAAAGCTCGCACTACCAGTGAACATCAGATAGCTGACATCGATGCTCGAATCCATCGATAGCGCCTGCCTCAACGTTTGTGAACTTGTAGCCAACTCGATCGTTGCCTTCGTACTGAGGGTGGCGTCGCGATCGAGAGGCTTCACATCAAATTTGACGCATTGTTGCTTAGCTTGCGTTAGATCGGAGACAGAAAATCCGCCGCCCAATGTCATTATCGATTGAGGATGGAACTCGTAGTAAGTTGGCGCCTGGGCGACTGCCTCGACTACCGCGCCGAGCAAGATCAGTAGAAGCGTCGTTCGGATAATTCTCCAGCACATTTTAATAACTCTCCCTCAGTCAGCAAAACTGCAAAGACGCGAGCCTCAATGGTTTCGTAAAAGAGTGGGTCTTGTTCGGCTGTAATTGTTTTCCCCGCCCGATACGATTTCAGGTTGAACGGATGATCTGTTGTAAGCAACTAAAACAAAAAAAAGGGCGATATGCTTCGACCGCTCCTACGCTTGTCGCTGCCATTTTGACATTGGATCGTCGGTCATAAGTCTTCCTCGCGTTATACGCCATTTGGCGTGTATGGCTCTTAGTGCTGCGCATTTCACTTCCATGAATTTTTCGATGATCGTTGCAACCTCGCGAACTCAGTGGCGCCGCGAGTGCATGATCGAGCGGCAATCAAGCACAGCTTCCTAAGGTTGATACCACTTGGTAAGGATTCTTTCAATGACCTCATTAAACTCAGGGCTGCTAAGGTACGCCGGATAGGGCCCGATATTTGCCGAGTCGAGGGCCGATTTGAAGTCGGCATTTGCATCTTTGCCCATGTAGAATTCTTCGGCGTCGTGGCATGGCATCTTTGGGTCGATCTTAAGATAGTACTGTGCTTCCTTTATAGGCAGCCAAACCATTAAACCCGGGCCGCCAACTTGCCACGAGTCGGATGTGGAGAATGTCGATGTTGCGATTTCGAATCGTTCCAGCTGACCGAACTCATCTCGAACTTTGACAAAAATCCGAAACGCCGAAGCGACGCGGCTCGCCGGGGGAAGGCAATGATAAAAACTAGCATGAGCCCATGCAGTTCTAATTGGGTCCACATCGACACTATCACCCGAGCCTACAACAAGAGCCATTTGTGCATTGCCTGCCACCAAAGCGTCTCCTTTGGTCTTGTCTGGGTAGAATACTTTCACTTGAAACCCCTCAAGGGGATGTCCAACGCCGACTAAGAGCTCTTCATCCACGATCCGACCTTTGACTGAAAAGACCACTGCTGCCGACTTTGCGTTTGGCAGGCGACGCCTGACCCGTTCCAGAATGGTCCCTCCGCCGGGATCCTCAAAGAAGGTTCGAGACTTCAAAGGGCTCCAGGCCACTCCATCCACGCAAATAAACCATTGGCCCATCAACGGCGATATCGGCTGGAGGAACTTCGGGATTATGGGCTTAGGCTCAGGAACTCTGCAAATCGAGAGGTTCGACACCGTTGCTCCCTTACATGCACTGTGTATCTGGCTAATACGGTTCATGTAATCGTCGAGAGGCACTGCGAGAGTTTTCAATTCTTTGAGTTGCGTTTCTGAATAAAGATCGGCTCTTGGATCCCTTCCGGCGAGGATTGAATCGATTTCAGTCTGATGAATGGCGTCCGCACGGTACTCATCGACTAAGAGTCCCAATCGCCTCTCTTTTTCAAGGCTCCAGAGATCATTGTCTACCTCCGTTAGACCCAACATAGGTCCGACAGAAAAGCCAATCGGCGCTGCATTGTCGTTGTTGAATCCCTTTATGTAATTCCCCAATGCCTGCTGAAGACTCCCGAATACATCCTTTCCTGAAACATCTTGGCTGACCAGCGTGCTTAAGGCTCCGAATCCGTCACCGCCCGTGGAAACGACCTGCACAGATATCCTTTTGTCCCTTGCAGCGCGATCCATCTCGCCAGCAATTGAAGCCTTCATGTCTCCGCTCAATGCGCCCAGATTTATCCCTCCAGACAAGCTCCCCGCGTACTGAGACCGACTGGTAGAATCGACTTCGTGAAGCGTGACGATCGCCGCCACGGTCGCACCACGGTGTTCGATCAAGACAAGCCGCGTTCCGCATTCACTCTTAAATGTCGCTACGTCTCCTTTATCGAGCAGCATCTGAGCTCTTTGAGTCAGATGCAGACCTTGCATACCGATGCGAGCGTATTCATTTGAGAATTTCAGAACGAAGTTTATGTCCTTCGCTGAAAAGAGATTTTCCTGTGAGAAGCTAAAGTGCGACGAACCCTTAAACATGAGGTAACTAACGTCAACGCTGGCGTCCATCGACAGGGATTCGCGCAATTCCTGGGTATTTGAGACCATTCGAATCGTAGCCTCAGTACTGAGTGATCCCGTTTCCAGAGGATGCCTTACGTATTCCACGCATGGGCTTTTTGCCTGCGTCAGATCGGACACGGAAAAGCCAAGTCCGAGAGACATAATACTTTGGGGATGGAACTCGTAGTACGTTGGATCGTTGGCTAAGCTGGGTTGCGCAAAACAAAGAAGAGAGAACAGAATCCAGATCGTTGACGTGGGCTTCATTTGCTAGCTCCGATCGGAATCACACAAAAGACGCTGGGCGAGCTCACAAAGTGCCTCCGCCTGACGCCCACGGAACTGCATTTGATTTGACGGAATTACTTGGGGTTGAATTGTACGTAATGACGCCCCCGTCGGATTCAGCACCAATTGCCACTGCAACTTTCCACCCGATTGGAGGCTCACCAAAAATAGCCCCGGAGAGCGGAACGGAGGTCTTCGGCAACGAGATCGCCTTATCGGTGCAAATCTCCTTATCGGGATTCGAATTCTCAGCGACTGTCAGCTCATAGGAGACACCGAGAAGGTTTTGGTTTGGGAGAGTTACATAGATTCCTTGGCCACTATTTACGCTGGTGACGCCGTCGTACTCAGCCGTCGCGGATCCCGAGCCATTTACCACTTGGTTTTGAGGGATTGTCTTCTCAACCTCGCAGGTTGAAGCAAGTGCTTTTGAGGGCGAGAACCCTACCGAGACGGCCGCTAACAGAGTGATTAGTACGATTCTCTCGATTGGTAGCGGCCACATTCTCGGCGGCTCCTCTCAGACTTTCGATTCAGGGAAGGACTTTGAGAATTCGATAGGTGGGAGAATACCATGAAAACTACCCCGGTGCAGCCAATTAGAAGATCAACTGCGTGGAAGATCATTATCCTGGCCTCTGGCACACGTGGTTCAGAGAACAAATAGTGGCCGTTGGCTACCACCTCCGGAATTTGGCTTGCGGACTGAGAAAGCAACGCGCGACTGGCCGCTCGCTCGCCGCGACCTCTTGCAGGTGTATGCCTGCGACCAGTTCATCGTACAGCTGAGGAACTGGCGCGTCGGCCGAATGGGGACAGTTCTCGACAATTCCTAGGGGCAATTGTCTGGAGCTTCCTTCTTGCAGACCCCTTTATGCCAAACTTCGTTCGCGCCAGTAGATGTCGCATTCTCATCGCACTCCTTTTTGGTCCTCTGCGTGCACTCTTTTGTTTGCCCCGGGGCGGAGAGAATGCAACAACCGTCGTCGTCGGGGTAAGAGATTTCGCTGAATTGCCGGAGTATTTCATTGTGAGATTCCAACGAACTAGGCGCGATCTTCGGCCGGACAGTATCGTACGAAGTTTGCCAGAGAGAAGATCTCGAGACCACGGGTCCGCTGGCCAGGAGTGTGATTGCCAGAACTACTGAGGTCCTGTACATGATTGAACTCTCCTTTCATCTATTCTTCTCGAAGCACAACATTGCTGCCTGAAAAATCAACGACCATTATCCGGCAAATTTCGACCAACTAGCCAAATATTCGTAGGGTTGACCTCCATGCAAAGCGTGAGGGATATATATCGGGAATAGCGTCATGCTTTCCGGCATCGACATGTCGAAAGATGTGTCACAGACGAGGGTTCAAAGGTGGATGCCGATGCGGAATCCATGAACAGACCCGTCTGAATTTGTGCTAATTTGTGCTAAGGCCCCGGCTTTGTCGGCTTTCTTGGCTTTCTTGGACATAATAGAGTCTGCAACTTACGGATTCCATTGAGCGCGGAACTGTCCAATCCCAACAGATCACCGGCAACGGCCTGGGAGTTATCCCGGGCCGTTGTTGCGTTTGGGGTGGATGCATGCGACTCTCCGCTACAATTCCAGTCAATCCTGCGCCGATTGAAAATCTCTAACGCGCTCAAGGTGGCTTCCATGATGACGAATTGCCAGACTGCTGTTTCGTTCCGTCCACACAAACTTCTGATTTTTCTGCTGCTGGTTCCTTGCACTTGGCTGCAGGCGCAGACTGCCGGAAACTACGGCATCGTCGAAAGTAAAGACGTAATGATTCCCATGCGCGATGGTGTGATGCTGGCGGCCGACATCTATCGTCCAGCGCGCGATGGAAAGGCCGTTGAGGAAAAGTTTCCTGTTCTCCTCATGCGCACGCCCTATAACAAGGAAAGATCTGGCGGCAGCGCGAATGCATTCGTTCCGCACGGATACGTGGTGGTGCTCGAGGATGTGCGCGGCCGCTATAAGTCAGAAGGGCATTGGATGGCGTTAGCGACCGATCCTGAAGATGGCTTCGATACAGCGAAGTGGATTGGCGCGCAGCAGTGGTGCGATGGCGGCATCGGGACATTCGGCTCTTCGTACGCGGGAGCCACGCAACATGCGATGGCGATCGCGAATGCTCCGTATGTGAAGGCGATGGTGCCGCGCAATGCCATGTCGGACTTTGGGCAATATGGGGTGCGGCATAACGGGGCTTTCGAACTGCGCTTTTTCAATTGGGTCTTCAGTCTCGGTAATGCAACCGGCACCCTTGATGCTTTGCCTGCGGCTAAGCGCGCCGCGACTGATCCAGCGGCCGCTAAGGCTCTTGAAGAGATGGGCAGCGATGTACGCCAGTATGTGCGCAACCTGCCGCTGCGGGCTGGCACGACTCCGCTGAAGTTTGCGCCCGATTATGAAAAGTGGCTGATCGAAGCCATGAGTCATGGAGATTACGACGATTTTTGGAAGAATGCGGGGTCTAGCGTGGTCGACCACCTCGCCGAGTACAAAGACGTTCCCGAATATCACACTACGGGCTGGTACGACTCCTGGGGAACGTCGGTAGCAAACTTGAATTTCGTGGAACTGCGCAAATCGAAGAAGAGCCTGCAGCGGCTCATCGTGGGACCTTGGATTCACAGTAGCGAGAATCTCGACTATGCAGGCGAAGCGCAGTTTACCGAAGATGCGGCGCTCGATCTGACTGCATTCCATCTGCGCTGGTTTGATCATTTCCTCAAGGGCATCGATAACGGCGTGGATCGCGAGGCCCCCGTGCGTATCTACGTGATGGGTGGCGGCGATGCGCACAAGACCGCGGAAGGTCGCATTTTTGTGGGAGGGCACTGGCGCGAGGAGCAAGAGTGGCCGCTGGCGCGCACTCTCTACACGACTTACTACCTGCACAAAGGCGGCCTGTCACCCGAGAAACCGTTGGATGATGCGCCGATGACCTATCAATTCGATCCGAACAATCCTGTGCCGACGATTGGCGGGAATGTCTCGTCACAGGGGACACTGATGTTTCAAGGTGCGGCGGATCAGCGCTGTCGCGCAGATTTCTGGCTGTGCACCGACACGCGCCCACTCGGAGCACGCAATGATGTCGTGGTTTTCCAAACCACGTCGCTCGATGCGGACGTTGAGGTGACCGGTAGGCTCGTAGTTAAGTTGTGGGCATCGTCCGATGCTTTGGATACGGATTTCACGGCGAAACTGGTAGATGTGTATCCACCCAATGTCGACTATCCCAACGGTGTCGACCTGAATATCGCGGACAGCATTGTGCGTGCGCGTTATCGCAAAGGTCCGGGCAAGGCGGAGTTGATGAAGCCCGGCGAGCCGTACGAGTTCACCATTGAGATGTATCCAACTTCACTGGTGTTCAAGAAAAGCCATCGCATCCGGCTCGACATTTCCAGCAGCAACTTTCCCCGTTTCGATGTCAATCCAAACACCGGTGAGCCACTCAACGACAACCGCCGAACCCAGGTCGCGCATAACACGATCTATCTCGATGCCAAGCATCCTTCGCAAATTATCCTGCCGGTCATTCCCCAAAAATAATCAGGCCTGCAAAACAATTCGGCCCGCAAATAATCTGCGGGCCAAAAAATGATCTGAGCGGGATGAACGCATTTGAATCGTTTAGCGTTACGGGTTGGCGATCACGCGGATGTGCGCCATCATGCCGCCGTCCTGGTGCTCGCCGATGTGGCAGTGATAGACAAAGTCGCCAATCTCCGAGAAGGGAATCGATACTTGGACTGGCGTCACCTTGCACGTGCCATCCCGCCATTTCAGCACCGACCCGTCGCACATCGCGCTTCCGCTGGGCAGAGGCACGTTGTCCATCATGGCTCCGCCGTCGCCCACTGGCGCGCCTTTCGGCAGCACTGTGAACTTGGTCTGGTGCATGTGGAAGTTGTGAGCCTCCGCTGCAACGTTCACCAGTTCCCACAGCTCTGTAGCGGTCTGGTTTCCCGGAGCGAGTGGAAGGCACACGTTTATGAACGCGGGGTTGAATGCCGAGACGTCCTCAAACGTGCCGGGCACGGAATTACCCTGCGCATCGACTTCTTCATAGCCGAGCCCGAAGCCGTCAGGATTGGTTGATGGAACTCCGAAGAATACGCGGCGATGGTGACCCGCGGGAAGAGCCGCGCAGTTCGGCGAGGCGATTGATGCTACCGATTTTGATTGTGCTGCGAGCCGAGGACCAAACTTCTGCACCTGGGCCGCGGAGAGCGATTGCACCTGCTGGCTCGTCGCGGCGTCAAGCGCAACGGGCAACGCGGACGATTTGCCTGCTGCGATTTGTTTTGCGTCCGCGATCGGCAGCGGTTGGGTCATTCCCGGATACATCGCTTTCACCGGACCGCCGAGCGCGCCCTTGGCCGACAGTGCCGCGGCCGCGACAGGTTTCACGTTCAACGCACCGATCGCTTTAGTGTTTTTTCCTGAGAAGACCAGGTGCGCCAGGTTGGCGGCCGGCCAGTCGTCGCCCGCCGAGCCAGTGTTGATGTCTGTGGTCAGAAACGTTGCAGAGGTCAGATGCCTAGGCTCAAACGAGCCGAGAAAAATATCAGCGCGAGAACTGGGGAACATGACCATATGCGTTGCGCACACCGGTTCAGATAGCCGGTGCGGCTGCTTCGGCCCCGGACATTGAACCGGTTTGAACCGTCCTCCGACCGTCATCTTCGAAACATCAGTCCCCGCCGTAGGCGCCAATGCCACGCCATCCAGAGACAGTACCTGGAAGACCACCGGCGCATGATTTTGATCGTTCTTGATCGCAAGATCGTAGGTCCGGCTCGCCGCGCCATTCAACAGGCGCCACACTTCGCCATTCTGCTGGTCGACGTTGATAGTGGGATACACCGCCCCGTTGATGGTGAAGAACCACTTGCCGCCTTGGTACATCGGGCCCGGGCCGGGCGCATCCGGCGGTGGATTCGCTCCAGCGCATGATCCTTCTCGGCTATCGTCCGGGTCAGGAAGGGCAGCGCAATACATCGAATCTTCCTGGTCCTGGATTTCGCCATTCGGCAGCACCTGCATGTCTCGAATATCCATGTAGCGCACGGAGAAGTTTGGCGGCAGCGTGAAGTTATTGGTCGCCGAGGCTTCGTCCTGGATGGACCCTACCGTCAACATGCCTTCGAGGCCCTCCGAAATCTGGTTCACTCCCAGCCCGTGAATGTGGGGATGAAAGTAATAGAGACCCGACGGATGGTTGGTCGGAATATAGATGTCGTATTGAATCGGCTGATCGGTCGCGGACAGGTCCGGATCGACCATCGGCGGCAGTTTGCCGGCCGGGTAGCCCACCACGTAGACATAATCGCCGTACGTGGGATCGGACGCGTCTGCTTTGCGCGGTTCAACGATCAAGCCATGTGTATGGATGTTGGTGGGATTGGCCATCAACATCTCGTTCATCATCGGGTCCGGTCCGTGCGCGTTCTCGTCATCACTTGGCGCCGGTGGCAGATGATTGACCAGCTTGATGCGCAGGTGATCACCAGGCTGTAGATGAAGCACGACGCCGGCATAGGACGCAGCGGTGCGCGAGTCGGCAGGACATTGATCCTCGACGGCCACTGAAGTCTGGCATGCCTCATAGATCCACGCGGTGGGACTAAAAGGACCAAGATGAACCGTTTCCGGACGCGCGATCAGGAGAAGATCAAGAAGATGGTTATTGCTTGAAAAGCTTGCCGGGTTATTAAAGCTCGTTGAAGTTCCTTGGCCAAGGCAGATCAGGGGAGCGGCGCACAACAGCGCCGTAAGGTATTTCGGACCCATTGCAGCGTACCTCGTTCATGTGGATACGGGCGGGTTTGATGCAGTGTTTTTATCATCAGTTGGATCACAAATTTCGTCTCTTGCCGGTTTACAAGAAATTGACGCAACATCCACGTTGCGTACGGCATCCCACGTGGTGTCTGAGCAGATCTACTGCTTAAATTGGACGGAAAAGGAAGTGGCATGCCCGATAAGAAGCCTCAAGACCAGAAGGGTCAAAGCAATCAGGATCAACAAAACGACAAGGCTGTTCAGGATTTGATCAACGCTTTAAACGAAGACCTGGCCCGTGAATACCAGGCAGTGATCGCTTACACCGTGTACAGCAACGTGTTGAAAGGCGCGAAGTGGATGAGCATCGCGGCTGAATTAAAGAAGCATGCTTCTGAAGAGTTGCAGCACGCACTGATCATTGCTGACCAGGTGGATTATCTGGGCGGCATGCCCACAGGGACACCCAAAGAGGTTAAGCTCTCAGAAAAACCGGAAGAGATGCTTCAGTTCGATCTGGACAATGAGACCGTTACCATCAAGAACTATCGCGAACGTGTGAAACAGGCCGAGGCCCTGGGCCACTATGCTCTCGCAGAACAGCTGCGCAAAATCATTTCGCAGGAGCAGGAGCATCAGCACGATCTGGCTACTGCACTTGGAATTGATGTGCCGAGGGTACTGGGCCAGGGTGCCTAGCTTTTTCGCAGAAATGCGCCCAAAGGAAGGAAAGCCCCTGGCATGATTAGCCAGGGGCTTTTCACGCTGCAACTGAAGCAGCGGTTCTGGACTTCTAAATCATTCTGATCAGGCCTTTTTTCGCGCGGCTTCTTCGTACACCGCAACGTACTCGCGAGCAGGCTTGTCCCAACTGAAATCCTGTGCCATGCCATTCTGCATCAGTTGCGACCATTGCTTCTTGTCGTAGAACGCACTCAACGCACGATCGATTGTATCCAGCAAGGCCTGCGCTTCATACGCTTCAAACTTAAATCCAGTGCCGCTGTTGAGACCGGGATTCCATTCTTCGACCGTATCATCTAATCCTCCGGTCGCTCGCACCACCGGAATGGTCCCGTACTTTAGTGAATAGATCTGGTTCAGGCCGCAGGGCTCAAACCGACTCGGCATGAGAAAAATGTCAGATCCTGCTTCGACCTTGTGTGCCAGCGCGTCGTCATATCGGATCTGCACTGAAAACCGGCCGGCATTCGCATAGGCAAAGTCGCGGAAGAATTTTTCGTAGTACGGCTCACCCGTTCCAAGCGCCACCACGGCTACATCCCGCTCTGCAAGGCGCCCTGCAATTTGCTCAAGCAGGTCAAATCCCTTTTGCGATGCGAAGCGCGAACAGATGCCGATCACTGGAGTATCTTCCGATACATCCAGACCGAAAGCGTGCAGAAGATCTTTTCGGCACTCGCGTTTTCCGCTCAGGTCGTGCGGTGTGTAATGGCCCGCGAGATTGCCATCCGTCGCCGGATCCCACTCGGCATAATCCACACCATTCAGGATCCCGACAAGGTCGGCTCGCCGCTGGCTTAGTGCCCCCTGCAGCCCGTTGCCGAATTCCGGTGTCTGGATCTCCTCGGCGTATCTGCGGCTCACCGTGGTGACCTTGTCGGCGTACACGATGCCGCCTTTGAGGAAGTTGAAAGTGTTGTAGTGTTCGAGTTTGTCAAACGTGAAAATATCCCACGGCAGCAGCAGTTCATCCACGGTTGACGGCGGAAACGTCCCTTGATATGCGGCATTGTGAATGGTGAGCACAGAGCCGGAGTGCTTGAGCGCCGGGTCGGCGTTGTAAACCGTTCGAAGCAGCACGGGAAGGAGCGCAGACTGCCAGTCGTGCACGTGAAAGACATCCGGAACGCCCAGTTGTTTCGTCGCTTCCAGAACGGCCCTGCAGAACAGGCCGAAGCGCTCTGCATTGTCGCCGTAGCTGTCACCGTTATTACCGTAAATACCTTGGCGGTCAAACATCTCCGGGCAATCTACAAAGTAAAACTTGACGCCATCACGTTGTCCGCCATCCACAATTCCCGCGAAGCGGTTGCTATGCGGGCCGGGGATGGTGATAGAGCGGATCACGTAGTTCAACTCGCCTTCCAGGTGCTGCCGAACTCCTGCATATAGAGGCAGATAAACGCTGACTTCGTGACCTAACTTTAAGATTTTCTGCGACAATCCGCCGACAACATCCGCTAGCCCGCCAGTCTTCACAAACGGCGCGCACTCTGACGCGGCAAAGACAATCTGCATTCTTCCTCTCCCAAACGCCTGCTTAACGGTTGCCGGATCAAGTGAACTGTTTCACAGCCAACTTCCGAGTCTACACGCTGCAACTTTGACGCAGATTTCGCCAATGAGGATTCCGCATCTGACTGCATCTCTTCATCATCTTGTACGCATGGCCCTTCGCAGAGTTGATACCGACGTTGCCGCCCCGGACTTTCAGTTACAGGAAGCCGACGAAAGTCTGCTCGACAATCCGATCCTGCATGCACTGCTTTCCGATCATCGCCTCCTGGCGCAAATCGATGGACAGGCGCGACGGTATCCTGCAGAAATCGGGCCGCTGGCTGGAATTCCCGAACAGTCCCAGCCGAACTATGACAGCTTGCGGACTCTCGCGGGCTCCGGTGGCCTGCTAGGCTTGTTTCTCAACGATGAACCGGCGCTTCCCGAGGGATGGGCACTCTTTCGCGGTGGAACTCTGACGCAGATGATCTGCCGCGGACTTGAACTTGCCGAGACGCAAGTATCCACGCATGAATTCCCCGAGGCCACAATGCTGCGCAGACTCGTTGCGCCCGATGTTCCGGCTATGCTCGAGCTTGCCCGCCTCACCGAGCCAGGCCCTTTTCGTGAACGGACGATAGAGCTGGGGAACTTTTACGGAATCTTTGAAGGTGAACGGCTGATGGCGATGGCCGGTCAGAGAACGCGTGTTCCTGGATTTGTCGAAGTCAGCGCGGTATGCACTCATCCTGATGCGCGGGGTCGCGGATATGGGGGAAGGCTGATGCGCGAAGTGATGCGAGACATTTTCGCGGAGCAACGCTCGCCCTATCTACACGCCTTCGCGGATAATCCAGCCGTCCGCCTATATCGAAGTCTTGGATTCACCCAGCGAAGAACTTTTCACCTGGCGATTATCAAGAACGAGAAATAGCATTAGTTGTGCTTTGACCCAAAGCCATCTGGTTTGTATCGTGCTCGAACCGTATTGGCCAGCAGAGCCGCGTGACGGTACCCCTCCCCACCTTGCTGCGCATTCGAACGCAACCGCCTTCGCTGTCGATGATCTTTTTGACCACCCAGAGACCAAGTCCGGTGCCAACGTCGTTCTTGGTGGTGAAAAACGGCTCGAATACCTTGGTCTGATGTTCTTTGGAGATGCCGCTGCCATTGTCGGCCACGATAAATTGGATGACAGGACGTCCGAGGCATTCCGCAGGCCTGGCTCGAAGGTATAGCTTGCCGTGGGTATCCAGCGCGTCCAACGCATTCCCGACAACATTTCCAAGGACTTGGCGAATTTCGCCTGTTCGCGCAGTGACAACGGTTTCAGGCGAATAATTCCTCACGACGTCAATGTTTTTGTTCTTGAGCTTATTTCGATTTAGCGATAGGACCTCGTCAAAAAGCTGACTCACCGAAACGGAACTTCGCTCGCCTGAGCTGCGCACGAACGAGAGCGTCTGATTGGCAATATCCGAGGCTCTCTGCAACTCCCGCATCGCTTCAACGGCGTGAGCCTGAAGCGTTTCGGAATCGCCTCCCTCGCTGATGAGAAAGAGCAGGTTGGATGTGGATTGAAGCGGATTATTTAATTCATGTGCAATCGTAGCGGCCAGTCGCCCCACCGTCGCCAATCTCTGGGTCTGCAACCAAGTCGCTTCGCGTTCTCGATGCGCGGAGATATCGCGAAAAACCATGACTGCTCCGATGATGTTTCCTTCGGAGTCTCGAACGGGGGCCGCACTGTCGCTCACGGGGATCTGGCTTCCGTCACGACGCAGCAGCACAGTCTGCATCGCAAGTCCTACGGCTTGACCTGCGTCGAGGGCCTGCCGTATCGGGCTAGTTACGGTCAGCCTGGTGCTTTCGTTTACGATCTGAAACACATCATCAGAATTCCTGCCCGTTGCCTCCGCCGAGCTCCATCCGGTAGCTTCCTCCGCCGACGCATTGATCAGCAGGATGCGTCCATTCAGATCTGTCGAAATTACGGCGTCGTCGATGCAGCTCAGGGTATCTTCCAGCCTCCTGCGCTCAAGCGCTACCTTTCGGTTTAGCGCACCCACCGACCCTGCCACAAAAGAGACGAGCATCCCGGCGAACACGAAAGCAAATCCATTCAGCGTGTTTTTCGGGCCAGGAATTTGCCATGGACCTGTGGGCCCAAAAGCCAGAATATTCAGCAGCAGTGATATTGCGGTTGCCACCACTCCTGATGAAATGCCTCCAAACGTCGCGGCGCAAACAATCGCGAGACCGAGCAACGGAGAGAACAGAGAGCGGTCGACGGGGAAAAGTGCGTGCGTTACAGCAAAGCCTGCGAGGGGCAATGCCACGGCCAGTCCGTACCGCGTGACTCTTGTACGGGGTCTCGCTGGCCAAATTAGCTTATCTATGAGTCGAAAGGCTGATGACATCAAACCCCAAAATTGAAGTACCACCGTGAGAACTTAACCGAGCGCGTTGAAAAGCGATACAGAATTACTACGCGGCTAAGCTAAGCCTCTTCTACGAGGCGATGTGGGCACTGTCCAATTCAGGCCTGTTTTGACATTTTCTTTTGTCTGGGCCGCTTCGGCGGCACGCTAAGAATCCGCGGCTTCACCGCGTTGTCGCCAGGCAATTTGTCATGGAGGATGATGTTCAGCAGCGACTTGTTGACGCGAATGCGGCCGTTATAGTCGATGAATCCGAGCTTGCGAAAGCGATTCATGAAAAAGCTCACGCGCGACCGCGTGGAGCCAATCATCTCTGCCAGCGTCTCTTGGGAGATCTTTGGGATGAGTGATTCCGGTTCGCCTGGTTTGCCAAACTCCGCCATCAGAAGCAAAACCCTCGCGAGTCGCTTTTCGCTGGAGTTGAACAGTTGGTCGACGAGGTCGGCCTGCGTGCGGATGCCACGGCCTAACAGGTATTTCACAAACACGTCTGAGAACTGGTGTTCGCCATGCATGGCGCGGATCATTTCGTCGCGCTCGATCTTAAGTGCACTGCACGCCGTGATCGCGGTGGCGGTTGTGAGGCGAACTCCGCCTACGGAAGCAAGCGATTCTTCCCCGACAAAATCAAGAGGCGATAGCAAGGTGATGGTGGCTTCTTTACCTTCAGTGGAAACGATGGTGATTTTTGCGCGACCTTTGCGGAGGTAGTAGACGCAATCGGCTACATCGCCCTGCGAGAAAAAGGTCTGCTTCGCTTTCAGTTCGACAGTCCTTCGACCGATCCCGGAGTTCTCCAGAAAGGCTTCAAGATCGAACGTCGGAATAACTATCGCGTTCATTTGAAAGACCTTTCAGATTAGCGAGATACGGTGAGAAGCTCGGTTTACTGTCTAGGGCACACCACGGCCAAGCTTGATTCTGCCACGAACAGAAGATGAAAACTGTATCGTTTTGCTCAGTATATGTCGTTCACCTCACATACCTATTTTCCTTCGGTCCCCTGCCCGTTTCAAGGGCGGAAGAGTCTATGGAAACTTTAAACGTCTCTGCCCGCCGGACAGGTGGGCGGTCGGATACATGCCTGGTCGACTAACATCGATCCGTGCCTTCCAAATCCAAACTGGGACAGAACTTTCTTCGCGATGACCAGGCAATAGGCCGCATCGTTGCCGCTCTGGGCGATTGCAGTGATCGCACAGTTGTCGAGATTGGCCCCGGCACGGGCGCGATCACACGGGAACTTGCTGCAAAAGCCGGAAAGGTGCTGGCGCTCGAGTATGATCGCGAGCTTGCCTCAAGGTTGACGGCCGAGCTGTCTGGCGGGCCAGCGCAACAAGGGGCAGTTTCTGTTCAATCGAAAGTGGAAGTTATCACCATTGATGTGCTCTCCTTTGACTTTGCAGCCGCAGCTGCGGCGGCGAATCAGCGGCTTATTGTCGTGGGGAATCTGCCGTATTACATCACCTCACCGATTCTGCTCAGGTTGGCCGAATATGCGGACGTGCTCGATCGAGCGGTGCTGATGGTGCAGCGGGAAGTCGCCGATCGAGTGGCGGGCGTACCCGGATCACGGGACTACGGTTTGTTATCGGTGGCGGTTCAGATGCACGGACCGGTGGAACCGCTGTTCACGTTGCCTCCCAGCGCCTTCTCGCCGCCTCCTGAAGTCTATTCGACTGTATTTCGCTGGCGATTCGCACCACGTTTCAAGGAACTAGAAGTGGATAGGAAGCCTTTTTTGAAGTTTCTGCGCCAGATATTTGCCGCGAAGCGAAAGACTCTGGCGAATAATCTGCGCGCGGCGGGCGTTGATCCTTCCATGGTCGCGGATGCGCTTTCGAAAGCAGATATCGATCTCAAAGCACGCGCTGAGGCTGTCTCCGTCGAATCACTCGCTGCGCTGTGGAGAATTCTTAAAACAAATGGAGCCACTCCGAAGAACGAAGTGGCTCCATTGATTGATTTAAGTTGAATCGGAGTTAGTGATGGCCTCCGCTTGCTGATGCTCCACCACCGCCGCCAGCATGACCGCCGCCTCCGCCGCCTCCACCCCCACTGCTAACGTGGCCACCACCGCCTCCTCCGCCACCACTCGATACGTGGCTGCTCGGAGCGCCTGCGCCTGAGTATCCGCGGCTGGGCGCTGGCGCTGAAGGGTGATATCCGCCACCGGGAGCAGCGGGAGCGGTCCAAGACCCCGAACGGTTTGTGCCCGAATTCGCCCATGGAACATAGCCGGTTCCCGTGCGGGTACCCGCACCTGGATTGATGTACCCGCGATTGACCCCGTAGCCGGAGTTCCCTCCGTAGCCCGGGTATACTGCGTAACCGGGATTTGGACGGTTGAATCCGGAAGAGTTGAGCGGGCTATAAGGCGGCCGTGGCATAAGAGGCTTGAGTGGTGCGACTGTGTTCCCCGCAATCGTCACCGGCCGGCCAATAGGATGGACGGGCCTTGCAGTGGGTGCGCTGGGTCCTCGATTGACTGCCAGAACTGGATTGGGCTGATAGAAGCCACCGCGCCGAATCGGATCACCTGGAGGTTTTACGGGTCCTCCGTGGGGACGATGTGGTGGCTGATAGCGGTAAGGACGATTTCCGATGTTCCAGCCCCAGCTACCGGTCTCCCACCAGGGGTACCCGTACCCTGGCTGCCAGCCCCAGCCGAAGTCGTCGTAGTAATTCCAGCTTCCGCTCATGTAGGGCAAGTAGCCCCATTGTTCGCAGGACACCCAGACGTATCCAAATTGAGGGGTCCAGACCCAGTTGCCACATCCGTAAGGATCCCAGTTTCCTGAGGCCGCTTCGAGCGGCGACCAAACGTAGCCTTCGCCGGGAACGTTGTACCAGTTACCGTTGGCGTCGAGGTCTCCCCACGCCGGGTTGTTACTGTTGACCGCATTGCCGCTGGCCGCAGTTTTAGCCGATAGCTGTGAGGTCAACTCCTGATCGCGATCCGCATTCCAGGCATCCCAGGAGTCGGGCTCGATGGTTTCCGCGAGATTGTAGATACTTGGGTCGGCGGCGTTAAGCGCGACGCTTTCACCACCGTGCAGATCAAGAGACAGTGATTTGCCGCGTTGGAGGTGAGCATTACCGGAAAAGACTGCGAGTTCGCCGGGAAGATTATCGAGATTAACACGCACTACAGTGAAACCGGTAGCAGTAACCGAGCTGTCGCCAAAGCGGGCAATGGTACGGCTTCCTGACGCATCCCCCTGGAACTCAAAATAAGCCAATCCGTTTTGAAGATCCAGTTCGGCATGGGTTGTGGAGCCTTCCTGGCGGAGAACGGCAATCTTCAGCGAGCTGTTGGGAGAGATGCGCGCGACGCTTCCGTCATCGAATTGCAACTCAGCTCTTCCATCGTCCTTAGTCGTGATCTGGACGCCCTCGAATAGAGGAGTATTCACGAGTGCCGGGTTGGCCAGAATCTGGCTGCCCTCGGTGAGCTGGACGTCTCCTTCCACATCGCTCAAGCGGGCCGCGCGCACGTTTGGATCTGCCTGCTGTCCATAGACGAGGCCTGACGCCAAAAACAAAGCCAGCCCCACGACGCTGGCAGCTGGCCTTAACCACACCTTGATGAATGGATTCATGGAGCCCCCACCCTTTCTTCCACGCCTCCGATGAGAATCGCATCGCGAGGAGTCCACACTCATTCAGACCGCGAATAGAGGTGAAAAGTCGCGCCTGAAATTTAACAATTCAGACCATTTTCAGCTTCCCGAGCGTGCCAGCAGCATGCGTGCCCGCTTTCTGACTCTTTCCATCACGTGGGGATCGTCCTGAAGGCGCACCAGAATATCCCGAATGGCACATATCTGTTGCAGGCGCCCATCATCCGAAGCCTCGACAATATATTGCATGGCCTTATCAAGCCCCAGCGGATCGTGCTGCAAGAGCAACTCGAGCCGGGCCCCTTCGATTAATGTCGATCCAACGCCGACAAGCGTTTCACCAAGGTCTTGAATCTCCTTGTCGGTGGAGTAGTTGAATTCGCATCCACCCTCTCCGTCAGGCCCACTGTAGCTGATCTTCTTCAGTCCTTGGAATGCGACTTTCAGGTGGCTTTCGCATTTGCCGTGGAGGATGCGCTTGTCATGCACAGTCTGGAAGACGTGGCTGGTGAAATCGCCGCTCAGAGTTACGTCGCGGTCAACTTTGGCAGGTTCGATGGTTTCTTCGGAATCCTTCGGTTTGGTCCCCCCTTCGGCGTGAAAATGGCCGCTGCCATCGGGACGTAAAACGAGAGACCATTGCGCAGGATAGAGGCCGGGGTTTGAGAAATCTACCCGGACGACGCGATCAGATTCACCGCGTGCAGGGAGTGCAATGAGCATTGCCGCGAGGATAAACCCCGCAAATCTCATCGCCGTCCCCCTTGAAGAGCGAGAGTCTGGGCAGTATGCAAGTGACATATCGCGATCGCTAGCGCATCGGCAGCATCGGCCGGCTGCGGGGGCTCCGGCAGGTTGAGGAGCCGGGAAACCATGAACTGCACTTGTTCCTTTTTCGCTAGCCCGTATCCCACAACTGACGACTTTATACTGAGCGGTGCATATTCTGCCACCGGCAGTTTGAGCTGCGCCGCAGCCAGCAGGGCGACGCCCCGTACCTGTCCAAGCTTGAGTGCCGACTTGGCATTCACGGAGTAGAAAACTTCTTCAATTGCAACGACTTCAGGCTGCCAGCGCTCTAGTTCCGCGGCCAGACTCTGATGCATGTCGCAAAGTCTCTCAGGCATCGATTTCGTTTTGAGGAGCCGGATCGCCCCATGGATCTTGCAGACAAGACGAGGCAGCTGTTCGGAATCATCCGACTCTACTACGCCGAACCCGGTGATTTCAGTGCCGCAGTCAATACCGAAGACGCGCATCTGCTGCGAGTTTAAATCAGAGGCCCGTCAAAGGGTTACCGGTAGAGCCTGCGGTCTGGCTGGCAATTGACCAGGGGGCGATTAAGCGGGAACAAAAATATGAGGGCGTTTTTTCCGCCGCGTTGAAGGGCAGCGACAAGGCCTGCATCTGATTACGCATGGTTACTCACCCAAGAGCCAAAACGAAAAGTCACCATTCATCTTCGTCACGGTCACGAATGAAGTCTCCTTCATCCCAACGTTGCTGGCCGGGTTTCAAGCCGACTCCGGGCAAGGCTGCGGGGGAAAAGGGAAGCTGCGAACCGAAGGCCGGCAAGCAAAGCAAAGCCGTGCGGCGGGAAGACCAGAAGCGCGCGGCCGCGAGCAAACTGAGGAAGCAGCAAGCCTCCTGACACGGTCTAGAGTTGGTGGGTGGCTGAGTGTTCGCGATCAGGACGCATGGAGCATGCGGGTTTTTGCTGCAGACATCCTCATGCGTTGATATGCGATGGACTCTGCCAGGCGTTCGCTCCAACTTAAATTGTCTGGCAAGGTGTCTGCGATGACGTTGTTGAAGCTCGTGAACTGTTTGGAGTTGGAACGTAAAAACGTCTCCAGTTTTTCTTCGAGTGCTGCCGTCGCGGTATTTGTGTGAATGCAGATGGTCCAGAGCCCTGTTGATTTCTCAACCGGCCCCCAAAGCTGCTGGGGTACCCACAAAACGTCGTGACGAGTGAAGGAGCGAAGAGCAAATCCGTCGGACAGGACTCCGAGACCTTCGCATGCCAGCGCGCGAAGAGTATTGCGATCGAATCCGTGGCGGGGAGCAACGAACAAACGTGGATTCAGGCGGTGTCCGCGAAGAATTTCTAATCCGCAACGAATCCATTCTCGCTGTCGCGATTCACTCACACCTGCGAACTCGGTCTCGTGGTGGAGATGGAGCAGTGAGTTACCGCTGCTGGTGCAGAGGTGCTGATAGCCGTGCATGGCGATGGTGGCTCCGGCGGCTTCGCATGTGCGTATTCGATCCCAGAAGTATGGATCTGGAGGCTGCAGGTTCAGATCGGGATCCTGATTATCGGGAACGACAGCGAGGATCGGCGCTACCTTGTAGAGGCTTAAAAGGGAGAGGAAGCGTTCGCATCGATTGCTCAACATTGTTGGACAAAGATCGTCGAAGCGAATGAGGTATTGCGCTGGAGATGATGCCATCTCAGTGGGCGCTTTTCTCTACGGCGTAGGGATCAATGGCGTGGAACTGAGCTGGGGTTTGAATCGCATTGTCGCGACGGCGCGACATTAACTGAGCGCTTCCTCAACTGTGGCTGCGGTGGGAATCAGAGAATCGACTTTTGTAAATTTGAACAGCTGAAGAACGTTGGGGCTCGGTGAAGTTACAACGACGCGGATTCCCTTGTTGCGGCAGTTGATGAAATGGCTGACTAGAGTTCCCAGGGCGGACGAGTCCATTTGCGGCACCGCAGCGAGATCAAAGATGTGGAGTGTCGGTGTTTCGTCGCCGGCTGGCGCTTTGAACTCGAAGATGTTTCCGAGTGCGATCTGCTTCATGGAGCCGTACATGTCGCGTGCGTTGAATTGGCCGGTGATGCGGTAGATCAATGTGCGCGGGGCGCGGCCTTCGATTCGTTCAATGCTGAAGGTGGCGTTTTTCCAGAGCTCGGTTTGCGTGATCGACATCTCAATCTGATTGTAACGGGCGGCCCAAAGCCGACGAACAGAGCTCCAGTTATCTTCTCAGGTTCGAGGCGCGGCGATGGCTTCCTCGATCGATGCAGCCATGGGTATCAGGGCATCCACCTTTGTGAATTTGAACAGCTGCAGAACGTTGGGGCGTACACCGACCGCGATAACTCGAACACCTCGGGCGCGGGACCGAATGAAGTGGCTGATAACAAGTCCGAGGCCTGATGAGTCGAGGGTAGGAACGTCAGTGATGTCGAAGATGTTGAGCGCTGGACGTTCCTTGCCGGGAGGTGGTTCAAATTCAAAGATGTTGACCACAGCGAGCGGCTTCAGTACGGAGTACATGTCGTTGGCCGCGAAGCCGCCGGAGAATTTGAAGATGAGTATGCCTCTCTCTTCATCTTCAATGCGTTCGATCGTAAATTTTGGACTTTGCCACAGTTGGGTTCGGGTGGGCAATGCCGTTCTCCCTTTAAGTGCATGACCGGTCATCCGGTTACTTGTTCAGAATACTGCAATGTACCGGCACTATTCGGCGGTGTGGATTTGATTGGTTGGCGTGGAGGGACCGTATATCTTGCGGACTAACCAGAGAACAGGGAGGCCGAGGAGTATGAGAGCGGTCCCTAACAGCGAGCCTTTTAGGTTGCCGGCGTAGCTGTAGATGAGAACGGCGGTAGCTGAGAGGACGAAGATGGCGGGAAGAATGGGGTACCCCCAGACGCGGTAGGGGCGGACGAGATCGGGAAGCCGGCGGCGATACACGAAAACGGTGGTCGCAGTGAGCATGTAGAAGAGCCATTCGGCGAACACGGCTAGTTCGAAGTGCTGCTGAAATTGCGAGAGAAAAAGCAGGAGCACGGTGGAGAGCAGTCCCTGGATGATGAGAGAAGTGGAAGGGGACTGAAAGCGCGAGTTGATGTGCGCGAACTGGCGGAAGAAGAGCCGGTCGCGGGCGGCGGCGAAGGGGATGCGTGCGCCCGACATGATGGTTCCGTTGAGGGTGACAAAGATCGAGAGCGCCATGGCCGCTGCAACGAATCCTGCACCGCGAGGGCCGGCAACGATGGAGAGTGCGGCTACAGCTGGTCGTTCACTTGCGGCGATCTGCGCAGCCGGCAGGATGTACTGAATCGCGGCATTGGTGGCCATGAAAAGGATGCCGACGATAAAGAGCCCACCGATGAGAGCGACGGGAAGGCTCCGCTCGGGGCGCCGAACCTCGCCAGCAACCATGGTCAGGTCGTTCCATCCGTCGTAGGCCCAGAGGGTGGCGATTAGGGCGAGCATGAATCCGCTGAAGCCCCCGGTGGCGGTGGGCAGGGAGGTGGAGAAGTTATGCAACGATCCCGAGGCGGATGCGAAGCAGAGGGCCGCAACGACAAGGATTAGGCCGCCTTTGAGAATCGTGAAGACGAGTTGGAAGTCGCCGGCTTTTTTGATGCCGAGATAGTTGAGACCTGTCATGAACCAAGTGACAGCGATGGCAAAGACTTGGGACCACAGAAGCGGCAGTCCGGCAACGGGTATGGCGAGAACGTGAAAGGCAGGAAAGAATTCGAGGGTGCGTGCCAGTCCGATGGTTACGGCGGCGATGGAGGCGGGCTTGGCTACGGCGAACCACGTCCACATATAGAGGAAGGCGGGAATATCCCCATAGGCGCCACGGAGATAAACGTACTCGCCGCCCGCGTAGGGAAGCATAGCGCCGAGTTCGGCATAGGTCATGGCGCCGAACAAGGACAGGAGGCCGCCGACGATCCACGCGAGATAGACCAGCGCGGAGGAGCCGGTGTCGCGCATCATTTCGCTGGGGACGAGGAAGATGCCGCTACCGATGATGGTGCCGACGACAATAGCCGTGGCCTGGGATGCGCCGAGAACGCGAGGGAGATCGGCGGAGGCTTGAGCTTGGTTGGGAAGGGCGGACGCTTGTTGGCTCATGCGGTGATGTGAGGGTAGCACGCCGCCTGCGATCGAGCTGACTGCCACCTGCGGTGGGGCCAGCTGCCTTCGGCTCCGCTATCCAGAATGCTTGAAAGGCCTTCGCGAAGCGTGATGCGGGTCACGGGCAATGATGTTGCGACGGGGGTAACGTTTTGGGCTGCGGGCGACCGCGGGTGGATCGCAATTTCGCTGCGTGTCGGCTGCGTGAACCGTGAGGGAGCGGTTGGCCTATGAACACAAATTGTTCAAAGTGCGGATCCCATCTCGCAGCGTCGTGGACATTTTGTCCTGAGTGCGGCACATCGATTGCGCATGAGGTACATCAGCGCGACCATCAGCATCATCCCGCGCGCGGCGCATTCGGCGGTTTGTATTTCGGGCTGGTTGCAGCGCCAATCCTGATCTTTCCGGGCGTCTTGCTCTGCCTTCTGGGGTGGGGAATCTTTCTGGGGGTGCCGATGATTGTGCTTGGCGTCATCGCGCCGTTATTAGGTCCAGTAATGGGGATGACAGAGCGTAAGGGAAAATGCCCAGCGTGCGGCACGCGGATGATCAGCGTGGACGATGGGAAGGTGCACGAGTGCCCGGTGTGCTGCGAGAAGTTTGCGATTGGCGATCACGGAATTGTGGGAGCGCGGTAGCGAAATCGATTCTGTCTACGCAATCCACCTGAGATCTCCTCCGCCTCTCAAGAGGTGGTGGACGACGGTTTGCCTGTCGTGATCTGAATCTCATTCACAACATGTTGAACCCGGGGCACTTGTTTCGCAAGATTCTCGGCTTCCTGTCGATCCTGGTAAGACTTCACTGAACCTTTCAAAGTAAGGGTACCGTTGAAGGCCGAATATTGGATGTTTTGCAGCGATTGATGCGCGGCGAGAGTGGCTTTATAGCGATCCTCGATTGCGGAGTCAAGGATCGCATTTTGCTGAGCTGATTTCATCTCATTCTGAAGGCCTGCATTTTCCACCTGAATGTGATTGACGATGGAGTAACCGGGTGCAGCCTGCTGCGCAATTTGTTCTGCTTTTTGCACGCGATCTGGACTGCCCACAATGCCGCTGAGAGTGATGGTGCCGGCCTGCCGATCCTGAGAGACAGTGATGCTGCGCAGATAATTCTGATCGAGTGCGCTGTACACGGCCATCTTGTCGTCGGGATGATCATTGTGACCGCAACCTGGGCACGCAAGAGCAGTAACAAGTAGGGTGGAGGAAAGCAGAAGACTCGAGCGGATCATAGCCGTTCACCTCGATCAACACCGAGTGGGATGCGATGTCGAATAGGACGGTTGTTCGTTGTTCAGGGGTGTGGCTGCGTCGTCTGCGGGGATTCGTGGAAGTGGCGCCAGATGGATTCTGCGGTCTTTCGGGAAACTACTGCGGCGAGGGAGTCGGCGGTGGCCTGTTGCACGTCGCGCAAGCTGCCGAAGTGGGTGAGCAGGCGCTGTCGGGTCTGCTGGCCGACGCCGGGGATATTCAGCAACTCTGAATCGCGGTCGCGCATGGCACGGCGCTGGCGATGATAGCCGACGGCGAAGCGATGGCTCTCATCGCGGATCATCTGCACAAGGTGCAACACCGGCGAATGACGATCGAGGACGATTGGCTCGTCTTCGTTTCCGTAGAGATAAATTACTTCTTCCTTCTTTGCGATGGATGCGAGTGGCTGCGACGTGAACCCGAGAGATTCGAGAGCGTCTGCCGCCGCGTGAAGCTGGCCGAGGCCGCCATCGATGAGGATGAGCGAGGGCATCGGCTTGTCTTCTTCCTTGAGACGGCGGTAGCGGCGGGTGACGACTTCGCGCATCGATGCGAAATCGTCGACGCCAAGCACGGTCATCACTTTGAACTTGCGGTATTGCGACTTGTTCATCTTGCCGTCTTCCCACACGACCAGGGACGCGACGGTTTCAGCTCCCTGGATGTGGGAGATGTCGAAGCACTCGATGCGAGTTGGGAGTTCGGGCAGCATAAGGGAGTCGGCGAGAGATTCCTGGATGGCTTTCCGCGAGGGTTCGAGAACACGGAAGCGCTGGATGTAGGACTGTTTTGCATTTTGCCCGGCAAGGTCGACAAGGGAACGCTTCTCGCCGCGCTGCGGGACGGCGACTTCGATGCGGTGGCCGGTGCGTTCGGTGAGGAGCGTGGCGAGGGCTTCGCGATCGTCGAAATCTACAGGGACAAGGATGGAGCGGGGAACGTAGTGCTGATCGATATAGAGCTGCTTGAGGAGGGCGGAGAAGAGCTGTCCGGCATTGAACGGGACATTGCCAGTTGAGGACTCCCGGGTTTGCGACCCCGGACCTGGGGCACCCACCGCATCGTTCGCGCCTGCTTCGACTTCGGCGGCGGGTGCTTCGAGAAGGTCGGGAAGTTCTTCCCAGAAGAATTCGCGGCGGTCTACGATTTTGCCGTTGCGGATGTGGAAGAGGTTGACTGCGAGGCTTCCATCTTCGAAGTGATAGCCGAAGACGTCGGAGTCGTCGCTTTGTTCGGCGGTGGCGATGCGCTGCTTTTCCTGCAACTGGTGAACTGTAGAAAGTTGGTCACGCAGACGCGCGGCGGCTTCGAATTGCTCGGCTTCGGCGGCGGCGTTCATGCGTGCAGTGAGGGAACGTTCTAACTCAGATTGGCGGCCTTCTAGAAAAAGCTGTGCGTCCCGAACGGCTTGCTTATATAGCTCGGGAGAAGTGAGGTCTTCGACGCAGGGGCCGAGGCAGCGGTGAATGTAGTACTGCAGGCATGCGCGCGCGTGGTAGCGCGAAAGATCGACTTTGCAACTGGGGAGAAGGAAGCTGCGATGGATCAATTCCACGACGCGGTAAGCAAGGTTTCCTGGGAAATAGGGACCGTAGTAGGCTGAGCCGTCCTTGCGAAGGCGCCGGGTGACAAACACCTTGGGGTAGCGGTCGGCGAGCGTGAGTTTGACGTACGGATAGGTCTTGTCGTCGCGGAGCAGGATATTGAAGCGCGGCTTGCGCTGCTTGATGAGGTTGTTTTCAAGTGCCAGGGCCTCATGCTCGTTGGCCACAAGGATGTAATCAATGTCGACGGCCTCGCGCATGAGGGAGCCGGTCTTGGCATTGGCCTGAGAAGCCTCCAGGAGATAGGAACGGACGCGTGAACGCAGGTTCTTGGCCTTACCGACATAGATAACCTCCCCATCGGCGTTTTTGTAGAGATACACGCCCGGTTGGGTAGGGAGGAGCCGTATTTTCTCGATGAGGTCCATGTATGTGGCAGGTCTGTCGAGCAGGCCCAATCTATAGGATAGCGGTTATGCGAAGACGAACTATGACTGCGCTGAAATGGCAAAGCTTACAGCACTCGGTAAAAAATACATAGACCGCCGAATTAGGAGATTAGAGGTGGGGCATATTTAAGACCTTTATTTAGAATAACTTTCGATTTTATTTGGGTTTGGCGGCTGGAATGCAATAGTAAGGGCGACACGAAATGTCACCGCCCGCCTGATGGTGGTCCTGGAATGGGTCAGGCAAATCGAGGCGGTAAAGAATGGGGAGACAATGAAAAATTCAAATGGATTGTTGATTGCAGCTGCCGTAGGAATTCTGGGCGTAACCGGTTGCGCAACCAAAAATTATGTGAAAACCCAGACCGCGCCAATCATTGATCACACCAACACGCTGGAACAGAAAACCGCCGACAACAACCGCGCACTTCATGACGTGGATGATCGCGCAACCTCAGGCATCAAGCAGGCGCAGAGTGCCGCTGATACCGCGGCTCAGAACGCGCAGAACGCCACCAAGGCTGCAGGCGATGCGGATGTCGCAGCGAACGATGCGGTTCATCGCGCAGATTCCCTCGATTCAGTTGTAAAAGGCTTGGATAACTACAAGTCGATGGCGAATGTCACTGTGACGTTCGGGTTCGACAAAGCTATGTTGACGAAGGACGACAAGGAGCAGCTCGATACTTTTGCTGCGCAACTCGGCTCCGCCAAGAGCTACATCCTTGAAGTGACCGGCGGAACAGACTCGACCGGTTCGGCTGCTTACAACTATGACCTCAGCCAGCGCCGCGCTGATGCGGTGGTGCAGTACTTGGCGTCGAAGTACGGAGTAGCGGCACACCGCTTCTACCTGATCGGCATCGGCAAGGATAAGGAAGTTGCACCCAACACGACGGCGGACGGACGCAAACAGAATCGCCGCGTGGAAGTGCAGCTGCTGAGCAACATGAGCAACGGACAGGCACCGGCTACATCGCAGACCGCGCCGCCGCCTCCCAGCAGCAACTAAAGTTCGAAGAAGATTTTTAGATTAGGAAGATTAAAGGCGAAAGCCGAAGAGAACGCGTAAAGGCGAAAGCCGTAAAAGAAATTAAAGCGCGAGCCAATATTTCTAGATTAGTTTCTAAATTAAATTAGGCCGGAAGATTTGCAGGCCATCCAGGGTAAACGCCCGGGTGGCCTGATTTCTTTTGGGGTCGTTTTGTACAGTGTTAGCCGGCGATTTGTAATTGCCGCACGTGCTCAGCGCGAACCTGGACAGCAGTGAAGAGGCTGAGGAACGGCGCGTCTTTCGCCGCAGCTTCAACGGCGGGCCGTCCGTCGGCTTCCTGGCGTTCGACAATGCACACGACAGCCGCGACGGTCATTCCGGCGTCGCGCGCGGCTTCAATGGCATTGATGGTGGAGGCGCCGGTGGTGCAGACGTCGTCCACGATGATGACGCTGGCTCCTGCGCGACAGAAGCCTTCGATGCGGCGTCCGGTGCCGTGAGCTTTTTCTGCCTTACGCACGAGGAAGCCTTGTATGAGTGGCGAGCCGGCATGATGTTGCGCGCGCCAGGCGCTGGCAGTAGCCACGTTGGAGACGATGGGGTCGGCTCCCATGGTCAGTCCGCCTACGGCTTCAGCCTGAATTCGGTTTTCATTCAACAGATCTAGGATTGCTTCGCCAGTGAGGCGGCCGCCTTCCGCATGAAGCGTCGTGGTGCGGCAGTCGATGTAGTAGTCGCTGGTGCAGCCGGAGGAAAGCTTGAACTGACCGAGTTTGAAACTGGTGCGGGCGAGAAGCGAGAGAAGTTGTTCGGCGTGAGTGGGCATCAAGGGAATTGTAGCGAGTTATAGCTTCCAGCTACTAGCCACAAGCTGCTAGCTACTTCTCTTGCTTGAAAAGCAATTTCGGCCCCCGTCGACGTCGTTTGAACGGCGCTTCTGGGCAAAGTTGAATGTGCAAGCTCGAGGCTAGGAGCTAACCGCTAGCAGCTGCTTCTCACATCTTGTCGAGGTGTTTGAAGCCGCCGGTGCCCAGAAGCATAAACGAAAAGAGCATGAAGTTGTAGGTGGCGTGGACTACGGTGCTGGCGGCGAGGGAACGTGTGTTCAAGCGGACCCAGCAGAGCATCAGGCTAACAAAGATGAGAAGCAGGAACGGTCCGAGGGACCAGCTGGTTTGGGCACCGTGCATCAGCGCGAAAGGAACGCTGGTGACAAGGGAGGCGACGATCATTGCGGGGAGGGACCACTGCGGATTATCGAATTCGTCGAGCGGGCGGCGGGGTACGCCGGTTAATTGCTTCACCGTCCAGTCGTATGCGGTGGAGAGTGATGGAAGAAGAAATCCGCGGAAGGCCATTTCTTCAAAAAATGGAGCGACGGTGACACCAAACAAAAAGAGAACCCAGGCTGCGCCGGGAGCGTGGAAGAGCTGATCGATAGGCGCGTTGGTGGGACCGGGCATGAGCATGCCGTTGACGATAGCCACGAAGAAGCAAAGCACGGCAACACTGACGAGTCGTCCCATGCGCTGCCGCGCGGTGTCGGCGTGCCAGTGAATTCCTTCGAAGAAGGGTTTGCGCCAGATGAGCGGGAACACGATGAGGCTCCCCGCGAATGTAATGAAGTATTGGATAGCCTGGCTGCCGAGCGCGTAGCGGTAATCGGTGGCGGCCTGCGAGATTGCCGAGATTCCGAAAAGGTGGAAATGCAAGGCGAGCGGTACCAGCATGAAGGTGCCAATCAATCCGAAGACGACGAGGAGGCCGAGCAGAGCAACGTGGCCAACGTGTGGGATACGCTCTTCGCTTGGTGCTGGCGGAGCAGCGTAATGGGCGAAGATGGGTTGGTGCGCAGTCTCATCGGCCGGTGGTAGCGCCGCGCCTATGTCAGCTAACGAGCCAGTCGACTCAGGAGTTATGCCTTCAGGCGTGCCGGTCCATTCTGCGGGTGGCGCGGAGGTGTTAGCGGGCGAAAGGGGATCGCTGGAATCTGAATCTTCCTGTAAGGAGGAGGGTGATTCTTCAGGTGCGCCGGGAAGCGGCTCGGGAAATGTGCTCATGTGCGCACCGGCTTCTTCACCTTGGATTTTTGGGCTGGCTTCGATGGTTTGGTGCGAGCGGGCTTTGCAAGAGCAACAGCAGGTGCTTCGACTCCCTGCGGTCGCTCAGGACGAAGAGCATTTGGTGGCAATGAACCGTTGGCGGATGGCTTATCTGGAGAGACCTCGTCGGCTGGAATCTCAATGAGTTTTCCGTTGTGCGAGGCATAGTAGCGCGCGAGGAACTCACCGGTGTACGAGCCGGGGGTTTTGGCAATTTTGGCGGGACGCCCTTCGCCTACGATGCGGCCTCCGTCTTCGCCGCCTTCGGGGCCCAAGTCGAGGATCCAGTCAGCATTGCGGATGACGTCGAGGTTGTGCTCGATGATGATGATGGAATTCCCCAGGTCGGTAAGACGGTGCAGGACTTCGAGGAGTTTGCGGACGTCGTCGAAGTGCAGGCCGGTAGTTGGCTCGTCGAGAAGATAAAGCGTACGGCCGGTCTGACGTTTCGAGAGTTCACGCGCGAGTTTCATGCGCTGGGCCTCGCCGCCGGAGAGAGTGGTGGCGCTCTGGCCTAGATGAACGTAGCCGAGACCTACATCGACAAGGGTCTGAAGCTTCTGGCGGACCTGCGGAACATCTGCGAGAACGGGCAGAGCGTCTTCGATGGTGAGATCGAGAATGTCGGCTATAGAGTGGCCGTGGAATTTTACCGCGAGAGTTTCCTGGTTGTAGCGGCGCCCGTTGCACACTTCGCATTGTACGTAGACGTCGGGCATGAAGTTCATTTCGATGCGGCGCTGGCCGTCGCCCTGGCAAGCTTCGCAGCGGCCGCCGGCTACGTTGAAGCTGAACCGGCCCGGCTTGTATCCGCGTTCGCGCGCCTCGGGGAGCATCGCAAAAAGATCGCGGATGGGCGAAAAGACTTGCGTGTAGGTCGCGGGGTTGGAACGCGGAGTGCGACCGATCGGGGCCTGATCGATGCGAATGACTTTGTCGATCTGATCAGCGCCTTCGAGCGATTCGTGAACACCGGGCTCTTCGCGTGAGCCGTAGAGAGTCTTAGCGAGGGAGCGGTAAAGGATGTCGTTGATGAGGGTGCTTTTTCCGCTGCCGCTGACACCTGTGACGACAGTCATGACGCCGAGAGGGACGCGGATGGTGAGGTCCTGCAGGTTGTGTTCGCGTGCGCCGTGGACAGTGATCCATTTGCCAGTCAGCGGTCGCGGGTCGGCACGATGAAGAATACCGCTGGCGCCGGAGAGATAGCGCCCGGTGAGCGATTCGGGGCAGGCCATGATGTCGGCAGGTGTGCCTTGCGCGACGACGTGACCGCCGAGACGTCCCGCGCCGGGTCCGAGGTCCAGTACATAGTCGGCGTGCCGGATTGTGTCTTCGTCATGTTCGACAACGAGAACGGTGTTGCCGAGATCGCGCAGGCGGACGAGAGCCTCGATGAGGCGCGTGTTGTCGCGTTGGTGTAGGCCGATGGAGGGTTCGTCTAAAACGTAGAGGACGCCACGGAGGCGCGAGCCGATCTGCGTGGCGAGGCGGATGCGCTGGCCTTCACCGCCAGAAAGTGTCGCGGCATTGCGATTTAGGGAGAGGTAGTTCAGTCCGACTGCGCAGAGAAATTCTAGACGCTCGATGACTTCGCGGCGAATGCGGTCGGCGACGAGAGCTTCGCGCGCCGTGAAGTTGAATTCGTAGGCGGCGGAAAGTGCGCGGTTGAGCGGAAGAGATGTGAAGTCGGCGATGGAGAGGCCATTGATTTTGACCGCCAGAGACTCCGGGCGCAGACGCTTTCCTCGACAGGCGGGGCAGGGCGTGGCGGACATGAAGTTCATCATGTACTCGCGGTAGCCGTCGCTGCGTGCTTCGTCTATAGTGTCGCGCAGATAGCTGAGAATGCCGTGGAAGCCGGTGCGCGGAGCTTCGCCTTTGGGCGGTCCGTAGACAAGGATGTGCTGCTGCTTGGGCGGCAGGTCTTCAAAGGGTTTCTTGAGGTCGATGCTGTAGCGTTCTGCGGCTAAATTGATGAGTCGGAGCAGATACTGCGAGGCGGAGCCGGGACCCAGGCCACCATCGAGCAGCGGCTTGGACCAGTCTGTGATGACTTTTGCCGGGTCGAGATCGTAAAGGGAGCCGAGGCCGTGACACTCCGGGCAGGCACCGAAGGTGGAGTTGAAGCTGAAGCTGCGCGGCTCAAGTTTGGGTACGTCGAGACCGCAGTCTGGGCAGGCCATCGAGGAGGAAAAGACTTGCTCTTCGCCGCTGGCAAATCCGATCAGGACGAGGCCGTTCGCGAGTTGAAGAGCTTTGGTAACGGCGGTTTCAAGTCGCTTTTCGACGGAGGGTTTGCCTGGATGCGGTTCCTGTTTTCCCACCCTTGGCTGCGCCAGGGATAGGGCGCTCTCATTCTCGTATATCGCAGGTTTCAATAGAATGCGGTCGACGATGGCTTCGATGGCGTGGTTTTTGCGCTTGTCGAGTGCGGGAGGCTCGGAAAGGTCAACCATCTCTCCGTCGACGCGAGCGCGAAAGCCTTGCTGGTCAAGCTGATCCAGTAAGTCCTTAAACTCGCCCTTGCGACCTCTGACAACGGGCGCCATCACCGTGACGCGCTCTCCATTGCCAAGCTGCAGGATGCGCTGAACGATCTGCTCCGCGGTCTGGCGAGTAATGGGGCGACCGCAGTTAGGGCAGTGAGGGGTGCCGACCGAGGCATAGAGAAGGCGCAGGTAGTCGTAGATTTCGGTGATGGTGCCGACGGTGGAGCGAGGACTGCGGCTGGTGGTCTTCTGCTCGATGGAGATTGCGGGGGAGAGACCCTCAATAGAGTCAACGTCGGGGCGCTCGATCTGGTCGAGGAATTGCCGCGCGTAAGCGGAGAGAGTTTCGACATAGCGGCGCTGACCTTCCGCATAGATGGTGTCGAACGCGAGCGAGCTTTTGCCGGATCCGGAGAGACCGGTGACTACGGTGAGCGTGTTACGAGGAATTCGCACGTTGATGTCGCGCAGATTATGCTGGCGCGCGCCTCGCACCGAAATGTGAGTGATGGTCATTCGTCAGGTGATCGTGAAGTTGGCGGGTACGGTGAAGACACCCCAACAACATGACACTGTTGTCGGGGATCCCGTGTGAACTTTCGTTACGAAGCCGCTCACGGGATTACGGACGTACTGGGGGTATTCTATTTGCCAATAGAAACAAGGGTCAACGCGACAGAATCTCTGAGACAATCCTTGAGACAAAGCTGTGGCATTCGGCGAGGTTAGCTGGGCCAGACAGCACTAAACCAACGAGGAACTTTTCCCCAGCAATTTTCGACGGGGGTCTGAAGAGATGGCAGACGTTTTCAATCTGGTGATGTTGTTTTGCGCCGCAGTAGGATCGATGGCCTTTGGCGTTCTTACCGCTTATGGTCTTTTTCGGATCGGTTTTGCGCTGATGCGTCCCCGCAGCGCCCGTGTCACCCTCAAAGTGGGTACACAACTCGCACCTGAATAAACTCAAAACATCCGCGTAATGCACTCATTTCAACGCTGAGGTTGGAGGCGCCTCGTCGCGCGCCCCGATTCGATCCTCGAACACAACTTTGCGAAAGGGGACAGCAGCTAATCCTGCGGATTTTGTTGTTGCTGCTGTTGCTGCTGCTGCATCAGGATCTGGCGCTGCTGCATTTCCTCCATTACCTGCTGCGGAGTGCGGATGGGACCGTTCGGACCGAACCCTGGTCGAGTGCCACCTTGCGCTTGAGGAACCTGAACAGGAGGAGGAGGCTGGGGTTGTTCTTCAGGCTGCGGCTGGTCCGGAATATCTTCGTCGGGGTCCTGCTGCTGACGATTGTCGACGCCGGGCGCGTTTGCGGGGCCGCCGCTCCGCCGAGGACTCAATACCATTTCGCGCGGCGCTCCCTGACCTAGATCTCCGGCGAGCAGGACGTTATACCCGGAACCTTGGAGGAGTTGTGCGAGGACGTCACGAGCCTGTCCTGGACCATAGCTTCCATACACACGCTGATCGGCGCCTAAACCTTCAACTTTTGTTCCAGTGTCCGTGGAGACCTCATTCAGGATCTGTTGAAGACTGGAGTTGGATGCATTGATGCGAAGACCAGTCGAATCCCATACCACCGATGCTGGACTGGGTTTGTCGTTGACAGGCCAGTCGGGCATGGGGGGGGGAGGGGGGGTCTGGGCTACCGGAGCGGGGACCTGCGATTTTTTGGCTGCCTGGTGGGCGCGAGCCTTGTGGGGCTTTGAGGCTGTGGCCGCTGGCTGAGATGGCGATTGCGCTGCAATTGAGCCGACGCTGACAAGCAGAGCGACCAGCACAGCGCTAGTGAGCATCCCACATTGCGTTAGGGAATAGGAGATCAGGGAATGGGAGGAGGGGCGCGATTGCGGCGTGGCGAGTATTCGCATGGCAGTCAGTTTCCGGGAATGTGCACGCCCGGCAGGGCCGGAGACGAGCCACCCCACTCAATTAGACTATCAGTGGCCGCAGAACGCTCATAGCGTTTTCGAAGCGAGTTTTTTCGAGTGCAAATGGGCTCATGAAAGCTCTGGAAAAGCTTGTACAGCGGATAACCGTATAGCGATACCGGCAGCTCCCAAGTGACGAAGGCGCTGTGCGGAAGAGAGGATACGCAAGTGATGCGCCTCTGCTCGAGGAAATTGATTGCCGCTTTGTTGATGGCGGCGCCGGCGGCGGGGTTTGCCGCAAGTTGTACAACACAGGCCGAGTTAACACCGCAAGACCGTAGCACCCTGGTGTCGATGGGAGAGCAACTCTCCGACGCGGTGATACGGCAGGACACCAGTGCGCTTCAGACCGTGCTGCTGCCTGCCCTGTCAGGACAGTGGGACGGAATTCGCGGAGCGATTGAGCAGGCAGGTCCCCTTGTGAAAGGTGGCAAAGCGCAGTTGCGCAATGTCTATCTGCTTGACGCCAGTACGCTTTCGGCGCCTTCTGATACCCAGTTCTTCTGTTCCAACGCGAATGGATCTTCTACGGTGACGATCAACATGCATGCGTTGCCGCCGGGGGAATATGCCCTAATTCTTTCTGATGCGGCCGGAGCAGTCCTGGCGGGGCAGATGGGATTCGTGCTGGCGTGGGATTCGGCTGGGGCTTCTGGCTGGAAACTGGGCGGATTCTCTTCAAGGCAAGGGAACTTTGGCGGCCATGACGCAGTCTGGTACTGGACGCGGGCAAGAGAACTGGCGCACAGCAATCTTCCATGGTCCGCGTGGTTTTGCTACGAGGCCGCGCGCTACCTGGAACTTCCCGTGGATTTTCTCTCCTCGCCCAATCTCGACAAGCTGGTCCAGGAACAGTCGCAGATCAAGGGTGGCCCCGGAGAAGATACATTTCCGTATTCGGTGAAGAGCGGCGACCGCACCTGGAAGATCAATGGTGTGCGTCTGGACGCTTCTCTGCATGAACCTGACCTTGGCGTCACCTATGAATCGACGGGATCGACCGATCCCGCGGTGGCACGGACCGAGGCAATTGCGGTTCTGGGCGCGCTGCTGAAAGCCCAACCCGGATTGCGCGAGAACTTTCACGGAATGTGGGCCTATGCTTCGATCAACGGCAAGGTGACGCCGGTGATGGAAATGCCGATGGCGCAGATACCTTAGAAGTAGGGACTAGGGACCGAACTGGTAGTTGACGACTGAAAGCTGAGAACTGACGAATGTCTGAGTTGATTGATCTGCGATCGGATACGGTGACACGGCCCACACCGGAGATGCGGGCAGCGATGGCGGCGGCTGAAGTGGGTGACGACGTGTATGGCGAAGATCCCACCGTCAACCTTCTTGAAAAGCGGGCTGCCGAAGCATTCGGTCGTGAAGCGGCGTTGTTTGTCCCGACCGGCACGATGGGGAATCAGATTGCGATTCGACTGCTGACGCAGCCTGGACAGGAAGTGATTTGCGAATCGCGCTCCCACATTCTGGATTGGGAGATGGCGACCACCGCAGTTTTTTCCGGATGCCTGGTAAGAGCCGTTCCTACGGAGCGGGGCTGGCTTAAGTGGGCGGATATCGAACCGGTGATCTACAAGCGCGGTGCATTTCGCGCAGCCACCGGGCTGATTGAGATCGAAAACACAGCTAATCTGACGGGCGGCAAATGCACGCCGCTGGCAGTGATGGAAGAGATCTGGACACACGCGAAAGAACGCAAATTGCCGGTGCACCTCGATGGCGCGCGCATCTTCAACGCATCGACAGCGCTTGGCGTGGATGTTAAGACACTGACGCGCGGGTTCGATACGATCATGTTCTGCTTGTCGAAGGGCCTGTGTGCGCCAGTGGGATCGATGCTGGTGGGGTCAGCTGAACTGATGGACCAGGCAAGAATCTATCGCAAGGCGCTCGGTGGGGGGATGCGGCAGGTAGGCATCCTGGCTGCGGCTGGTCTTATCGCTTTGGAGCAGATGCCGAAGCGGCTGCATGAGGATCACGCGAATGCCCGGCTTTTAGCGGAAGCCTTATCGCAGTTTGACTGCGTTGATATCGATATCGAATCGGTGGAGACGAACATCGTGATTTTCAAGCTTACGGGAAGCGTGAACGCGGCAGACTTGACGGCGCGGCTTAAGCGCCGTGGCGTATTGATGAGTACCGTCGGGCCGAATGCGATCAGGATGGTGACGCATCATGATGTGAGCCGAGAGGATTGTCTGCGAGCTATTGAAGCTTTGAGTTCCGAGGTTGAAGTTACGGCATAGATTCTCCGATTATTTGTTCGAAAGACAAACGCCCTCACTGGTGACATGGTGAGGGCGTTTCATTTGAATCATTTGTAGCGGATTCAGTCATTACGTGATCGATGCTGAAGGGGCATCATTTGTCGCGACGAAATTTTCGGGTTCAGGTTGTATTGATCAGAAATATTCGGTGTTCACGACGTTACTTTCGGTGCGCAACTATATTGCAAAACCCATGTTGTAATGATCAACGAGCCGGAAGGGCTGTGGAGGTCCGGCAATTCTTACTGCTGAAGGAGTTGACTCGTGAAGAAGATTGCATTGGCAGCTTTGCTTGCCTTCACTTTGCTTCCTGTGGCTTCGATTGCGCAGGTTTACGTAAGGGTAGGGCCACCGGCACCGATCGTTGAACGGCGTCCTCCGCCCCCGGAGCGTGGCTATGTGTGGATTGGCGGCTATCACCGTTGGGATGGCGAGCGCTATGTATGGGTTCCCGGGCGCTGGGATCGTCCGCCTCATCCACACGCGGTGTGGGTTGGGCATCATTGGGTACACCGGCATGGCGGCTGGGTTCTGGTCGAGGGACACTGGCGCTAAGTTGAACCTGATTTGCAACGAAGGGCGAGGCTTCGGCCTCGCCTTTTTCCTTAGCGCGTGGCGTGCTGCAACTTTATACGAAGTGCCGACGCAGTGGAATGATCGGCGGCAAATTCGGGCTCGCAGACAGGCTGAACTTCGACGCGATTACGCCCCATCGACTTGGCACGGTAAAGAGCCTCATCGGCGCTGCAAATTAGCGATTCGAGCGGCAGATCGTGCGCTGATTGCAATGAAGCGATGCCGATACTGAGACTTGTCTTTCTGGTTTCAGCTTCAAACGCGTGCGCACTGAACAGGGCGCGCAGTTCTTCCGCGAGAATCAGTGCCTTTTGGGGAGAGACGTTTAGCAGCAACAACGCAAATTCATCACCACCGAAGCGTGCACAGTGACTTCCGGGCACGCTGGACGCCAGGCTCTCAAGTTTTTTCGCGAGCGCCACGAGCACTTTGTCACCGTGCAGATGACCATGGCGGTCGTTCGCCTGCTTGAAGTAATCGATATCCATCAACAGGAACGAGAGATTCTCACAGCCGTCGGCGGCCTGGAGATGCCGGTAGACCGACGCCAGCGAACGGCGGTTGCCAATTCCGGTAAGAGGATCGCGAGTCGCAAGTCCTTCAAGTTGCTGGTTGCGGCTTTCCAGAAAAGCTTTCTCATGGACTGCCTGAGCTTGTAACAACACAGTGCGCGCCATGTAGCCGACGAGGGATAACGAAATTGTTGCGGTGGCCAGCGGCACAGAGATGCGAAGCACAATGACGCCCAGTATGAGGTTAACGACGGTGAGGAATGATGGCATCAGACTGCGCACCAGCACACTGGGTGATCTTAAAGACGCGATCTGCGACGCCTCTTTCTCTGCGGTGTGCCTGGTGTAGAGAAGGTAAAGCGCGAAGCCCACGAGAAGAGCCTCGCCGGGCACGTCCCCAAAGCTGCAGTGCTCGTAGCGAAGCCAGACGTAAGAAACTTGGTTTGCGAGAAAGAACGAGATGAGACGAAGTGCAAGGAAACAAGAGAGCGTTCGGAGGAACATGAGCTCGGCGCGTGATGCCGCTCCCAGGCAAGCGACAATTGCGACCACGAACAGAAAGAGGGCCATTAGCTGGCCGATCAGGAGGTGGTTTGCACTGAAGTGATCGCGCGTGACAGGCGAGTAGACAAGATTGAAGCGCAGTACGCTGAACATCAACGCCTGCAGAATATCCAATATTACGATTGATCGAGTGACACCCGAAAAGAAAAGTACCGCTGCCAACATGTAAAGAGCTTCACTGGAGTTGAAGCATGCAGTTTGAAACTGCCTTGCAGGTGTCGTGTTCAGAAAGCCCTGAGTGCAAGATGGAAGATAGCCGATTGCCGCCGACAGCGCCGCAGCGGAGATGAAAGACCAGCGGATGTACAGGGTGCCTTCAGACGAGCGAGCGCGTGTCCAGAAAGCCGACGCGCAGCCCAGCATAATAAGAGAGAGACAGAGATAGCCGAATCCCGCTGCAGGCACGGTGTTTGAGCCTGCGACGACTGCATGCGTGACGCACACAAGCGCTGCCGCGATGGTTGCGAGAGTCAGGAAAAGGGTCCGCGGTACCCGTAACGTCCTTACCCGCGGGACAGCCGCAAATGCAGGCAGAATTGCTGCGGGTTCGGCGACGCGCGATCCGAAAGAATCTCTCATAAGTCGACTCGATAGCTACGAACTGCTGCGGCAGACTAATACAGGGGATGAGGTCTGTTTTGACAAACTGTATCTCAGTCGAGGCGCAGGACAATTAGCACAAAAGGAGTAGGTTGGGGGCACAAAGGAGCCTTTTCAGCCGATGGGTGTTACGCCGGAGATTGGGGTTGGATCAGAGTAAAAGGCACCAAACCCGGATATCGATCAGGTACTTAGGATGCCGTTGCACCCTGAGGGTCGGTGATTAGAGAGTCGACCGGCACGAAGTCGGCGTAGATAAACCCGTCGCGATTGACGATTTCGCCTGCTTCGAGCGCGATAGGGCTGGAGAATATTGGACCATCGTAGACGCAGGAGTGAAACTCGCCGCGTTCGCCGCAAGGGTCGACTGTCGGTGGAAGATCGCTTAGCAGGTGAGCGTCAAAATCACGCCCCGCAAACTCAGGGTTGAGCCGAGTGGAGTCGACACAAACCAGCTTGGCGCGCAATCCGCCCGCAATCATTGCGGGGGCCAGTTCGGGAGTGGGAATGTCCCAGAGGGGAAAGAGCGGAACAATGCCGGTGGATCGAAGCTGGTTCTCGCGGTAGGTTCGCACGTCGCGCAGAAACAGATCGCCGAATGCGATGGCATCGATGCGTTCTGCGACGGCGCGGGTTAAGGCTGCGGCCATGCGCTGCTCGTATTCTTTATTTGAGCAAGGCCAGGGTAAGGGGATGCTCCAGAGTGGAAGATTTGCGGCTGCGGCCTGCGCTTCAAGGGTGGCGCGGCGGGTGCCATGCATGGCTACGCGATCAAATTCCGCATTGACGGTGGTGAGCAGACCCGCAATTTCAACGTCGGGCCGCTGCTTTAGCAAGTGAAGAGCCCATGCGCAATCCTTGCCGCTGCTCCAGGAAACGAGAACTCGCATCACTGACTCCTACGAAGTCACTGTTGATTTCAGAGAGCCTTGCGATAGACGACGAAGCCTGACTTCTCTGCTACTTTGTCGTACAGCTTCATGGCAATGGTGTTGGTTTCGTGAGTCAGCCAGTAGACACGGGCGCACCCCGCATCCGCCGCGATGCGATAGACCTCCTGAATCAGCGCGCGGCCAACGCCTTTGCCTCGCGTTGACTCCACTGTGAACAGGTCTTGCAGATAACAGGTGGGCTGAATCGAAATTGTGGTGCGATGGAACAGGTAGTGAACCAGACCGAGAATTTGTCCCGACTGCTCGGCAACTAATGCGTGAACGGGTTCATAGCTATCGAAGAAGCGGGACCATGTGCTGCTGGTAATCGCTTCCGGGAGCGCTGTCGCATCTTTGCGACCATAGAAGGCGTTATAGCCATCCCAGAGCTGCTTCCACTGGTCGAAGTCGGATTGTTGCACAGCACGGACGAGAAGATCGGGCGTCAATTGTTTCTCCGATTCGAGTCTGTATTTGGCTGGAAGTGAAGAAGCAGATTCTTCGTTCACCACCCCGAACCTGCCCCAAAGAGCGAGGCTCTTTGGGGACCCCTGAAACGTTCGGGGTCCCGTTCACTCAGAATGACACCGCTTAGCTCAACCGTGAATTTCGCGGCTGCGAACTAGCTGATTTCGATTACGTCGCTGCTCGCTGCCGCGGCGGCATCGGCGCGCTCGATGAGTTTCTGTGCAATTCCGTAAAACTCGGCGGCTTGGGGGCTTTTGGGACCGGCGAGGGCGACTGGCAGGCCGCGATCTCCACCTTCGCGAATCGCCGGGATGAGCTCGACTGAACCGAGAAACGGAATTTTGAATTGGGCTGCGGTGCGTTCCGCTCCGCCCTTGGAGAAGATGTCGATTTCTTGGTGGCAATGGGGGCAGGTGAAGTGGCTCATGTTCTCGACAATGCCGAGCACTTCGACGTTGACCTGGGCAAACATCTCTAGAGCCTTGCGCGCGTCCTGCAGGCTGACGTCGCTGGGAGTGGAGACTACCACGGCGCCGGTAAGCGGGACGGTTTGCACTAAAGAGATGACGACGTCGCCGGTGCCCGGAGGGAGATCTACGATGAGGTAGTCGAGTTGTCCCCATTCCACCTGCTGCAGGAACTGGCGGATGATCTGGTGCAGCATGGGTCCGCGCATCACCAGGGGTTTGTCGCCGGGCGAGATGTAGCCGATGGAGATGGTCTTGATGCCGTGCGTGTCGTTCGGCTGGATCTGATTATCGGCGCCAACGCGCGGCGATTGCGTGGAACCCATCATTAGCGGGACGTTGGGTCCATAGATGTCGGCATCGATGAGGCCGACACGAAAGCCAAGTTTGGAGAGCGCGATGGCGAGATTGACGGCAACAGTGGTTTTGCCTACCCCGCCCTTGCCGGATCCGATGGCGATGATTTTTGAAACTCCCGGGAGCGGTAGGGGCTGTGGTGCGGCGGCTGAATGAGCCATAGACGGAATTACTCCTCGTGCAGGTTAGTGTTTCGTGTCAGGCTCTGGTGAGACCTGTATCGCGTCGCTCCTGCTTGCGGCGAGCTGCTTCGGATTCGCGATGCTGACGGCGAAGAAGCGCATCGTTGTAGCGGCGCGTTTCGTCGGGAGTTTCAGGCTGCACCTGGGGAAGCTTCTGGCGGCGACCATGCTCGTCAACTGCAACGAATACGAGGTAAGCGCTGGCAACATGCAGGTGGGTTCCGGTCTGCGGATCTTCCACCCAGACCTTGACACCGACCTCAAGCGAGCTATTGAAGGCGCGATTGACGCTGGACTTGAGAATGAGCAGGTCGCCGACGTGTACTGGCTGAATAAAGTCGATGTGATCCATGGCTGCGGTGACGACGTGGGTGCGGGAGTGGCGATAGGCAGCGATGGCTCCGGTGAGGTCGATGAAGTGCATCAGGCGGCCGCCGAGTAGATTGCCGAGGGTGTTGGCATCGTTGGGGAGGATAACCTCCGTCATCTCGGACTGCGAACTGGCGACGGTGCGCACTTGCGGGTTTGCTTGAACCGTGCTCATTGAAATCACTTGCTCCATCTCTTGGTTACGGGGTTCAGAGTGAGGTTCACTCCAGCTACAATAGAAACACGAGTGAACCTTTGTGCCGAAGCACCAGTTCCAGTTTCGGCAATCGACGCCAATTACGCAAATCGCCCTGGTGCAGAAATCCCCCATTATGAGCACAACGGACAAAATTGCTGGACTGAAAGAAATTCTTGCCCTTGATCCGAAGAATGCCTTTGCACGCTACGGCATCGCAATGGAATTGGCCAACCGCGGTGAAGTTGAAACAGCACTGCGGGAATTCGACGTCCTGATTGAGCAGAATCCAGACTATACGGCGGCGTATTTTATGTCGGCGCAGACGCTGGCAAAGGCGGAGCGCAATTCCGAAGCTATTGAGAAGCTGAAGGCCGGAATCGGCTGCGCGGCCAGGACGGGCAACCGCCATGCTCTCAGCGAGATGCAGGGAATGCTCGACGAGCTAGACCGGTAGTCTTTCTCTCCGCAAGGCTAGTGGTGGATTGCGCTTTTCATCGCCTATATTCAGTAACGAATAAGTGCGCCTTTCCAACTTAACTCGCGTCTATACTATAGATATGCCGAAGTATTCGATTGTCGTCCCTTTCCACAATGAAGAAGACAATGTAACTGTCTTGTACGCGCGCCTGAAGCAGGTAATGGAACAGGTGGGCGACAACTTTGAGCTGGTGTTGGTGGACGACGGTTCCAGCGACCGCACATACAAGTTGTTGGAAGAGATAGCCGCGGTGGATAGCCGCGTGCTGGTGGTAAAGCTGCGCCGGAATTTCGGGCAGACGTCGGCGCTGGCAGCAGGATTTGATCATGCTTCAGGTGAATACATCCTGGCGATGGATGGCGATCTGCAGCACGATCCCAACGAGATTCCGAACTTCCTCGAGAAGCTGGAAGAGGGCTACGACGTGGTGTCGGGCTGGCGCAAGGAGCGCATCGACAACTTTGTGATGCGGCGCATTCCTTCGCGCTGTGCGAACTGGTTGATGGCGAAGCTCTCGGGCGTGGATATTCATGATTTCGGAACGACGTTCAAAGCGTACCGGCATGAAGTGATTCAGAATATTCCTCTCTACGGCGAGATGCACCGCTTCATTCCGGCGCTGGCGAGCTGGTATGGCGCTTCGATCTGTGAGATTCCGATTAAGAACGTTCATCGCGAACGTGGCAAGAGCCACTACGGTATTGGTCGCACTTTCCGTGTGTTTTTCGATCTGCTGACGATCCGTTTTCTACTGAAGTACATGAGCCGGCCGTTGCACTTTTTCGGCAGCTTCGGTGCGCTGGGTATTCTCGCGGGTAGCTTTATTTCAGCGCTGCTGCTTGGCATGAAGATTGTGCATCCTCACCAGAACGTGATGGACGTGCACGGTCCACTTTTCGTGATTGCGGGAGTGTTGATTCTGGCGGGCATTCAAATGCTAGCGATCGGACTCCTGGGCGAGTTGCAGGTGCGGCATTTCCACACTTCGCAGCAACGTGCGCCGTATGCGATTGATCGAATTGTGCGGCTGCGTACGCCGGAAGAACCCAGCATCTTGACGGATCGGCGCGACGATAGTTTTTAAAAGCAGGAATTTTTCAAGAGCGCGGAAGAGGGATCGGGGAACAGAGATTAGAAAAACCAAAGCCCCGCACGGAGCGAATCCGAGCGGGGCTTTCCTTTGTCCACGTTGTGCTGGATCAGGCGGCTGTCGCTGTGATTCACCATTAGGCGTGGATATGCGGGGAAATACACTGCTTGCAGTTTGCGGGTGTAAGGGTGCATTCTTGCGCATGTATGAACGCAATACAGATTCAGAGTACCGGCGGTCCTGAAGTTCTGCAGCTCGCCGAATTGCCGATTCCTGTGCCCGGTCCTGGGCAAGTGCTGATTCGCGTTGAAGCAATCGGCGTGAACTTCATCGAAATTTATTTCCGCAAAGGCACGTATAAAGCAACGCTGCCGATGACACCGGGCAGCGAAGCCGCGGGAACAATCGAAGATCTTGGGTCGGGAGTGACTGGTTTCAAGCCTGGCGATGCGGTGGCGTCGGTAGGTGTGCTGGGCAGCTATGCGGAGTATGCGCTGGTGCCAGCGTCGCAACTGGTGAAGGTGCCGGATGCGCTTTCTCCGGAGCAGGCAGCCGCCGCGATGTTGCAGGGAATGACGGCGCATTATCTAGCCACGTCAACGTATCCATTGAAAGCTGGAGACACGGCGCTGGTGCATGCAGGCGCTGGCGGTGTTGGATTGCTGTTGACGCAAATTGCATCGCGCATTGGCGCACGCGTGATTACGACTGTTTCGACCAAAGAGAAAGCGGAGTTGTCGCGCGAAGCAGGTGCCTCTGAAGTGATTCTGTACACCGAGCAGGATTTTGTCGCCGAGGTGAAGCGCCTGACTGGCGGCAAGGGCGTGGATGTCGTCTACGACTCGGTGGGCAAGACGACGTTTGATGGCAGCTTGAATTGCCTGAGGCCTCGCGGTCTGCTGGCGCTGTTTGGCGGATCGAGCGGACCGGTTCCACCATTCGATCTGATCCAACTGAGCGGCAAGGGTTCGCTGTTTGTGACACGTCCTACGCTGTGGCATTACGTGGCGACGAGGCAGGAATTAGAATGGCGCGCTGGCGAGGTGCTGGGCTCGGTGGCAAAGGGCGATTTGAAACTGCGCATGGAACATGTGTTTCCGCTGTCTGAGGCCGGAAGGGCGCAGTCGGAGTTGGAATGCCGCAAGACGACGGGAAAGATTTTGCTGGAGCCGTAAGAGACAGTGACCAGTGATCATTTGAATAGTGTGCAATGGACTGGGTTGAAGATTTGCAGAAGTCAACGATGATTTCAATAGGGCCGGCGGATAGAGTTTTTGTTTTGACGGGGGCAGGGATCAGCGCGGAGAGCGGGCTGCCTACGTTTCGCGCTTCGGATGGGTTGTGGGCGGGACATCGCGTGGAGGATGTTTGCACTCCAGAGGCATTGGAACTGAACCCTGCATTGGTGTGGCAGTTCTATTCAGAGCGCAGAGAGCAAGGCGCGAAGGCCGCGCCGAATCCGGCACACGTCGCGCTGGCCAAACTTGAAGCGGAGTTGGGCGACCGGTTTTTTCTTTGCACGCAAAACGTGGATGACCTGCATGAGCGCGCCGGATCGAAACGCCTGGTGCACATGCACGGTGAACTGGCCAAGTCGCGCTGCGAGGATGATTGCGGTGAACTGCCGGTTGAGGATCACACCGTCTACAAAAGCCTTGACGAAGTCGGACGTTGTAAATGTGGCGCACGATTGAGGCCACACATCGTGTTCTTTGGCGAGATTCCGCTGGAGATGGATCGAATACAGCGGGAGATCGCACGGGCAACTTTGATGGTGGTGGTGGGGACGTCCGGATCAGTCTATCCCGCGGCAAACTTTGTGCATTGGGCGCGACAGGCTGGTGCACGGACGGTATACATCGGGCCGGAACCTCCGCTGAATGCGCATGCGTTTACAAATGTGGTGGAAGGTAAGGCCGGGGAAGTTCTGCCTGAATTGTTCGAGCTTTCCTAGGCGCCCTAAGCTGAAGTGTACGAATAAAAACAAAAGCAGATCCTTCGCTCCGCTTACCCCAACTTTGCGGGGGCCCCAAGCTGCTCCGCTCAGGATGACAGCTGTATGAAGAACGGATTGCTTGATTAGAAGTGGAAGCGGTAGCGGAGCTGGGCGGAGAGCATGCGGGGCTCGTTGAAGTGGAAGCCGCCGATGGTGATGGAATTGTCCTGCAGGACGCGATGATTGGTGACGTTGATTGCGCTGATGGACATGGATAATTTCTCGCCAAAGTTGCGGCCGACTGACGCGTCGAGCGTGGTGTGGACCGGCAGGTAGTGGCCGTTATAGGGGCCAATGTCGCTGCCTGCGAGGCCATTCGTGAATCCAGATCCGTAGTAAACATTCGTTGCAAACCAGGTTCGCGAAGGAAGCTTCGCAGTGAAGCCGGTATTGAGGGTGTGACGCTGATCGTGATCGACCGGAACGTAGTCAGGGCCGAGATTGCAAGCTTCGTCATTGGGATCGCTGCAGGTAAAACCGCCGATGACGTTGCCGCGCTGTTCTGCGATCTGATTGGAGTAGGCGAGATGGAACTGGCCGAGGTGCGCGAGTTGCGGTGAGCGGACCGCCAGTTCCCATGCGCGGATTAGAGCGCCGTCAACGGCAATGGGGAAGTAGATGTTGGACTCTCCAACGTTGGCATGGTCCAGGAAATTATTCACCCGGTTTTTAAAGTTAGTAACATCGACCGACCAGCCTCGCCATGGAATCGTCACTCCGAATTGATGCTCTTCGTCGCGCTCCGAGGGAAGCGGTACAAAAGCGTTCTGACCACTCTGATCATTCACATAATTTAGCAGCGCAGGTGAGACGGTTTGCACCGGGGCAGGCTGGAAGTAGTGGCCATAGTATCCACGGAATACCCAGTGCAGGTGCGGAATTTCGAGGGTGGCACCGATGCGCGGATAGACCGCTGACTCGCTAAGTTCTGCGTGATAGCTGGATATCCGCATTCCGCCGTATAGAGAGAAGTAACGGGCGAGCTTGAACTCATCGGAAAAGTGCACCTCGAGAAGTCCGGCATTTTGCGTGGCGGTGGTGTTGGGCACGCTTGATCCGGAAAAACTCTGATCGTTGATCAATAGGCCAAATAGGTCGTTCTCGTGTTGGAAAAAAGAGTAGAGACCAGCGGAGAGATTGTTGCCACCGATCTCCGCGCTAAGGTCTGCCTGCGCTCCAACGTAGTTTGAAGATTGATGCCACGTGGTGGCGACGGGGAAATCGGTTGAAGGTGAATCGTAGCTTGCCTGATTGAAGTGGTAGAACGGAGCGATCTGGAATTGAGACTTGGGCGAGAGAGTGTGGACCCAGTTGAGGATGGCGAAAGAATCGCGCTCGCGCTGCGTGTCGCGCAGGCCTGTTGAGTTGTAGTAGTTCGACGCCTGCTCCCAGTCAGTGGGATCGGGGTCGTAAGGGATTTGGAAGTAATCGTTGCGGAACTGCGTATCGAGGCGGAGTTGATCTTGAGAGGTCTGATTGCGCAGCAGAGATGCGAATGCACTTTCTGAATCTGTCGCGTCGTGACGAATAGCAGGAATGGGCGTCTCCAGACCATAGTTGGAGCGCGATCCTGTGCCACTCAGGTACCAGGCGGTTTTGGAGCTATGGTCGCCGAGCGAGATTTGCGATTCGGCAGAATAGAGGTTCCCGCCGGAGACGAGCAGTTCAGCTTCACGATTGCGTTCGAATCCATTGCGGGGCAGAACGTTGAAGACGCCATAGGTGCGATCGCCGACGTCGGCCTTGTAGCTGCCGCGCTGTGCCTCAACTTCATCAATGTCTTTGGGATCGATTTGCGGCCCGACGTTGGAATCGATCTTAGTGTTGGGGATGGAGACTCCGTCGATGAGCCAGCTCGTCTGATGACCGCCACGCATGTGCAGCATGTTGTGGGTCATGTAGGAACCGGGAACAAAATCGGTGATCATCTCCATGCCGAGAGTGCGGCTGGCACCGGGAGTTTCGGCGATTTCTTCGCGCGACACAAGGGTGGTGGGCGTAGTTGATTCGGTGGAGATGATGTTGCGATCGGAAGCCTTTACGATGACGCTCTCTTCCGAGCCGCCGATGGCGAGGGGGATATGCAGGACGGGATTCGAGGAGGATGTGATGGCGAGGGATTCTGTAAAGTCGGCAAAGCCTGTTGCGGACACCGACAGCCGGTAGACGCCGATGGGGATCTGCGGAATTTCGAAGGTACCGTTGGCTGCTGTGGTTGCGTGCAGAGCGAATGTGGATTCCGCGGCCTGCAGTGATACTTGTGCGGCGGCGATGGGACGATGGTGAGGATCGTGGACGATGCCATGAACAGTGGCGAAGACTGTTGCGTGCGCCAGAATCGGCACAGCACAAAAAGCGAGGACAGCCGTGATACGCAATGAACGCATGGGAATGACCTCTCGACCGAATAGCGGCTGCGCAGGCAAGAGCCTGCGCGATACCAAGGGAAGGTATTCAGCTAATTGTTAGGCGCGAGGAGAGGAAGGAGGGCCGCGGGGAGCTGGTGTGCGCAGATGGATGCGATCAGGGAATGAGCTCGAATAAAGTGCTTGCAGCTTCCCGCTGGAAAAGGAGCCATGGAACGAGGACTGCGCGAAAAGCGCGATAGGCGAGGGACTTGCGTTGCCATGCAAGTTAAAGAGGGGACAGTGTGACGGAGCGCGAAACTGCGACGACCGCGAATCGGACTGGCCCGAATGTGATGGTGCAGCTGAAGCCATGGCGCAGTGGTGAGCGCCGAGGCGGCGGCAGCAGGCAGGCAGCGATGCGTCGTCACCCTGGTCGACGATGGCCGCAAGGGGTCCCATTCCGAAGAGGAGAACAAACAGGATCGAGAGGGCGCGCCGCATCTGGCATTCATGCTACATGAACTTTGGAGTGGCAAGCCATACTGAAAAAGTGATGCGGTCAGGTATCATCGTTGCATCTTGAATTCCTGATATTCACGCAAAGGATTTGATGCCGTCTCAAGGGAAAGCTGTTTCGGAGAAAGATCAAAGTGCTGCTGATAATGCCGGGCGGTTTCCGCTGCGTGTGGCCTTGTTTGGATTCGGCACTGTGGGCAGTTCGGTAGCAAGGATATTGCTTGAGTCAAAGCCTGAAGGGGTCGAGATCACGCATATCTACAACCGCAACGTCGCGCGGAAGAAGGCAGATTGGGTTCCCCCGAGCGTGGTTTGGAGCGAGGATTGGGAGTCGGTTCTAGCTTCGGACGTGGACGTGATTGTAGAGCTCGTCGGTGGACTCGATCCGGCAGGCAACTGGGTCCGCAGAGCCATTGAAGCGGGCAAAAGCGTTGTCACCGCCAATAAGAAACTCATTGCCTATCACGGCGTCGAACTCGAGCGGCTGGCCGCTGCCAAGGGCGGACATCTGAAGTATGGTGCCGCGGTTGCCGGTGGAATTCCTGTGATCCCCGGCCTAGAGCAGGGGCTGGCTGGTGATCGTATCGCGCGCATGGAGGGGATTCTAAACGGAACTTGCAACTTTATCCTGAGCAAAATGGAGGCGGGCGCCGAGTATGCGGCGGTGCTGGCAGAGGCGCAGGCGAAAGGCTATGCGGAGACCGATCCAACGGAAGACGTGGGCGGCTTCGATGCGCGATCGAAACTCGCCATCCTGATGCGCCTGGCTTTACGCGTGGTGGTCGATCCGGATGAGATTGTGCCGCAGCCGATCACAAGCGTAACGGCGGTGGATTTCAGTTATGCCCGGGATTTGAACTGCACGATTCGCCAGGTGGCGCGGGCCGAGGAACGGGATGGGGCAGTCGCCGCGACGGTTGGGCCGATGCTGGTGGACAAAGGGTCGCCAATGGCATGGTCGCGCGGTACAGAAAACATGGTCATCCTGACCGGTCACTATGGCGGCGACGTAGTGTTCTCAGGGCACGGAGCGGGCGGACATCCAACTGCGGTCGCAGTCGTAAGTGACTTGCTCGCTTTGGCGCATGGTTCGCGTCGCGTGGCGATTCCTTCAGTGCCGGCCAAGATTGGGGCGGAGTTCGAAGTGCCGCATTACATTCGGTTCACCGTGGTGGACCGGCCGGGGATTGTGTCGGAGATTACGGGCGCACTTGCCCGGGAGCGAATCAATATTCGAGCAATCGTACAGAAACCCGGGTACCCGTCGGAAGCGTTGCCATTTGTGGTGACAGTGGAACCCTGCAGATCGTCGGCGCTGAAGCGGGCGTTAGCAGAGATCGGCAAGATGGACTGCCTGCTTGAGGCGCCCCTTGATTTGCAAATGCTTGAATAGCAGCGAAGTGAACAGTGAGCAGTGGACAGTGAGTAGACAAGCGCAAGCAGGAGGTCTTTCGTGATTGACACGATCTATCGATGTGAGATTTGCGGGGAGGAGAGCGAGAGGCCTGTCCGGTGGGTCGTGATCCATTGCAGCGACACGCAACTCACGGTCTTCAAATGGACAAAGCAAGCTGCGGACGCTCCTCACGCGAGACATTACTGCGGCGAAGCACACGCTCAGGTATATATCAGCCGATGGTTTGAGTCCTTCTGCGGATAACGCCTTCCGCAGCGCATTGGCCTTCAATATTCCTTAAAATATTTAGCCGGACCGGTGGATTCGCGGATCACTAATTCCGGCGCCATGACAACTTCAGCGGAGAACGGTGCCTCGCGATTGGCGATACGTTCGAGCAGAATCTGCGCTCCACGTTGACCCATTTCAAACAGAGGCTGCCGCACCGTGGTGAGCGACGGCGTGTTGTAGGCGGCAGACTGGATGTCGTCGAAACCTACGACAGAGACATCTTCAGGAACGCGCAAACCCGCATCCTTCAAGGCGCGTATGGCGCCGATTGCAGCGATATCGTTAAAGCAAAATACTGCCGTGAAGTCGCGCGTCTGGTCGAGGAGACCCTTCATGGGTTTGTGGCCGATTTCAGGAGCCATGGGGTGTTCGCCCGCCTTAATGGACCAACCTGCGGAATCGATGCGAACCACGAGCGTCGGATCAATCCGCAATCCTATCTCTTCGGCGACCTGCTGGATACTCTGCCAGCGGAATTCAGAGTCAGGAATAGCATGGGGGCCGCGCATGAAAGCAATGCGGCGATGACCCAATTCATAGAGGTGTTTGAGCGCCGATGCGACCGCCTCATGGTGGTCGAGGACGATGTTGGTGACGTTTGGCACTTCGCTATGCGCCGAAATCGCGACAACAGGGACTGGAACCTCAATCTGGTCGGCAGGGGTGTTCAAAAGCAGGAAGCCGTCGACGGCGCGCTCTACGAGCATGCGGGGGTACTGCTCAATCAGTTCGCGATTCCAGTCGTGGCAGGCGGTGAAGTAGAAGTAGTGAGCGCGTGTGAGCTCCTGCACCACTCCGCTCATCACGCGCGTGAAGTAGCCTTCGCTCAAATCGGGTGCAAGCACACCGACGGACATGGAGCGGCTCTGGCGAAGCGAACGCGCAAAGTAATTGGGGCGATAGTTGAGACGCGCCGCCGCCTCGAGCACGCGGTTGCGTGTCTCCTGGGGGATGGACTTTGCTGAAGGTGAATTGTTGAGAACCAGCGAAACGGTGGTCTGTGACAGCTCCAGGTGTTCAGCAAGTGTTCTTAAATTGACGTGCCCTGATGGCGTCGAGTCTTTGCTTCTTGCCATGTTGGAAGTTGTAGCACGTTTAGGAGGAACACGGAACAGCCATTCGATGATAAATACATCGATTTTCTTAAGGGGTAACCTTGAAAAGCATCCTCGCTATTTCGCTCGAATATTGTTAAGACCAGGCTTGAGCGGCTGTGTTTTGCCGTTGAAAACAAAAGTTCCGGTGAGCGTGCCGGGTAGAGTCACTGACGCGGTCAGCTCGGAGCCTTCGCGGCGGTACTCGACCTTTATATCGCCTTCAGGATGTGGAAAGGTCACGTTGAGGTGATCAAGGGAGCCCAGGTGGGGAGCGATGCGAACGGTTGCGAAGCCGGGACTCGCGGGTTCAATACCGGCGACAAGGGTGAGCATGTCGTAGATAGGATGGGCCGACCATGCGTGTGAATCGGAGCGGGTGTCGCCGGGGATCTCCGGCCAGGTGCTGAAGTGCAGCGGAAGCAGCTTGCGCCAGGGATCTAGGGACCTGAGATATTCATCGGCCATGCCAGCATGGTCAAGCGCGCGGGCGAGGTAATAGCGGAAGTAGTAAGAGGCCGCTAATACGCCTTCCGGTGTTGTGCCTGGTTCAATCGCAAGCATTCGGTGCAAGACGTCTTGCTGACGATCTTTGGGAATCACGTCGTAGAGGACGCCGAGGATGTTGGCTTGCTGGTTGAACATCTTTTGACCCGGGTTGTCGGCCAGCATTCCTCGGGAGGACACCCAGCACTTTGAAGCCAGAGCAGGTCGAATGTGGTCGATGCGGGACTGGTAGCGCGTGGCCAGCGTGGGGTCGCCGAGATGCTGCTCGAGATCGGCAGCTTCGATGAGAGCGCCGAGGTACTGAAGGGAAGTGACGCAGGATTCGCGATGCTCGTCGTAAGTGGGAATCTCACCGGAGGGAACCCAGTCAATGAAACTCCACCAGGGGAGTTCGCGAAGAAGGCCGTCGGGGTTTTCGTATTTGGCATACCACGTGAGGACGTCGCGCGTACCTTGAAGTTCACTGCGGACAAACTGAGGGTCGGGGCGGTACATCCAGTAGTCGTGGAGCATGCCGATCCAAAGCAGGGAGAACGTGGGGATGTTCTGTGGAAGACTGCTGGGATAGCGGCTGCGCGTGATGCCTTCAGGAATGCGGGACTGGTCGAAAGCGGCCATCGCCTGTCGGCCAAGCCGGTCGTCGCCAGCAACCGTGTACGAGATAAGCGCCTGGATGCGAGTGTCGCCGACGTACTGGAGTTGCTCGTAGTAGGGCGTATCCATGTAGGTTTCATGGGCGTCATCACGGGCAGTGCGCCAGCTGATGTCCCAGATCTTGTCGAGGTCAGTATTATCGGATTCGAATTTGGCTCGCTCCTCGAAGGGGTAGGCGGTGAAATATGCCTTGAGTGATTCGAGAGTCAGAGCTTCGTCCCCCGTGGTGATATTGAGATCTAGATAGCGCCAGGTGCGCCACCAGAGCGGCATGAAGACGCGATGCTGGCCGCCGTCGGGGAGGAAGCTGTCGGTTAGGCCGAGCGCCTCGCGATTGGCAACTTCATCGCGGTCTCCTTTGTGCTGTTCCTTGTCATAGAGCGCCTCGGAGTATGTGAGAACGATATGAGAGCCTTTGCCACCTGAGACGATAAGTTCGGGATAGGCGGTGGTCAGGGTTTTGCGGTCGAGGAGAATGTGAAAGTGACCGCGGGCAGGGAGGCTGGCCAGTTTCGAAGGAAACGAACGCGCGTCCGGCTGTTTCGCAGTGATGTCGTCGAGTCTGACGACGTCGCCTGACGGCGTGGGTGAATATTCCATGTTGGGCAATTCATCTGGAACCAGCCCCCAAAAATTGTCGCCGGTAGTGTCGGCAGAGTGGGCCACATTGGTGCCGGAGAAGATGCTGTCGCGCATGGGGCTGGCGGCGGGAACCCAATTCGATCCGGCAGAGTCGGCGTTCCAATTCCAGTCGTATTTGGAGGCATCGATCTGCTCCCCAGGTCCAGAGGCCAGGTAGGTCTTGATGGTCACTGTAGAGCGATCCAGCGGGGTATGACCAAGTTCTTCTTCGACCAGCCATCCCGCGGGGGTGCTGATACCGGTTGCGCCGGATGCCTCGCTTTCGAGCAAAAACGCGGTGCGGTCGCTTATCTGGGCGACGGGGGCGTACAGACCGAAGTTCCAGACGGTCGCAGTGACGAGATTATGGCCAGACCGGAGGTATAGAGCGATATTGAAGCGCTCATAGCGCCAGTGGGCTAGGTCGCCTCGGGCAGGACCGTCACCGACTCGCTTTCCATTCACGTACAGGATGAAGCGGTTGTCGGCGCTGACACGAACGAGATACGTGGCAGGAACCGATGGCAGGTCTAGCGACCGCCGGAAATGCAGAACGATGGGTTCGCGCAGAGGCGCAGTGGGGTGGGTGATCCATGCCGCCTTCCACTCGCGGTGCGGCGCGGCCTGAACCGTGGATTGGGAGAAGACGCTGGTGGACGCGAAGGCGAGGGCAAGAATCAGCGAGATTTGGCGCATAGAAATAGACCTAATGAGTTCCAGTTCATCAGCTTATAGGAGTTTGAACAGCCCGCAGGGTTGGAACGACTCGAATTTGTGTTTTTATGCGTTGTTAAACGCTCACCGGGGTGCTCGAGGCATCGAAGAAAGGCAGTAGATAGAATGAGCGATCGCACAAAGACAGATTTTCACTCACTTGAAGCGTATTGTATGCATTGATTTAGCAGCCTTGTAACCTTCTATTCATCTTTGCCCGGTAGCCTACGGAAGGTGACACTTCAAGTGCCAGAAATACGCGTCTCTCAGTCTCCAACTCCTGCTACGCCAAAAGTTTCGGTCACGGAACGGGCAGCGGCGCCTCCGAAGGAGTTGTCCGACGTTCGCAAGTTCCTGATGACTCGGGGAAACTCGGCTGTTGCTGACCGTGCATTTCATGTGTTGATGGTGATTTGTGCGCTCAGCATTTTCGGCATTGTTTTGCTGATTTTGACGGAGCTGATACTGCGTTCGGGACTGGCCTGGCATCATCTTGGTTTTCATTTCTTTTACATGACACCGGCGCATGATCCTTATTCGGGACAGCCCACGTATTGGGATCCCGTGAATGGTCATTTCAGTGCGTTGCCGTTTGTGTACGGAACGCTGGTGTCTTCGCTGCTGTCGCTCTTGATCGCGGTTCCACTGGCGATCGGGCTAGCGATCTTCCTGACCGAGATGTGCCCGGGATTTCTGCGGGGACCACTGGCATTTATTACGGAATTGCTTGCGGCGATTCCCAGCATCATTTATGGGCTTTGGGCCGTGTTTATTCTCGTGCCGCTGTTGCGTGAACATGTGAACCCGCTTCTGGTGAAATATCTGGGATGGACCAAGCTCTTTGTCGACGACAATCCCACCGGCCTGGGTTACGTGGCTGCGGCCGTAATTCTAGCCATTATGATTCTCCCGATCATTTCCTCACTGACGCGCGAGGTGATGACGGCCGTGCCGCATTCGCAGCGCGAAGCAGTGCTGGCGCTGGGAGCGACACGCTGGGAGATGATTCGCATGGGCGTGCTGCGCAATGCGCGGATTGGCATTGTGGGCGCTGTCATCCTGGGGCTTGGTCGCGCACTTGGCGAGACTATGGCCGTGACTATGGTGATCGGCAATACGCCGGAGATAAACAAGTCACTGCTGGCGAACGGGGCTACGATGGCGTCAGTAATCGCCAACGAATTTGCCGAGGCCTCCGGCGATTTGCATCGCAGCGCGCTGATTGAGATCGGGCTGGCATTGTTCATTGTGACAATTCTCGTGAATGCGCTGGCGCGAATTCTGGTTTGGGCGGTGACGCGTGGAGCGCCGGCGAGTGCACATTGAAGAGCAGGGAACAGGAATCAGGGAACCGGGGACAGGGACTACGAGAAGCGATGGCGGCTAGAGGATCCAGTTTCAAATCCGGATTCAGGACGATTACCGATCATGCGGTGACCGGGTTAGCTATCCTCGCCACCGCGCTGGTGATCGTGCCGCTCATCGCCATCTTTGTCTACCTGGTCTACAAGGGCGCTCGCTCACTTAACCTTGCGTTCTTTACGCAGAATCCGGTGCCTGAGGGCGAGTCGGGTGGCGGCATGGCAAATGCCATTGTTGGATCGGGTGTGTTGCTTGGAATCGCGAGCGCGATTGGGGTGCCGATCGGAATTGGCGCAGGAATCTACCTTGCGGAATTCGGTCGCGGTACAAAGCTGGCCAACGCTATCCGCTTCACTGCAGATGTGCTCAACGGCGTTCCGTCGATCGTGATGGGCCTGGCTGCGTATTCACTGATTGTGATTCCGCAGGGACACTTTTCGGCTTTTTCCGGCGGAGTGGCGTTGGGGATCATGATGATTCCTACAGTGGCGCGAACTTCAGAAGAGATGCTGCTTATGGTGCCGAATACGATTCGGGAGGCAGCCTTGGGACTGGGATTGCCGAACTGGCGCTCGGTACTTTCCATTACCGTAAAAACTGCGTCGCCGGGAATTATCACTGGTTGCATGCTTGCATTCGCGCGCGTCGCGGGAGAGACTGCACCGCTGATTTTCACAGCGTTGGGCAATGCATTCTGGAGTACCGATCCAAATCGTCCGATAGAGGCGCTGCCATTGCAGATCTGGGTGTATGCGACCGGTCCGTATGAGGATCAGCATCGCCTGGCATGGGCCGGAGCACTGGTGCTGATTGCGCTGATTGTGATTGCTGTTTCGCTGGTGCGGTATGTGACCAGCCGCGGAGTTCTGAAAGGGGCAAGCTAGGTGGGTGTAGGCATCGAGGTGACGAACCTGAATGCGTGGTACGGAAACAACCACACGCTGCAGGACATCAACCTGAACATTCCGGCCAATCATGCCACTGCGCTGATTGGTCCATCTGGTTGCGGCAAGAGCACGTTTGTGCGCTGCCTGAATCGGATGCACGAAACAAATCCTATAGCGCGTGTCACGGGAACGGTGCGCATCGGCGATCTGGACATATATAGCGATGCGAAGCCGGTTGAAATCAGGCGGCGCGTGGGCATGGTGTTCCAGCGCCCAAACCCGTTTCCAACTATGTCGATTTATGACAATGTGGCATCAGGGCTTAAGCTCAACGGCTATTCGAATCGTCGCGCCCTGGATGAGATCGTCGAACGTTCGCTCAAGGATTCGGCTTTGTGGGATGAGGTCAAGGATGATTTGAAATCGAAATCGGGTGCGAGCCTCTCGGGAGGACAGCAGCAGCGATTGTGCATTGCGCGTGCGCTTGCGGTGGATCCCGAGGTTCTGCTGATGGACGAACCGGCATCGGCGCTTGACCCGGTATCTACTTCGAAAATAGAAGACCTGATCTTTCAGCTCAAATCGCAGTACACTATCGTGATTGTGACCCACAACATGCAGCAGGCTGCGCGCGTCGCGGAAAAGACCGGCTTCTTCTTGAATGGGCGCATGGTGGAGTTCGATTCGACGCATAAGATCTTTACGAATCCAAGCGACAAACGCACTGAGGATTACATCACGGGACGGTTCGGATGACACGCATTCGCTTTCAACAGAGTCTCGACCAGCTTAAGGAAAACTTGCTGGTGATGGCCGGCTTGGCCGAGCAGGCGATTCAGCGTGCAATTGAGGCGTACCGGGTGCGCGACCTCTCCATCTGCGACCTGGTGAGCCGAAGCGAAGTGGCGATCAATCGGCTGGAGCGCGACATCGATCAGGCGGCGCTGGATTTGCTGGCCATGGAGCAGCCAATGGCGATCGACCTTCGTTTCATCTTGAGTGTGATCAAAATCAATGCCGACTTGGAACGCGTGGGCGACGCAGCGAAGAGCATCAGTGAGCGCGTGCGCAACATGGAACAAATGGCTGCTGTTCCGGACTTGCCGGTGGATATTCCGCGGATGGCGACGCTCTCGGCAGAGATGGTGCGCAAGAGTCTGCAGTCCTTTATCGATGCGGACCCGGAACTGGCTCGAGCCGTGCTGCTAATGGATGATGCGGTAGACAAGATGAACCGGGCGGCTTACAAGTCGCTGACCAAGGTGATGGAGGAGCAGAGCCATATTGCTCCGCAGGCGCTGAACGCGCTGATGATCTGCCGCGCGCTTGAGCGGGTTGCCGATCACGCGACCAACATCGCCGAGGATGTAATCTTCTGGATCCAGGGTGCGGACGTGCGCCACCACAAAAGCGTCCTGGCAGCACAAAAGAAGGCCGCAGAAGCTGCTGGCTGATGGCAACCCCCACAATATAGCGTCCAACTTCACTGCGTTAGTCTTGATTGAGACGAGCGGGGTGTGCGATGGGCGCGATTGATACAACGAAAGATTTGAATGATCCCGCTGCGATGTACTCCGCGCGCCTGAGAGAGTTGCGGGCGGTGCAGGCCTCCGATAAGAATCTGGAACGGAACCTCGGATACGCCAAAGTTGCGGTAGCTTTTGCGACCATTCTTTCAGCGCTGCTTCTGTTGTATTACATCAAGCTGTTTTGGCTGCTGCTTATACCCGCGGTTCTATTCGTCTATCTATCCATCCTCCACGAAAAACGCCTGCAACAGATTCGACTAAGGCAACGCGCCATAGAATTCTACGAGCGCGGAGAGGCTCGCCTGGAGGATCGCTGGGCGGGAACCGGGGAAAGAGGGGACAGATTTCTCGATGCGGCGCATCCATACGCGCGTGATCTGGATATTTTCGGATCGGGTTCGTTATTTGAACTCCTTTGCACGGCGCGTACGAGAGCGGGTGAGGAAACGCTGGCGGCATGGTTGCTAGTTGCTGCCCCGGCGGAGGAGATTCTTGCGCGGCACGGTGCAATTCGCGACTTAAACACACGTATCCAATTGCACGAAGAGTTGTTCTGCTTAGGAGAGACGATACGCGCTGGAGTGCATCCCAAAGAGTTGTCGAAATGGGGAGCGCGGCGGCCGATTTTAAAGAGTATTGCGATTCGCATCACGACAAGTGTGCTTGGAGCCTTGTGGATAGCGGGCATGGTGGCGTGGGCAGTTTGGGGACTTGGATCAGTTGGCTTGGCCATCTCGGCGCTCAACCTAGCGTGGGCGCATCGCTTGCATTCGCGATGGGACGAATCTGCAGAGGCAATCGAGAAAGCGACAAAGGACCTTGATGTACTTGCAGGTGTCTTGAAACTGATCGACGGTGGGCAATTCGCTGCCGAAAAGTTGCAGAACATTCAAGCGCGATTGAAGCACGATCGCTTTGTCCCATCGGAAGCGATTCGCAAGCTCGATCGCATCGTCGGCTACCTTGAGTCGAGACGCAATCCGGCAATGCGCTTGCTGGATGTGCTGACCTTCTGGAGCGCGCAGTGCGTCTTTCTGGCGGAGGGTTGGCAGCAGGAGTTTGGACCGCACATTCGCGAATGGCTCGACGCGGTCGGTGAGTTTGAGGCGCTGACCGCATTGGCCGGCTATGCGTTTGAACATCCAGGCGACGTTCTGCCTCAGTTTGTAGAAAAGGGTCCGCTGTTTGAAACAGAGGGCATGACCCACCCGCTGCTTCCTTCGAAAAAAGCTGTTCGCAACGACGTGAAGCTCGGCGATGATCTCCGGCTTATCGTCCTGAGCGGGCCGAATATGGCCGGGAAAAGCACGTTCATTCGCTCGGTTGGAGTGAATGCGGTTCTTGCCCAGTGCGGCGCGCCGGTGCGAGCCAACGCGCTGAAAATGTCGTCACTGTCTGTGGCGGCATCCATCTGCGTGCTGGATTCGCTTTCGGGTGGCACCTCGCGCTTCTATGCCGAAATTCGCCGCCTGAAGATTACCGAGGATCTCTCCAACGGGCCGATACCAGTTTTGTTTCTGATGGATGAGTTGTTATCGGGGACGAACTCGCACGATCGGCTGGAGGGTACAAAGCTGATTGTTAAGAGCCTGATTGATCGCGGTGCGGTTGGAGTTGTAAGCACGCACGACCTTGCGCTTGCCGAGATTCCAGCAACGATGGATGGGCGCGCTGAGAATTGTCATTTTGAGGATCGGCTCGAAGAGGGCAAGCTCATCTTCGATTACAAGCTCAAGCCGGGCGTGGTGAAGACCAGTAATGCGCTGGAACTGATGCGCTCAATCGGGCTTGGCGCGATGAAAACGGATCGCTAAATCTCCCACCAGTCGAAGAGAGACATGCGCGGGTAATACAGCCCGGCACGAAGCGGCAAATCTGTTCCGTGCAGATTGCGCAGAACGTCTGCATAGATTTTCAATTGCGGTGCAAACGTAGCCCGAAAACCAGGAAGCACAAGGGTGGGATCGAGATTGTCGGTGTGCGCCGTCTTGTAGTCAATGATCCACAGCGCACCGTCACCGGGCAGCAGCGGCTCGAGACCAGCGCGGAACAGGCGGTCAACGCGAACAAGGCGAAGATCGCCGGAGACGATGCCTGCCCAGCTGGACTCGCTGGCGGCTTCGGAATGCTGCGAAAGAATCCACTGGCCATAGGGATCTTGCGAGGCATTGAGAGCGCATTCGTACGCCTTCGATGTGATCTCGTGCGCTTGGGAGGCAGATAGGCCAACGGAGCGGACTGAGGCGCTGATGCGCGGTCGAAAATTCTCAAGTGCATTGCGCGCTTCATGCCAATCGAGGTTCGTGCACAAGCGAGCGAGATCATCGAGCAGTTTATGGACTGCGTTGCCTAGTGCGCGCGAGAACAAACCACCCTCATGGCGTTGATAAAGATTGTTGTCGCCAAGACCAATGACGGATTCGGCCGAGGCCGTCATTGTATTGATCGAGTCGCTGTGGTGAAAGTCCTCCGGCAGGCGACGGATGATGGTTGGCTGCGCGGGCGATGGCATCACGATGAGGTTGCTTTCTCCTGATGCGGCTAACTGCTGGACGGTGAGTCCGACATCCGCTCCAGAACCTTGATGCGCGTGCATCCACTCATCAAAGGAGTCAAGGATTTCATCGGCGAGCGCCGGCCAGGCCGTGGCGAGCAGGGAATTGCGAGGCTCGAGCAGAGTAAGAACACCGTTTTCGGATTTGTATGTGGGCTGCGCGAAGATATGCAATTCTTCACGGGCACGCGTGGCAGCGACATATAGAATGCGCCGTGTTTCCTGCAGCTCGCGTTGACGGCGGATATTGTCGACCCACGTCTTTGCCTTGCCGCGCTCCTCTCCTTTGAATTGCAAGGGCGCAACGAGGAATTCGGTGAGATCGCCAGACTCATTCGGCTCCGCAATGCCTCTCTCGAACCACGAAAGCAAATCTGACTTGCTGCTGCCGTTTCGCGCATGCAGGTCCGGGACGATAACGATTTCGAATTCTAATCCCTTCGATTTATGAATCGTCATGAGCTGCACGCCGCACTCGCTGCTCGTCGTTGGATCGGGAAGAGCGCAAAAGTCTTCGAGAGCGGCATCCAGGGCCGGACCGGTCAGGTCTTGTTCACCAGAAGGCAGATCATCGAGCAACTTCCAGAAAAGCTCAAGATTGGCGCGGCCACTCGCGTTCACGCACTGATCCCCGCCGATCAAGTGCCAGATTCGCTGGACCAGCGTTCCCGTCGAAGCTGTAGGCAAAGAATTACGAAGCTTGGGCATAAATGCGAACGCATTCAGGACTCGTTCGGCTGCTTTGCGCGATGCTGTAGGGAGAAGATCAAGCCGATCGCGCAGCAATTCCGGAATGGGGGCAGTCGGTCGCAACGCATCGTCTGTCCCGGCTATCGTATGGAGTTCGGCGAGACTCAGGCCGCACCACGGCGCACGCAAAACGCCTAGCCATGCAACGCGGTCCTGTGGATTGAAGAGGGCATGTGCCAGTGCGGTAGCATCCAGAATCTCCGGCTGATCTTTCAGGTTCTCAAGTTCAACGGCGCGAAATGGAATTTGCTCCTCTCGGAGGGCCGCGGCAATTGGAGCGAGTGCGGTCCGGGCGCGGCCAAGCACGGCGATTCGATATTTCTTTCCGGCAATGCGGGCGGCATCCACCCGATCCAGGTGGCTTCGTATGAGCGCGATGAGTTCAGCAACCTGAGAGGTCCGCGCAGTCTCACGTTGGACCTTTATTTCTTCGCGGGCACGGATCGACTCAGGATCATTCGCGCTTCCTGTCTTGACTTGCGGTATGAACTGAAGATGAAGCTCAAAGCGCTTCTTGTTGCCGGCGGAGGAGCTTCGAGCAGGCTCTGCTTTGGCGAACTCAATGCCACTTCCGTCAGGTTCGCCGAAGACCTTCTCGAAGGCATCGTTGGTGGAAAAGACAAGCTGTGGATCGGTTCGGAAGTTTGCAGTCAGCCTGAGAGGATCGACAGGAAATGATTCCTCGTCGCTAAACTCGAAGCCCACATCTTTGACGCGGCCAAAGAGTTCGGCCTCAGCGTCGCGAAACGAGTAGATGGACTGCATCGGATCGCCGACAACGAAGAGGGTTCGGCCGGTGCGTTCCGGCCATGCCAAAATGAGCGCGCTTATGAATTCGTGCTGGCGGCGGCTAGTGTCCTGGAACTCGTCTACGAGGAGATGGCGAATGTTATCGGCTGCGGCCAGTGCCGTGTCGGTTGGATAGCGATCTTCGTCAAGCAGAACCTGCCGGGCAATCTGCGCGACTTCAACAAAGTCGACGGCGCCTGCTTCAGCGAATACGGCCTTTAACTCGCCTGCGGCATGACGCAGCAGCGTGAAGCTTGCGCGCACGATTTGCCAATCTTCGTCGCTGTAGCGTGCGGGCGGAAGCTTCGCGATGCCGGCAAGTTGCTTCTCAAGACCGGGCACGGCAGCGAGTTGAGCAATCAGATCCTGCAGACGAAGCTTTTCATCAAGATTCTCTTTGGGAAAGCCAAGACGAATGTCGATCTGCTGACGGAATTCGCCATCTTTGGTCAGCAGCAGATTTGCGAGGCAGAGATAGGCGCTTCGTGCATTTTCGAGATCGATCGAGTCGTCATATGGACCGTACGGAAATTCAGCCAGTTCAGCCAACTCACGATGGAGTTCTCCTCTGCCGTGCTCGCAAGCGAATTGTGCGAGTTCAAGCGCTTCATCGCACGCGCCGGGAACCTGATTGAGAAGTTGAGTCAGGGTTGCGATTGAGGAGCGAACAGCGTTGCCGAACGGACGTTCGAGCCATTCGCGAATTTCATTCCAGTCTGGTTCCTGGCTCAGCACGAATTTGTGCATCCAGCGATCACGCTGAGCGAGCATTTTGACTAAGAGCTCTTCCAACTCCTTCCAGCCGTTGTCGCGCCAGAGGAGCAGGTCCCTGATTGAGTCGCTTAGTTCCGGCTGGTGGGAGTCTCCCAGCTTGTTGAGAGTGAGGCGCGCGGCGCGTCGATAGAGATCGGTGGGCCTCTCGTTGATTTGCAGATTATTGCCAACGCCGGAATATATCGGCTGTTGAATTGCAAGTTCGCGGCAGAAGGAATCAATCGTGGAGATGCGCAGTTGCGATGTGAGGTCAAGCAACTGCCAGCCAAAGCTATGCGACCTCGCTAGCGCTCGGTCGGCAAGGGATTCCATGGAAAATTCGTCGTGGACTTGGTCTGACGTTGCGCGACCAGCCGCTTTCTCAAGTTCGGAGAGAATGCGATGGCGCATCTCGGCGGCCGCTGCCCGCGTGAAAGTTATGGCGACGATCTGAATTGGATCGTCAACCTCTGTGAGGAGACGCAGGAATCTGCGGGTAAGCAGATCAGTCTTGCCCGAACCTGCGGGTGCCTGAACGAGAATCGAGCGTTGCGGATCGAGCGCTGAGATGCGTTGCGCCTGATCAGGAGGAGCGGAGGGCACCAAGCTAGCCTTCATCATCGTCCTCCTTCATTTCACCTTGAAGGCGTGCTCGGTTTTCGGGTTCCTGGATTCGGCAGACAGACTGAAGCCCGCAGCGCTCGCAAGTCTTTGGATAGTCGCGTGGATCGGCTTCGGCGTGGCCATCGATGAAGTCCTTGGCCATTCGAATGATGTATTCCTTCCAATTCGATTCGTCCAAGCCCGTGAGCTTTCGTTTGACCAGGGTGCTCTTTCCGGTGAGACTCGGATCGATCGTCTTCACAGCGTCGGCAACGCGGCCTGCAAAGCACGTGTCGCCGGGACGGACCTTGGCAAAAACCAAACCTCCGCTGGCAGGACCCCCGTAGCTATCAAATAGGGACGGCTGCATCGGCTCAAGCCCGAGAACCTTGTAGAGAGGTAACTGCAAATCGTCCGGTCGCGGCGGCTCCCACGACCTCGGATCAACAGTGCCAGTCTTGTAATCGATGACCAGCGGAGAGTCATCGATGAGTCGGTCAACTCGATCGAGGCGAAGGTTCATTTCCAGTCCGGCGATCGTAACGGTGCGAACGGCTTCCGTTTCTTCAACCGTGAACGGAACGCGCGTAGATTCGAATTTTAGCCACTCCGTGACGAGGCGAACCAGGCGTGTTTCTTCGAGGTCAAGATAAGGTGCCGGCATCCGTTCGCGAACCGCGTCGGGAACTTTTTTCCGCAAAGCATTGCGAACGTGATTGCGGACGAAAGAAACGAGATCGGCTTGTGCGATCAAATCGGAGTGGGTTCTGATGCCACGCGGTGGACCCGACCACACCGAGTGAAGAACATCGTGAAGAAGCTGCCCGCGCTGCTTGGCGGTCAGTCCAAACTCTGCGGCATCCCATGACTTCGCATCGAGACGCGCAGTGGTAAACGCTTTGAACGGACACTGCGACTGCGCAGAAAGAGCGCTTGCTCCGCCGTGGAGACGATGTTGAGAGAAGGTAACGCGGCTTGAATCGGGAAAAGGCTTGGCGATGGGTGGGTCGAAGGGCGGCGGTGCCATCCACGCGGGTAGGGCCTGTGGCTTGCCCGCAATCTGCGCGATGAGGCGCGAGGGACTGGTCTCCACTTCTTCACTCTGCAACCCACAACTGAAATGGACTTCAGCTGCCGAGGCAAGCAGACGTTGGGTGATGGCGGAAGAGAATTGCCAGTCCAGTTGCGGGGAGGAGTGTGGCATTGCGGAATCTCGTTGCACGTGAAGAGGCAGGAAGGGATGCATCGCCGAGCTCCCAGGCCAAGAGTCGTCGTCGGCACCAAGGAACCAGATGGCGTCGGCAGTAAGTCCGGCGGATTCGGCAGGTCCCGCGATCTGGATAGGCGCATCGATGGACTGCGGCGCAAACAGCGACTCGTCGGCTGCGCGCTGAAGTTCACTGAGAAATTCGCACCAGTCGATACGGCGGCCATCGAAGCCCAATGAACCGGCAGTATCCAATGCCTGCTGCCAGCGACGCTGCGCCTGAAACGCGACACTGCTTTGGGATTTCTCGGCTGGCCAGCCTATTGTCTCGAGCAGGTGCGGAACGGTATCTGCCCAGTCGATGGGATTCTGCAAATTGCCCGATTGCTTCAGGCTGCGCTGGGCAGTGAGCGTCCGTTGAGTCCACTGGAGCGGCAACGAAAGTCCGGATCGAGTTTGGTTCAGAAATGCTTCGAGAGACCATTGCATGCGCTGCAAGTCGCGACTGCGGAGTCTGCGCATGTAATCCTGCAGATCCGCAGATTCATCCGGCGTCGCCGCGAGACCGCTTGCGAGGAGCCAATCGATTTCGTTTTCATCCAGTGCATCGCCAAGCCAACGCAGTAGCAACAGGGCGGAGCGCGCGAGTGGAACTGAAGTTAGAGCGATTCCCAGCGAGAACTCAAACGGTTGCCGCGCGTCACCATCCTTGAAACGAAGGAAGGCGCGTTCGATTTCGCCGCGCCTCTGGGATAGGTCCTGCGTAACCACGAGCAGACGCTTGTGTGGGTTCGATGCGAGTTGTTCGCGGCACCACCAGGCACAGGATTCAAGTTCAGTCCGGCCATCGCGAACGGAATAGAAACTCGGGTGCGCAGTCGTATCTTGCAACGTAAATTGTTTCCAAGGACCCCATGCGTCGAAGAGCCGGCGTTGCGTTAGAACCAGGCGATCGAAGCCGGCAATGCACAGTGGTGATCGACCTGATGAGTCATCCATCAATTGGGCAATTAATTCCAGCGGCAGGCGACTGGGGCTGATCAGGCTGTTTTTAGCGCAGTGGTCGTCAAAAGAGGCCAGCCATTTGCCGAACTCTCCTGCGTCTTGATCCCAACTGACGCGCGAAGATTTGCGTAGGAACTGGGGCGCGTAGGAGCAAAGCAAATCGTGGGCTTCCATCGCCATGGAGGCGAGGCGGCGGACTGAAGCCGGGAGCATGGTCGGCAGATGCTTGTCGCTGTGGATGATCTGCGCCCAGATGGATTGCTCTTGCGCGGAGTTGAGCAGAATACGCCCGTCGAGGTTGCGCTCTTCCCATGCGGTGCGGACAAAGGTCTTCCAGTCAACAATGTTGGGCATTGGCCACGTAGATAGCCCCTCGACACGGCGTCGGCGATGGAAATCGGCCTGCAGTGCGCGGGCCGCACGGTCGCTCGAGGCGACCATAACTCCGCCTTCGCGCAACCATGCGTCGAGTTCGGCCCCTAATTGAGTGCCCATATCTGCGTTATACGCCCTTGCGCGACCGAGCGAAACGCGTGGAGTCTGTGGGAAACATGGCAGGTTGTAAACTAAGGGGTGATACGGAAACTGTTTGTTTGTGTAGTTATCGGAACAGCGCTATTTTCAGGGTGCCATCGCCAGCAGAACGGGGTGGCAGATTCCGCGCAGACCTCTTCCTACAAAGTCTACAAATTGCGTGGTAAGGTGATGTCCACCAATCCTTCGACCGGCGAAGTCACGCTGAACCACGACGCGATCCCCGGTTATATGGATGCGATGACGATGCCCTACAAGCTGAAGGATGCGAGCATCCTCAGCGAGCTGCACCCCGGCGACGTCATTACCGCTGATGTTCTGGTATCGCAGGGCGACGATGCCACGGTGCTGTTGGATCATATCGTTATTGTTGCCCAGGGCAGGCCCGATTACAGACCCGCTGTGATCTATCACGTTCCGGCTGGGGGCGATGCGGTGCCCGATTTCAAACTGCGCAATCAGGATGGGCGGGCGATACACCTGAACCAGTTTCGTGGCCAAGAACTCCTCATCACTTTCATCTACACGCGATGCCCATTGCCGAATTTCTGTCCTCTGGTGACGCGGAATTTTGCGGTAATTGACAAGCAGCTTGCCGCTGATCCGGCACTTAAGGGTAAGATGCATCTGGTCTGCGTGAGCTTCGATCCGGAGCACGATACCCCGGACCGGCTGAAAGCGTACGGTGAGCAGTACATGGGAACGGACGCGCCGACTGCATTTGCGCATTGGGACTTTGCGGTGCCAGAGAAGCCGGTGTTGACAGAGATGGCAAAGTTCTTCAACGTGGGGATGACCGATGCGTCAGACGGTACGATTACGCACACTTTGTCAACAACGCTGATCGGTCGGGATGGAAAAGTGTTGAAGTTCTATCAGGGAAACGAGTGGACGCCTGAGCAGGTCGTTGCAGATGTGAAGCAGTCACTGGGAGCATAGAAGTTTCAGCCGATCGGACGTAGCGGACGGGATGCAGAGGAGCGATGAGAACATGGCCGATGACTTGAAGATTCCTAACGATGGCGCGATAGATTTTCTTTCGCTGGGAGCGCTGGTGCATCGGCTCGATCCGGGGATTATCCCGTTTCGAAAGGCAACGGAATGCCACATTCATGTAAGCGGTGGCGAGTTTAATGTTGCTGCGAATCTTTCAAATTGCTTTGGGCTCAAGACTTCAATTGCTTCGGCGATGTCGGACTACCCGATTGGTGATCTCATCGCGGAGCGCGTGCTCGCGATGGGTGTAAAGCCGATCTACAAGCACTTCAAGCATGATGGCGTCTCCGGCCCGAACATGGCGACTGTCTATAGCGATCGCGGGTTTGGTTTGAGGGGACCGGTAGTTTTTTACAATCGAGCCAACGAAGCGGCCGCTCGCCTGAAGCCGGGAGACTTCGACTGGAAGGCGATCTTTGCCGGAGGTGTGCGCTGGGTTCATAGCGGCGGCATCTTTGCGGCCCTCTCTGCAACGACAGCGGAACTTGCCGCGGAGATGATGCGGGAAGCGAAGGCTGCAGGCGCGGTTACTTCATTCGACCTGAACTTCCGCGAGAAGCTTTGGAAGATTCATGGCGGGGACAAGCGCGCGGTCGAGACCATCGCACGAATCGTCGAGAATGTAGACGTGCTCGTGGGGAACGAGGAAGACCTGCAAAAGGGATTAGGCATTCCAGGGCCGGAAGTGGCGGCAAAGTCGAAGCTCGATCCCAGCGTATTTTTCGGCATGATGGACGAGGTTGTTAAGAAGTTGCCGCACGTTAAGATCGTGGCGACGACTTTGCGCGAGGTTCACTCCACCAGCCGGCACAGCTGGAGCGCGGTGGCGTGGATCGGGGGCAAAACCTTTACCGCTCCCACTGCAGAACTGGAAGTACTGGATCGCGTAGGCGGCGGGGATGGATTCGCGGCTGGATTCATCTATGGGCTGTTAAGCAGCGAATCACCTGAAAATGCCCTGAAGCTGGGGTGGGCGCACGGAGCGCTGTTGACCACGTTCCCGGGCGATACAACCATGGCGACTCTCGATCAGGTGCGGGCGTTTGCGCAGGGTGCTTCGGCGCGTATTCAACGCTAGCTAAACCGATTCTCGGAATCAAGACGGCACTGACCGGCATCTACAAGACTGGTATTCTTGACCTCAGCCTCAAGGAGAGGTTTTTGCTTGGCAAAAGTCACACTGGTCTTTGCTCTTCTTTCAATTGCACTTGGTCTGGCCGGATATTTTGGGACGGGCGCCCAGCACGTGACGGCGCTAATTCCCACGTGGTTTGGCGTCGCGCTGGGAGTAGGCGGCTTGTTAGCAATCAGCCCGAGCGAGTCTCGACGCAAACTCTTTATGCACATCAACGTGACAATCGGGCTTGTTGGTTTCGTCGGCGGGGCAATCGAAGCTGTTCGCGGGTATGTGCATGCAAAGTCTGCGGGACTTCAACTAGATGAGATTGCGCTGGCCTCAAAGCTGACAATGACTGGTTTGTTGCTGCTTTACGTGGTCTTGTGCGTGCGGTCTTTTATTGCCGCGCGCCGTTCGGGGAAGGTTTAACAGATGAGCACAATGCGCGGCGGTGGAATGGGGTTGGCACACAGCGCGGAGAGGTCGCCGCGTGGTGGCAGCGCTCGGGCTCGCGCAACCGAGGTGCCGAAGCGCAAGCCGAATCTCAAGGCACTTTGGCCGGAGATCAAGGCGCTGATAGCGCCACGTAAAGGTCTACTGGTTGCGGGGATGGCACTGATGGCCGTCAACCGCGTTGCAGGATTGGTGCTTCCTTATACATCCAAGACTTTGCTGGACAAGGTTCTTTCGCCGACCAATCCCCATCCTGAACTGCTGCCAAAGATTATCGCTCTGGTCTTTTCCGCGATGATCGTTCAGGCAATCACGTCTTTCTCATTGACGCAATTGCTTTCGAAAGCCGGCCAAAGGCTGATTGCCGAGATGCGACGCCAAGTGCAACGGCATGTTGGATTGTTGTCTGTTGCTTACTACGACGAGAACCGGACCGGCACTTTAGTAGCGCGCATCATGTCTGACGTGGAAGGTGTCCGAAATCTGGTGGGCACCGGGCTCGTGGAATTCGTAGGCG